>CAYQIS010000016.1:0-49631 GCA_964417645.1 uncultured Spirochaetia bacterium
ATCCTGTTTCCTGTGTAAAATCAGTAAAAGGTATTGCAATCTGAGTCCATGTTGAAGGCGGAATAAATGTGTATTTATAATCATTATATCCCGTGTCGATTGTGCTTATGGGCATTAACCTTAAACTGTAAGCCAGTGTTCCGTTTCCTTTTACCCAAAATCTTATTCCCGTAAAAGCGGAAACATTAACAACCTTATTCAAAGTTGTGGCATCTTCGGCAAGTTCGGTCCCGACACCAATAAAAGGATAATCGGTTCCTCCGCCTATTGTTCCCTGCAGTCTGCAGTAATATGTGGACCCTGTAGGACCGCCTGCCGTCATTGTTACATGAGAACCGCTTGGGAATGTTATTGCCGCTGTTCCGCCTGCTTTATATGTATACCAGTATCCGCCCCAATTATTTTGTGTGTTCCAATAAGGCATATAATCTTCAAAGTCATCAAGAAGCTGCCCCGTAGGCGGCGTTGTAGGGGTTGCCGTGGGCTGAGGCGGACCTATTGCCCTGAAATTCGGCATATTACCCGACATAAACAGCATTGTAAGCATCTGTAATGAACCGTTATAATAAGTTTCCGTAACATTGAACCCCGACAAAGAGCTGTAAAAATTATCCAAAGTTGTCTGGTTTGTTGTAACCATCAAAGAGCATCCCGCAGGGCCAGTAAACGCGGCATTTCTGTTTGTTCCTTCCTGCGAACCGCTTGAAACCCAATATCCGTCATATATGTTGTTGGCGCCTTTACCCGCAAAAAAAGTTGCCAGTTTGTTTGCATATGTCTGTGTTCCGGCCGTTGCATTGCCGTTCCAGCAGTAATCCATTGCATAACGCCAAGGCACACGGCAGGAATTATATTTATAAATTCTGCCGTCATTTCCGCCGCTTGAATAATTAATCGGCTGCCCTGTTGTTGTTATAATTTCGCCAACCAATCCTGTTGTTGAATTCGCCGATGTGTTAATCATATCAAGACACTTGTTTGTTACAGTATTCCATTTTGCCGCATTTGCGGTATCAACATTTGCAAACTCTCTTGTAAAAGCTGGAATAAAATAAGAAGGGAATGTATGGTCATCCCATCCGTCTCCAGGTTTAAGATGATTGTCAAGCGCAACATCATACTGCCTTATCTGTGTGATTTCAGTTAAAGCAAGATTATAATAATTATATGTTCCTCCGCTTCCCCATTGCTTGTCCGCCATAAGCAAAGCAAAAGCTATATCTATGTCGGCGTCTGTCGCAGAATTATAGTCAACAATATTATTACTGGTATCAATTACCCATGGCATCAAAGAATTTGCTTTGCCCGCGGCCAGTTTTGCTGCGCCTTTATTTGCTTTAAAAGCCCATAAACCGTCAAATGTTGTTTTGTCATCCATATACACGGAAATAAGCATTCCATAAGCAATACCTTCAGATACTGTATAATTGCTTCCATATCCGGGCACAGGCTCCGGACTTACAACTTTAAGGCACCCCGTGCATCCTCCTGATTGAACATATCTGCTTTTCCACGTGCTGTAATTATTCCTAATATTTGTCTCGCTGTATACAGTATTGCTTGCTCTGATGCCATAAGGGTATGTAACACTTCCTCTTTGGGGGAAAGGATAATTACCCGCAGCCCAGATTCCATGCACCATAATTATAACGATTAAACATGTGAACATTAAAATTTTCTTCATGTTTCACCCCGTGCTTATTTTTAAATTTATTTTAACCCATTTAGGGTGTTTTGCCAAGTAAAATTTAGATCCGTATTGCGGATTAAATTCTAACGTTATAAATTTAATTTAAACATTTAAACAGCTTCTACAAAAAATAATTTCATTAAAAATTCTTGGAAACAACAATATTTCTTTTTATAACCTGTTTTCCAATTTGAATTGTTACAAAATAAACCCCGTCTCTTACAATAACATTTCCGTCTGTTTTCCCGTTCCATGGGACTTCATAAACACCAGGCTGTTTTTCAGTATCAAGAAGAACAGCAACAACTCTTACAGCTTTGTCATAAACGGTTATCTTTACCCGTGATGTCTCTTCAACCTTAAATTTTATTGTTGCCGCCATACCTGTGTTTGGATTTATCACATTATTTGCAATTACGGCTTTCTCGCGGTCCAATATACCTGTGCCCGGAGTGGGAGTTCCTTCATCCTTTGCCGCGCTAAATACCGGCTTTGATTCATCAGTGTTTTCAGCAACTTTTGCAGCAGCAGATTGTTCCTGCTTTAAAACAGACGCCTTGACCATTCTGTTTTCATATACAGGCGCTTCATATTTAACAAAACCTTTTGTTTCTTCATTTATTATATTATTACTTTCTGTCTCTTTTTTTATTTCCGCAGCAGCATTTTTATTTACAGCGCTTTTTTTGACATCGGGAACATTTGCCAATATTTTAGGTTCCGCGCTGCTTATAACGGAAGCTGTCTGAATATTGTTTTTTTGACCTTTATCGTTATATATAATAAAGAAGGCAGCCGCAATAACTGTCATAAAAGACAATCCCATTGCAGGAATAAGTTTTTTAGCGAAAACAGGCCTTGTTAAACTTTTTTGCGACTGTATAACCGCCGCATTAATTTTTGATTCAAGATAGGCCGGCTCAATGAATTCAATTGACCTCACAGCACCTGCCATCAGTTTAAATTCATTATATACGCGAGCACAATCAGAACATGCTTTTAAATGCTCAAGAAGCCCGGTTTTTAAGCCTTCATCAAGCATTCCGTCAATTTCCAAGTTTATCAGCTCTTTTATCTTTTCACATTTCATATTTCCCATATTTCACCTCTTGCATATTAAGACAACAACGCCCTTTAAAAGTTTCGCTAAAAAATACCGTCACTTTTTAATTTTGACCTTAAGTTTTCTCTTGCCCTGAAAAGCTTGCTCTTTACCGCTTGTACAGACTGTTTGGTAATCTTTGCTATCTCCTCATAAGAAAGCCCGTCTATATCGCGTAATGTTATCACTTCTCTCTGTTCTTCAGGCAGCTCGCCCATTCTTTTATAAACGGTATTCCTGACCTCATTTGAAATATAAACATTGTCAGGTTCTTTTTCCTGCTTTTCCCTTATGCATGCAATCATGCTTTCCGGCTGTCCGTCTTCCGAATTTTCCATTGGTTCATCGGCAATACGGGATCTGATCCTGCTTAACTGTTTTAATTTGTTTTTACATGTATTAACGGTTATTCTGTAAATCCATGTTGACAGCGAAGAATCTCCCCTGAAATTTTTTATATAATTAAATATATTAACAAATATTTCCTGGGTTACATCTTCGGCATCCTGCGCATTTCTTAAATAACTCATTGCATGACCAAAAACAACACTCTTATATTTTGATATAAGCTCCGGGAAAAATTCGTTCTTACCCTGTTTTAGCTTTTTTATAAGCTCCTTTTCGTCCATTAAAACCTCAATCCCAACGTTATTCTGTGCGCATTATCAGCGGTAAAAAAAGGCTGATAACAATAATCAACCCTTACATTTCCGTACACCGCGCCAGCCCCTATTGTAACCCTTCCTTCCTCTCTTCCGAAAATATAGCCAATACGCCCGGAAAAAAAATCATTATAAACCGCTTCCAGTCCAACCGCGGTTTCCGACCCTTCATATTCAACAATAAAAATTTTTTCTTCAATATAAAACGTAACTCTGTCCGATTCATTTCTAAGAACATGTATTCCGTATCCCGCCCTGAAAAGCACGGGGAAAAGAGATTTTTCCTTTTTATACTCGGAAGTCATTCCTATGTTTTCAAGCGACGCGCCCAAAACATATCTGTTCTCAAAATTTCTGTGAAGAACCCCTATATTTGCAGCAGCCCCGTATATGGAACTTTTATATATCCTGCCCGCCGTAAGTTTCACATTTATCCCGGCCGCCATATCAGACGTAATTCCCCTGGCAAAAGCTCCGCCGAAAACAACATCATAATTTTCTATGAACTCAACCGGCACTCCCTGATCATCCGTCCTGTAAAGATCGGAATTTCCCGAATACATGCCGAACAAAGAAAACCACTCGTTTTTATCAGCCGAAGACGCATAAACAATCTGTTCGAAATTTGTTGAAAACACGCTTGTAAAGTGCGAAAAAAACAGCTGCGGCGCTTCAATTCCATACAGGCAGGCCGGATTTGCGGTTGACCCTGTCGCCCTTGCAAAACCCGGGGAATAAATTCCGCCCAAAGAAGCTTCTCTTGCGCTTACATCAGCCAATAAAAAATCGCCCGAGGTGGTGCCTGCGCCTTTTATTGTGCCTGCAAAAACCGCGAGCGATATCATTGCCGACAGAAAAAACAAACCTTCCCTGGTCATAATATTCAGACGGAATTTCTTATTATCAATTCCGGTTCAAAACTTATTATCCTGCTTTCATCCAGCATTTTGCCTTCTATCATTCCCGTTAAAAGATCAAAAGCCTGCATACCCATCTGCGCAATAGGCTGCCTGACCGTGGTAAGAGCCGGCGTTGTAAGATTTGCAAGATATACATCATCATACCCGACAATCGCAAGATCTTCCGGAATTTTATAGCCGGCTTTTTTGGCCGCATCCATAACGCCAACCGCGGTTATATCGCCGGCCGCACAGAATATGGAATCCGCATCCTTCCCTTTTTTAACCAAAGATTTAAACGCATCCGCACCTTCTTCAAAAGAATAATCTATGGCTTCAAACACCAAATCATGCCTGAAAGGCAGATTATGAACTTCAAGCGCTTCTTTATATCCTCTCATTCTTTCTTCGGCATTAAATCCTTTTGTGCCGTTGATTATTGCTATCTTTTTTCTGCCTTTTTTTATTAAATGTTCCGTGGCAAGAAAAGCGCCTTTTATGTTGTTGAATTTCACCGTTGGCGCGCCTTTAACAATTTCTTCTATAAACACAACCGGCCTTCCTTCTTCCTTCATTTCGTATATCAATTCCTCATCAGGTTTTAAACTGATAAGTATAAATCCATCCGCCATATTCTCGTAGAATATTTTTCTAAGCAAATCTCTTTCATTGCTTTCCATACCCCTGGTTGAATAAAGCACAAGATTATATCCCGTATCTCTTAACTTTTGTTCAATGCCCCTGACGGATTCCAGCGCAAACAAAGACGCAAAAAAAGAAGCAACAACTGCTATATTGTTTGTTTTTCCTTTAACAAGACTTCTTCCTATATAATTGGGATGATATTTCATTTCCTTGATTGCCGCATTAACCCTTTCTTTTGTCCTTATGCTTATCTTCGGGCTGTTGTTTATCACCATTGATACGGTGGCCGGTGTAACACCCACTCTTTTTGCTATGTCTTTTATTGTCACTCTCATTGCTGCCCCGTTGTTCTTATTCTGTTTTCAGGAAAAGTATTTACTCCGCTGTTTTTTAAAGCTTTTTCACGCTCATAATTTTCTATAAATTGTCTTAATTTTTCATTGTCAGGATTTAATTCAAGGGCTTTTTTATACGCTTTAATTGCAACATCTTTTTTTCCCGTGTTAAGGAAACATGCGCCAATACCTATATAAGCCGACGCATATTCCCTGTCTCTTTTCAAGCACTGTGAAAAACCGTAAATTGCTTCACTGTAATTTTTGGCATACAATGCATCATATCCGATTTTATAGTACTGAGCCGCCTCGGCTTTATTTACGGTTATTCTGTTTTCGGGTTTGCCCAAAAATTTGGCGGTTAATGCTATCTTATGAGAAACACCAAGCTCTCCGTACGGATTAAGAGAGTAATCTATCTCAATTGCGGAGTCACCCGGCGTAAGTCTGTATCCAAGCCCTGCGGTTAAACCCGCAACAAAACCAAGATCGTGGCCAAACTTATAGCCAACCCTTGCGGCAACGGAATGAAATTTGTTAAGTTTCCAATAATTTTCCGCACCAACATTAAGCCTCATTATTCTTTCAACAGGATAGTATATAAGATCTATATCGGAAGACGCATTATTCTCAAGAAATGTGAAATATCCCTCTTCTCTAAAAGGAAGCAGGATGTCTTCAAGAGCAAATCTGTAGCCAAAACCAAGTTTAACCGAGGAAGGAATAACCGGTCTGTTATTTGAGAAACCTATATTTTGTATTACCATTCCCAAAGAAAAGTTTTCATATTTTGGAACATAAATAGTTGAAAAATTAAACCCTATTCCGCCTCCGGAATCTCCCGCAATTGTTTCGGAATTAAAACTTCCGCTTAATCCCGCGGACATATCCGAAAACACGGAGTTGTCATCCAAAAAATCGGAAAGTTTTTTCGCAAAAGCAACAGAAAAATTAAAATTTGAAGCCGATGCTTTTTCTTCAGTTAATTGGTAATTCCCAAACTGGTCTTCGGTTGTTTTGATAATTTCCCCCGCATTAAGATATGTACCGTAAATGCCGATGGAACCGATGCCCGGCATGGGAATCGCATAAGCCGCATATTCAATGTTTGAATCTATCAGCCACGCAGAGTGCATAAGGCATACCTGATGCCTGGTAAGCTGAGTTAATCCTGCCGGATTCCAAAAAATCGCATTAACATCATCGGCCACTCCCGTAAAAGCCTCCCCCATGCCCGATGCTCTCGCGCTTTGTGAAATTTTAAGAAAATTAAGGCTGGTTATACCCGCACCTTCGGCATAAATAGCGGCTGCAACAAAAAATAAAACAGCTGAAAAAAAGGTCTTTTTCATTTTTTTACGCCCTTTCTCCGTTTTGTTGATTTTACACCACCGCCGTGCATAAATCAACCGCTACATATCAATGCTTAAAATGCCTTATTCCGGTGAATATCATGGCAATTCCGGCTTTATCGCATGCCTCTATGGATTCAGCATCCCTTACAGATCCTCCGGGCTGTATAATTGCCTTTATGCCGGCTTTGGTTGCTTCCTCTATATTGTCTTTAAAAGGAAAAAAAGCGTCCGACGCCAGACATGCGTCTTTTGCCTTTTCTCCGGCATTTTTAACGGCGATTGAAAGAGCCCCGACCCTGTTGGTTTGCCCCGGACCAATCCCAACGGTAACTCCGTCTTTTACCACAACAATGGCATTGGACTTTACAAATTTAACAATATCCCAGGCAAAAAGCAGATCTTGCATTTCCTTCTCTGTTGGAGCTCTTTTTGTGACAACTTTAAGTTCATTGGAACTCAGCCTTACCATATCCTGTTCCTGAACCAAAAGCCCTCCCGTAACTTTTCTTATATCCATGCTTCTTATGCCGTATGTCTCCGGAATCTCGCTTGATATTGGCCCGCTCTCCATTATCCTTATATTTTTCTTGTTTTTCAGTATTTCAAGAGCCGCCGGTTCATAAGACGGGGCAATAATGACTTCCATGAACATCTTGTCTATGCGCTCCGCAATTCCAGCTGTGCAAGGCCTGTTAATTGCGCATATCCCGCCAAATGCCGAAAGCGGATCAGCCTCAAACGCTTTTATGTATGCCTGAGTTATGTCTTTGTCAACCGCCGCGCCGCATGGATTTGCATGTTTTATTATTACCACACCCGGATCCATAAATGATTTGACAATTGAAAGCGCCGCATCAATATCA
Source organism: uncultured Spirochaetia bacterium (assembly GCA_964417645.1). Classification (GTDB taxonomy): domain Bacteria; phylum Oederibacteriota; class PGYV01; order PGYV01; family PGYV01; genus CAYQIS01. The sequence continues at coordinate 7,552 of CAYQIS010000016.1, forward strand.
TAAATATTGTTAAAAGAAAGTTCCTTGCCGTGAAGCTGCTTTAAATTGCCCGGCCCTATTTCGGGATAATCAGGAAAAACATAAAAAGCCGCTTTTTGATGAGGATTTTCTCCGTATCGCATTTCCTGTTTTTTGTCCGCTGATATTGTAATCCTGTCGGGCAGTTTTTCACCAAGAAGCCTTGAACCAAGATAATCAGAAATGTAAGAATCATAATCAGCGGTTGTTCTGTATGCCTTAACCCTTAAATAATCAAGTGTTTCCCTGCTTATTCCGCCGGATTTCATTTCATTTAAAACCTTGGCATAATCCGCAACATCGGTTATAACCGCAACAGAATAAGCGTTCTTTGCGGCAGAACGCAGCATTGACGGTCCGCCTATGTCTATATTTTCTATAACTTCTTCAATTTCAATTCCGGGTTTTTTAATTACTTCCTTAAACGGATATAAATTGACAACCACCATGTCTATTTCTTTTATGCCGTGTTCCGCTATTGTTTTCATATGTTCAGGGTTTTCACGCAAAGCAAGCAGTCCACCGTGAATTTTTGGATGCAGTGTCTTCACTCTGCCGTCCAGCATTTCAGGAAACCCCGTAACCTCCGATATGTCAAGAGCCGGCAGTCCGGCCTGATGAAGGGCTTTTTTTGTGCCTCCTGTGGATATTATCTCAACCCCCATTGATACAAGCTCGCGTGCAAAATCAACAAGACCATTTTTGTCCGAAACGCTGATAAGCGCTCTTTTAACCTTTAACATGCTTTCCTCCGTTTTTTCTTCTTATGTCTTTCAATATTTTTTTTGCCTTAAAATAATCTTCCTTGTTTATTATAACAGTATATAATCCTCTTTTTTTGAACGCGGAAAGAATTAATCTTGAACCCGGCATTGTATTTACCCTTAAAAACGAAAATATACCGTTTTCTTCGAGCACAGCCCTGATCAGTGCTCCCTCTGATTCATCATATATTTCACAAAGTTCGGCAGTCTGCGGAACAGGCCCGGTTATGCCGTGTCTTGCAACAACTCCGCCGCAGGAAGGGCATTTTTTTATTCCTTTATCGTATTCCTTTCCGCAGCTGTCGCAGTAATTGTAATTATCCTTCATTTAATATGTACCGTTCTTCCCTTAATTTCAAGCCTGTCTTCACAAAACAGCTTAACAGCTTCGGTGTATGCAATATGTTCAAGTTCCAGCACACGCTTTTGAAGTGTTTCCGGAGTATCAGTATGATAAACAGGCGCTGTTTTCTGTATTATAACAGGCCCCGTATCCACACCTTTATCCACAAAATGCACCGTGCAGCCTGAAACTTTTACTCCATACTTAATAACCGCCTCATGAACATGTATGCCGTGCATGCCGGGGCCTCCAAAAGCGGGAAGCAATGAAGGGTGTATGTTCATTATCGGTCCTCCAAAATTATCTATAAAAACAGGCGTCAAAATTTTCATATAACCAGCAAGACACACCAAATCAATGCCCTTATCCCTTGTCATCGAAGCAAGCTTGGCATCATAGCTTTCTCTTGAATCAAAATCTTTCGGGTTGACAAAAACCGCTTCAATGCCCGCATCTTTTGCCCTTTTTAAACCGTATGCGTCAGATTTGTTTGATATAACAATTTCAACTCCGGCATTCGGTATATAACCTGTTTTTACGGAATCAATAATGGACTGCAGATTGCTTCCGCCGCCAGAAACAAAAACAGCAATTTTTTTCATTTTTCCGCCTTTTTCATAAATTTCTCAGCCTGAATCAGATTATAATGATAATCTTCCGAAGGACTCAAATCAACCGCTTTTTTATATGCAGCAAACGCGCCCTTAAAATCCATTTTCTTCATTTTAAGATTGCCAAGGGCATTGTAAAGCGTATGGCTGTTTGCATGTTTTTCAATTGCTTTTTGAACATATTTTTCCGCCTCAACAGGATTATCCAGCATAAACGCCGCCTTTGCCATTCCATAGGCCGCTGCTTCGGAATACGGATTTACATCAAGCATTCTTTTGTAATGATTCTTTGCTTCCTGAAGCATCCCTTTTTCCATATAGATATCTGCCAATTTAAGCTGTAAAGACACAAAAAAAGGCGCAATACTTTGTAATTTTTCATAAACAGAAACAGATTTTTCTTTATTTCCGGAATCATAAAAAGCTTTTCCCATAAAATAAATCGCATCAAGATTGATGCCATTAAAAGCCACTGCTCTGTCAAAAAAATATATTGAATCCTCGTATAATCCAATCCTTGCTTTCGCCATACCCGCAGCAAGATAGTTTGAAGATATCTCTTTCTTAACAGATGCATATAAACCATATACGGCAAATATAAAAGCAAAAATTGCAGCCAACCACATATTTTTTATTGTCAATCCTTTCTTTTCGCGGCTTCCTCCCGCAAGAACACCCGCATATATGGCAACAAAAGCCGAAGTTGATATATAATTCATGTCAACCCCAAAAAAATTAACCACAATTATTCCCGCAATTGCGGCGCCAAAATCAAGCGCCTCTTTTTCTTCCTTCAGCCCGAGATATACGGCAAATATAAAAAGCGCCGCGGCAATCAGCATTCCGGGTATTCCTGTTTCCGCACCCGACTGCAAAAGAAAATTTTCCGGATATGTAATTTCATATTCGTCTTCGGCGGCCCATTTCATAATTTCAGCCGGTCTGTAAGAAGGAAAAGCCACGGCAAAAGCTCCTGGGCCGAATCCTGTAATCGGTCTTGTTTTTATCATTTCAACAGTCCCTTTCCATACCTGCTGTCTGAAAAAAAATGATTCTTTGGTAAACACGGATAATTTTATTACATGTACCGTCATTACAAAAGACAGCATCAAAAAGATAATTGATATAAAAAATGCCGCGGCAGTCTTTCCTCTTTGCATTACAAAATATAATCCAAATATAAGAATCTCCGCAATAAAGCCCGCGGCTGCGGCTTTGCTTCCGGTAAAAACTATCATCAAACCGCACAAAGCCGCAAGAACCAGATTAATCCATTTTTGCATGCCAAGTCCGTAAAACCCGCGCCACATCAATACAGGAAAGACAATAACAAGCCATGCCCCAAAAAAATTGGGATTTCCAAAAAGCGATGGTATCCGTGAACCAAACTGCATCATCGGAGCAAACAAATCAGGCATTATAAGCTGCAAAACACCGGCCCCAAGAGGAATTATGCAGGATATAATAATCATGCTTCTAATGACATAAACATATTTATCCGGCAAAAGAGCCGAAGCGCTGAAAATAATATAAAGCGAAATCATTGTAATCAAAGGCATAATGGTAAACACCTTATACGGAGACATCAAAGCGCTTACGGATGCCCATAAGACATAAACAAGAGGAAGAAGCATTGCCGGTTTTATGGACAGTTTTTTCTCAAACAAAAAAAACAAACTCAAAACGGACGAACAGCAAAAAAAAATTATTATTTTTATCCCTGTAACATCATATGCCCGCTGGTTTATCACCGCAGGCACAATAACAATCATGGCGGACAGGACTATGAAGAATTTTTTTGCCGTGTCCTGATGCATTTATTTTTTACCTATTTTCTCCCATATTTTATTGTCAAGAAATCTAAGCGTAAAGTGAAGTTTTGAATTTATCGAAAATAACACAACCTCCGTCTTAACTCCGCCCTTTATCCAATAAATATAAACATTTGTTCCTTTGCCGTTTACAACACCGTCTTTTATATACTTAACTTTTGCCGGTATTGAACTTTTTTCAGCGGCTTCATTTTTTTCAAAATCGGGTCTGCCAAGCATTCCTTTAAGCAACGTTGCTATGCCTTCATACCTTCCGTACAATCTGAAATCGGCGTCAGGTATTTTAACAACCTGTCTCTGAAAATCTTCGGAAGGCCCAAACTCAAATTTAATCGCATAAAGCCTGCCGGCATACATCCCAAGACTCATAAAATTGGCATGAGGAAAAGGCTCTTTCAGTTCCGCCTGAGGCACCATAATTGACGCAATAAAATCAGGATCATTACTTATCTTGGCAAAAGGATAAATTTTTCTTATTTCCTCTTCGGTCATTCCGAATCTAAGCTTTTCAAAAATAAAATTTTCTTCCTTTACTCCCGAAAAAAGCACCGCATCAGAACCGGAAAACTTTGTTCGTGTTTCATCATATACCGCAATTTTTCTTTTATCGGAATCATTTTTCAAAAAAGCAAAAGCAGCAACGGCAATCAAGGTTATTACAGAAACAAATATCAAAATTTCTTTCAGAGTAAAAGGTTTTCTTCTGACTCCATAAGCGCGATTTGCTTCCAAACCGTGTTTTTGCAGCGGAACACCGCACTGGCTGCAAAAGGAAGCATTTTCCCTGTTTTCAAAACCGCAATTTTTGCATGTTTTAGCCATAAAATACACTCAGCCTTTCTTTATTTTTCTTATTCCATACCTTGTTATCTTTCCCGACACCCCTTTTGACATAACCTGATAAAGGAAAGTGCCTTCTCCCGCTTTTGATGAATCCCATACAGAACTGTTATATATTCTGCCTTTTTTTTGTTCTTCAATCGAATGAAGAACTTTGCCGCTTTCATTGTATATTTTAATGCTTACCGTTCCGTCTTCGGGAATATAATAATTAAATGTTATCTTTCCCGTTGTATTATCCAAAATGGCGCATATCTCGGAACTTATATTAAGTATTCTCTCAGGTTCGTCTTCCTTTATCTCTATTCCGTATATCATCTGCGGCGGAAGATTTCCGGCAACAACTTTAAGCCGAACTTTACCCGTTGATAATCCGTCAACTTCATAATTACCTTCTTTATCCGAAACGGCGGTTCCAAGGGTTGTGCCGTCTTCGCTCATTACTTCAATTTTTGCGCCCGCATAAGGCATTATGCCGTTGCTCTGGGTTACGGTTCCTTTTATTTTGCTCTTTGTTTTTATGCGTATTTTATAATGGGATGCATTTTTCCCTATTACGCCTTCCTTGTCAACAGACACAATATGGAAATACCATGTGCCTTCGCCGAGAGAAGAAAAAACAGCGCTTGTATCCATTGTTTTACTGTGCTTTGGTCCGGGTATCGTATACTCGTTGGTATCAAGACAGTAATAATATCCGATAATCTCATTTACATATTCCAGCGCTTTCCATTGTATTTTTACATTTTTATCCCTGTACCACTTGTCTTGTTCCGGATGCGAAGATGAAAAAACAAGCGGCGGAGGCGGTGTCATGGCAACGTTAACCTGCATATGCGAAGCCGTTTCGGAAATGTTTCCGGCATTATCTTTTGCAATTACGTGAATATACCATGTGCCGTCAGGCACATCAACAAACGACGCCATCGTTCCCTTTGTCCAGCTTGCCGTGTTTATTTCAGGATATGTGCTTTTTATCTGATTAAATATATAATAATATCCTTCTATTCCCGCAGGATCCGTGGGAATTGTCCAGCTGAAAGAAGGGGTATTGCTGTTATACCACTTAGTCATATCCGGATGTGATATTGACGATATCGAAGGAGGTTTCGGAAGCGTTGTGTCTATATTTATTTTATAATGGGACGCTGTATCGGAAATATTCCCGGCTTCATCCCTTGAAATAATGTGGAAATACCATGTGCCGTCAGAAACATTGTTAAAATCCATTTCGTTGTCTTTTATAAATGTCCCGCTCTTTTCATTGGGCATTGTTGTTGCAACCTGATCAAAAATATAATAATACCCCGTTATCCTTGTTGCATCCTGAGGTGTGTCCCAAATAAGTTTTATATTCCTTATGTTATACCATTCCTCCTGCATTGGATGCGTAACGGATCTCACCAAAGGCGGAAGCGCAACAGCATCGCATATGCAAAGAACCTGTTTATTTCCACTTTCTCTTTCATTGCCGGTTTTATCAACGGGCCTTATTGTGTAATAATAAATTATTCCGTCTTCAAGCTCTTTTGAAGAATCGGTAAAAACAGTTGATGTCACTTCTCCATCATCATTTATCTGCATGCCAACCTGGCCCGGAACAGCGCTTCTGTATATTCTGTAATAGTCAAGGCCGGAAACTGAATCCGCCGATTTGCCCCACATCAGCTCTATCTTGCCGCCTGCAACGGGCTTTGCGGAAACATTTGTAACCGGCGACGGAGGAGAAACATCAACAGTTGTCCTGATTGTGTCGTCTTCAAGCCATGCAGACCAATTGCCTGCATTATCTTTTGCCCTTATCCTGAAATAATATGTTATTCCGTCTTCTCCGGTAAATTTAAGAGAAACAGCTTTTGTTTCTTTCTGCCATGTTTTCCACTTGCCCTTTTCGCCTTCTTTATATTCTATTTCAAAACAAGCAACCCCCGATTCTTTATCGGTTGCATCCCAGCGCAGTTCAAAATTTTCACTGTTAACAAATAAAGGCGGCCTTTCAAAAGTGACTTCAGGAGGAGTTGTTTCTATCATAAATTTGTAATGGGTTGCCTGGTTGCCCGTATTTCCCGCTTTGTCCTTTAACGAAATATGAAAATACCATATTCCATCATCAAGTCTTTCGGGAATATTTATCACATTATCGGTAACATATCTTCCTGTTTTTTTGTCCGGTATTGTATCCGGGCTTCTGTCGACACAATAAAAGAATCCTTCCGGACCGCTTAAATCATCAACAGACTCAACCACAAAAACCGGACTTACATTGCTGTAGTATTTGTCCGGATTCGGGTGAGTGGTTGATATAATTGAAGGCGGCCTTGCTTCAAGATCTATGTTAATCTTGAATATGGCGGGATCTTCGCCTATATTGCCGGCATTATCCTCGCCCGTAAGATGAAAATAATATGTCCCCTCTTCATTAACGGTAAAATCCAACTCTCTCATATCTGTTCTTTCGGCCGTTTCAGGAGTTATTTTCATATGTTTTTCTTTTGAAAAAAGATAATAAAAACAGTTTATCTTTGACAAATCCTGCGGAACTGTCCAGCTTACCCTTACCAGTCTGGCGTTATACCATGTGTTTTCATCCGGATGAGAAGAAGAAACAATTTTCGGCTGCTCAACATGGGTGTCTATCTTAAGCTTATAATGGGTCACATCCCAGCCGAGGTTTCCCGCATTGTCTTTTGACACAATATGAAAATACCATATTCCGTCATCAAGCCTCGGCAATGTAACCTGGTTTGCCGTTGTCCATTCTCCCATCTCACGGGTTGGCACTGAATTATGTTTTTTATCAAAAAGATAATAATAGCCGTCTATACCGGACATATCATCAGGCGTGTCCCAATTAAGCTCAGGGATCGGATTGTTATACCATTGTTCCTGGTCTTTATGGGTCTTGCTTCTTACAACAGGCGGCTTTGATACGGTATCTATATTGAATCTGTAATGCGAGGCGGCTGTTCCTATATTTCCGGCTTTATCACGGGACGTCACATGCAGATACCAGCCGCCGTCTTTTAAATCGGATGAAAAAATTGTATCTTTGTCGGTCCATGTTGCCGTGGCATCAGGAACAGTCTTTTCAAGATTGTCAATAATATAATAATAACCGTCTATTCCCGATAAATCTTCAGGCGGCATTATTTTAAACTGGGCTTTTTTAAGGTTATACCATTTATGCGAATCAGGATGAGTCACAGAACTTATATTCGGAGGAAGAGCCTGGGTATCTATGTTAAATTTAAAATGAGCCGCGTTCTCGGAAATATTTCCCGCTTCATCAACGCTTCTTACATGAATATACCATGTTCCGTCAGCCCTCTGGGGAAGCTCTATATCGCTTGACTCGGTATAAACCCAGTCTCTTTCAACCGGCATTGTATCAGGCCTTTGGTCAACCGTGTAATAAAAACCTTCTATGCCGGATAAATCATGGGGTTTGGCAAGATGTATTTCGGCTTTTTGCCTGTTATACCAGGTTTGCGAATCAGGATGAGTCCTTGAACTTATCTGCGGCGGAAGCGCTGTTGTATCAACATTAAATCTGTAATGAGAAGCTTTTGTGCCTATATTGCCCGCCTTATCCCTTGTGACAATATGAAAATATTTTACGCCGTCTTCCAAAGGCTGGGATTTAACGGATGTATCCCTTATAAAAGTGCCGTTTTTCTCGTTGGGAACAGTATTCGGCAGGTCGTCAATTATATAATAATAACCGTCAACTCCGGATAAATCATTGGGTTTTTCCCATGTAAATGCGGGAGTATTGTTGCTGTACCACTTATCGCTTCTTTCGTGAGTCGGGCTTTTTACTGACGGCGGAAGCGCTGTTGTGTCAATATTCATCCTGAAATGCGATACGGTTAAACTTATATTGCCCGCTTTATCTTCTATTATAAGATGCAGATACCATGTTCCGTCCTCAACTCCTTTTATGGTTACTCCGTCAAGATTTGTAATCTGACATTTCGCGGGGTCAGGCACGGTGTCCGGATTTTTGTCTATAAGATAAAGAAAATTTTTAACCTCAGGATGTATGCCCCAAAAAACTTCAACATCCTGTGTGTTATACCAGCGTTCCTGATCCGAATGAGTCCGCGATGTTATAACAGGAGTGACCGCGGCAGACGTGGTAAACGAATAATCATTAATTATGCCGCTAAAACTTCCTATATCGGAATATGTCAAAATTCTGAAATGATATTTTGTAAGCGCTTTAAGGTTGTTAAGCGTTATTTTATGGTCGGCCGTCATTTCTTCGGATATTATATTGTTTCCGTAATTCGTATCAAGTCCGTACTCAATTATTGTTTTTGATTCCCTGTCCGTTTTCCATGTTATAAGAGCGCTGTGCGAAGTTATCTCGGACACTTCAACATCATAAGCTTTTGGAGGAGGCGTGTTGCTCATTGTGGTTCTGAATATACGCCCTTTCGGAGAACTTCCAAAATAAAGGTAGCCGTTAAAAACAAAAAGCGCTCTTATGTCTTCTTCGTCAGTCTGGAATGCAAGCTCCCATTTCCTCCCGTCCATTGTCTTGTAAACTTTTCCGTTGTCCCCGCTTCCAACATATAAACTGTTGCTAAACTGAGCAAATTTGAAGAAGTTTACATCTTTTTCCGAGAAAAAGCTTTCAACCCAGTTTGTTCCGTCTTCCGTCATAAAGATTAACCCGCCCGACGCCTTTGCGGTTGAAGCATACATTCTGTTTTTAAAAACAAAAAAATCATTTACAAATGACTGATTGGTGTCAAAAACTTTCTGCCAGTTAACACCGTCAGCCGTGCGGTATATCATGCCGTTAGGAAATGTTCCGGCATATAAATAATCCCTGTAAAGTCCAAAACATGTTACGGCAAGCTCGGTTGTGTTGAGGGCTATAACCCAGTGTGTCCCGTTATAAGAATATATTTTTCCCTCGGTTGATGTTCCCGCAAAAAGCCTTCCTTTAAAACTTTCAAGGCAGTGAACCCTGGCCTCTCCGGAATTAAAAGACAGACTCCACGTTTTTCCGTCAAGTGTCTCGTATATCCCGCCGTTGGCATTTGTGCCGCAAAAAAGTTTTGGAGTTCCAAGATCCGAGAATTGTTTAAGACAATAAACCTGAGGGGTATAATCTCCAAGGTCTTCCTTGTCAAAACTCTTTGTTGAACCAAGAGGGGCGTTAAAAAAAGGCGAAAAAACATTGGCTATGCTGATGGTTTCCCATGATCCTATATCTCCGGTATTGGTTCTTACCACAGAGTCCTTATTTGTTGAGGCGTACATATAGCCGTTAAATTCCTCAAAATCATAAATCATGGGGACTATTTCCGATTCAAAAACCGGAATAAATGATTCCTTCGGGACATAACGCAGATAAAGCGGTATGGCGGCTTTTATATTCTTTATAACATCATTCGGATTTTTCCCGGAAACAACAAGCCCGGGAAGCTCTCTGCATTCGCCTATATAATTCCCTTCAAAATGCCGAATCACAATATCAAAATTTACTGATAAAGGTTTTATCTTTTCGTTCATTTTGACGCCTTCTTAAGTTTAAGAATAAGTGCCACCTCGTCGCAGTCCGGAAATTTCGGGCAGTTAAAACAATCTTTCCAAATTTTATGCGGAAGCTGTTTTTTTGCTATATCTTTAAAGCCTTCTTTCCTGAAAAAATCGGGTATCTTTGTTAACGCAAATATTTCCTTTAAACCAAGGTTCCCGGCTTCGTTTATCGCCGCGTCTATCAAAAGTTTTCCTCCGCCTTTTCCCCTGTATTTTTCAAGTATCACAAAGGAACGTATCTCGCCAAGATTGTCCCAGTAAACATGAAGCGCTATTACGCCTGCCGGTTTTCCCTGATCGTCTTCAAGTATAAAATAATCTCTCAATTGGGTATATATATCCGCAAGGCTTTTTACAACAAGATCCGCCTGTACGGAATATTTTTTGATTATATTCTGTATGAACTCCGCATCCTTTACACGTGCCTTTCTTACTTTCAAAAATGCCTCTCTCCCCATACCATATTATTTAAAATATAATTATAAAATTACAAAGGCTATTATGTCAGAATTTATGCGGTTTTGCAAGGCGGGAAAGCTATGCCGTAATAACCCTGTTTCTGCCCTCTTTCTTTGCCCTGTATAAAGCTTCATCCGCGGTTTTTATCATGTCTCTGCCGCTTGAAGCTTTTTGGGGATAAGAAGACACTCCTATACTCAGATTTATGGGCCTTAACTCTGTTTCATTTCCTCCCTTCAGGTTCTCGGCGCTGAACCTTCTTATCGATTCCGCAATCTTGGTGGCGGCATCCAGGTCATATCCCGGCGCCACAAAAACAAATTCCTCTCCGCCGTAACGCGCGGCAAATGTTCCAGGATATTTTTTCTCAAAATTCGAAAGCATTACAGCGGTTTTTTTAAGCACCCTGTCGCCCTCCTGATGTCCAAAACTGTCATTAAATTTTTTAAAAAAATCTATATCGGTCAAAAACAGCGAAACGCATTTTATCCTTCCCGAATCGCATGCTTCAATTGCTTCCTGCAGTTTTTCCTGAAAAGTTATATGATTCATAAGACCGGTTAAGCCGTCGCGTGTTGCCTGACGCTGAATTTTCTCGTATAATTTTGCATTTTCAAGAAGCATAGCAACACGTGAAACTATCATCTCAAATGTCTTAATTTCAAACTCGGAAAATTTTTCCCCTGTTTCGCGGTCAAGTTTTATTATTCCAAGAATTTCTCCGGCCACTGCAACCGGAAGAATTGCAAAATGTTCCATTGAATTTTTGCCGTAATTAATTGAAAGTATTCTTCCAGAAACTCCCGAAGTGACAGAGGTTCTTAAATTGGATATTACATAATTAATAAGCGCTTCATCTTTGACTTTTATCACTCTGCCCAGAATTTTTTCAGGATAATTATAAACATATGAAATTTTCATTTCATTTTCATCTTTTTGATACTCTGCCATGTAAGCCGATGCTATATCAAATGTTGCCAGCTCATCAAAAAGCCTTTTCATAAGACCTTGCTTGCCTTCCATAAGATTAAGCTTTGCATAAATATCGTATAAAGTTGACACCCTTTTTTCACGAAAAACCAGACGCTGATTCATTTCAAAAAGTTCAAACAATGCCGCAAGTTCACAAGCTATTTCCGTAACCGCTTTTCTGAGAGTTTCATCCTGAAGTTTATATTCAGAAAAATCACAGACAACGGCTCCTATAACGCGGTTTAAAACAACGGGAGCAATTGCCGCTTTTTCGGTTTTTAAAGACTGCGAAAGATAATAAGGCATTGTGCCTTCGGGGGAAAACTCAAAGTAAGCCCCTTTACCCATTGCGGTTCCAAGCACTGTCTCGTCAAGCTTTATTCTGAAATTTCCGTTAAAATGATTTTCATGCAAAGTATAATGCGCCGCCATGTCGAAATAATTTTCATCATACTGATTTTTTAAAAAAAACACCATTGAATCAGCTTTTAATATTACCGCATAAGAATCAAGCAGCCTTTTAACAGCGGCATTTGCTATTCTTCCAAACTGTTCCTGGCTTGTCACTCCGCTTAAAGCGGAATCAGGAGGTGTCTGCGAAAGAATTTTTTCTCTTATTCCGGAATTTTCACGCTTATTTACGAAGGAAACAAAAATATACGTTGCCAATACAGCCAACATATAATAATCAGAAGCGGCGTAAGCGCCTATATTCCTGACCGTGGAGAAAAACAATATTGCAAGCATATAAACTGCCATAAGGTATATTCGTCTTGAACACAAAACAAAAACCATCACGACAAAAGCCCATTTCAAAGGAGATAAAATACCTCCGGTTAAAGGCACGGCTATTGACAATAAAAACATTGTCAATAAAGCGCCCCTTTCCTGAATGATTCTGTCCGTTTTTCTTGTAAGTTTTTCCGTAAAAAAAATCCATATAAAAAGAGCTGCATACATAACAAAAATTATCCATATGGCGCAGCATTCAAGATTGGGCAAAAAAGAAAAAGCGGCCGACAAGGCCGCAATTATCAAAGGAAGAAACTTTTTTTTTGAAGGCTGCGCAAGATTTGTTTTTTTCTTCGGAGCATCCTTCCTTACCGCAACCTTTACCGCAGGCATTTTAATTAGGCCTTATTTCACACCAAATTTCTTAACCGCCTCGTCAACGGTCTTGTAATATTCAAGTATATTGGTAAAATCCAGGAGTTCAAAAATTTCCATAACTTCCGGCTTCATGGAAGCAAGCTTAAGATCGCCTTTGTTTTTTCTTATGTTTTTTATTTCGGAAATAAATATCCCCCATCCCGCACTGCTTATATAATCAACTTCGGACAAATCCATAATTATCTTATAGTTTTTTTTCTGAAGAAGCTCCGCCATCTTGTTTTCCAGCTGCGAAGAAGTTGTTGTGTCAATATATCCCGTGCACTTTACAACTTTTATGTCCCCTCTGTCCGTGACATTTATAACAAGACCTTCGGCCATATAAAACCTCCCTTAATTTTTCCATTTCACTCTTTTATATCCCGCATAACAGCAAAAGCGCTTTTTCCACAAAAAAATTATATCATTTTTTATCGGCGGGTAAAACAATAATTTCGAAAAACTCTTCATATCAAAAAAAGCCGCATCCTTAAGTACATTATCGCTTATTGGGGTTAATTTCTTAATTTTTTTTATTTTTAGTTTAAAATAAACATTCAATATATGTCTTTCGCCTTCCGGATGAATTGAATCGTGCAGCATTACCATCCTCTCTATTTTTACCTTTATGCCAAGTTCTTCCATAAACTCGCGTTCAAGAGCTTGTTCCAAAGTTTCCCCGAATTCAACGCCTCCGCCCGGCAAAAGCCAGTACTCTTTGTTGTTTTTCTGATGTTTTACAAGAAGAAGTTCGTTCTTTTCATTAAGCAAAAATCCGGCCACCCTTATTCTTATATTCTTGTCTACCATAACTCATCCTGTCCTGTTTTTTTTGGCAGGTCATATCCAAAATGCCTGTAAGCGGATTCGGTGGCACGCCTGCCCTGAGGTGTTCTCTGAAGGAAACCGGCCTGAATCAAAAACGGCTCATAAACATCCTCTATTGTATCCGGCTCTTCCGAAACCGATACCGCAATTGTTTCAATTCCAACAGGCCCGCCTTTAAATTTTTCTATTATTGCAGCCATTATCTTCTTGTCCATATTATCAAGACCAAGTTCGTCAATCTCAAGCATTTTCAGTGCTTCTTTGGCGGTTTTTTCATCTATTTTACCGTCCGCCTTTATCTGTGCATAATCTCTGACCCTTTTTAACAGTCTGTTTGCAATTCTCGGGGTGCCGCGGGACCTTTTTGCAATTTCCATAATTCCGTTTATGTCGGCGCTTACGTTTAGAACCTTGGCCGAACGTATCAGTATCTCTGTCAAAGACTTTTCATCATAAAAGTCAACACGGTAAACAGCGCCAAACCTGTCGCGCAGCGGCGCTGATATCATTCCCGCGCGTGTTGTTGCGCCGATCAGCGTGAATTTCGGAAGGCTTATTCTAAAAGTTTTTGCGGAAGGCCCTTTTCCTATAACAATATCAAGGACGCCGTCTTCAAGCGCCGGATACATCACTTCTTCCACAGCCCTGTTAAGCCGGTGTATTTCATCAATAAACAGCACATCATTTTCTTCAAGGTTTGTTATTATCGCAACAAGATCTCCTGCTTTTTCAATTACAGGACCGGCGGTAACCTTTATATTCACGCCCAGCTCATTGGCAATAATATGAGCAAGCGTCGTTTTACCAAGACCCGGAGGTCCGTAAAAAAGTATATGCTCGGGGGATTCCTTTCTTTCACGGGCAGCATCAATTAATATCTTAAGCTTTTCCTTAACCTTGTCCTGCCCTATGTAATCCGAAAGAAATTTCGGCCTTAATTCGCGTTCCGCGGGCCTTTCATGAAATTCCGCGCCCGGCGCAACTATCCTGTTTTTTTCTTCGCTCATTTTCCCAGCCTCTTTAAAGCTTCTTTTATTATTGTTTCGGTTTCAGCGCCGTCAGGCAGTGCTTTTTTGGCTTCACGCACCGCTTCATGGGCTTTTATAAAATTAAAACCCAGGGCTAACAGCGCCTGTAAAGCTTCCGAGTCCTCGCTGTTTTCAGCCGCAGCCACTGTAACAGGCATACCCTTAAATTTATCTTTAAGCTCAACTATCATACGTTCGGCAAGTTTTTTCCCCACACCCGGCAATGCCTGAAGCGCCCGCGCATCTTCAGACGCTATTGCTTCTTTAAGCCTTGACAACGGCGCTTTTCCAAGCATTGTAACGGCTGTTTTTGCGCCTATACCGTTAACCGAAAGAAGTATAAGAAACATTTCTTTTTCTTCCAGTGTGGCAAAACCGAATAACGCGGCGCCATTCTCGGATATATTAAGATATGTATAAAGTCTCACACGCCGCCCGGCTGCCGACAATGCATTATATGTGTTCGCTGATATATGCGCGCCAAAACCAATCCCATTTACGTCTATAACCGCAAAATTTTCACGCAGTTCTTCTATTTCGCCTTCCAAAAACTCTATCAAACCTTGCCGCCTCCGTTTTTCCCGATTGTCTGCATCTTATAAGAAGCCGCACAGCAAAGAGCAACCGCAAGGGCATCGGCCGTATCATCGGGTTTAGGAACCGATTTTAAGTTAAGTATGCGCATCACCATTGATTCAACCTGCTTTTTTTCCGCTTTTCCGTATCCTGTTAATGCCATTTTAACCTGAAGCGGCGTGTACTCTGTTATTTCTATTCCGGCCTTTTCCCCCGCCAAAAGTATCACACCCCGCGCTTCGCCCACGCTTAAAGCATTTGTGACATTTCTGTTAAAAAAAATTTTCTCAACAGCCATCACTTCCGGATCGAATTTTTTTATTATTTGAAATATTTTTTCATAAACTGTTTTTAACCTTACAGACTGCGGCATATCCTTTGATGTTTCTATTATACCGTATTCGACTGCATTAAGCACATTTCCTCTCTTTTCAACAACACCCCAGCCGCACCTTGCGGTACCCGGATCTATTCCAAGAACAAGCATTATTTATAAATGCGGACCACTCGTTCCGCAACTCCGGTAAAAATTTCGTAAGAAATTGTGCCTGACATACGGGCAATCTCTTCCGCTGTTATCTCATTTTTGCCGCTTTTCCCTATTATAACCGCGGTATCGCCCGGTTTAACGGTTGAATCAACGCGCGCAATTATCATATCCATACATACCCGCCCGATGACAGGAAAGCTCTTTCCGTTTATCAGAACCCTTCCTTTGTTTCCAAGCGTCCTGGGATAGCCGTCTCCATAACCGATTGAAATAACCGCCGCTCTTTCACTTTTCTTTGCCCTGTATGTAAGCCCGTAACTGACACCCTCTCCTTTTTTCAAATTAACAACCTGTACAACCGTTGCATATATTGACATTACAGGCTTTAACTTGATATTAAACGGACCGTACAAAGAACCATAAAGCATTATTCCGGGTCTTACCGCATCAAACCCTGCCGAGCCGTATCGCGCTATTCCCGCGGAATTGCTTGCATGAAGCTTTATTTCAGGGCAGCACGAAGACGCCGACTTCAAAAGAAGAAACTGCTTTACACTCATTTTATCTTTTTGTTCGTCAGCGCAGGGAAGATGTGTATACATCGAGGATATTTCAAGGTTTGGCATTCCCTTAACGGCTTTAATAAAACTTTCGGCTTCTTCAGGCCTTAACCCCAGCCTGTTCATTCCTGTATTTATTTTGATATGAACTTTTGTTTTTTTTCCCATTTTGGCGGATTCTTTCTGCAATATAAGCGCTTCATTTACGGAGAACAATGAAGGTTCAAGAGAATTTTTAACTATTTCCTCTGCCTCTGATTTTATAAACCCGCCCAAAATCGCAAGAGAAAGTTTCTTTATGCCCGCTTTCCTTAACTGAACACCTTCGTTTACCCGGGCAAGGCCGGCTGTCTTTGCCCCAAGAGAAGCGCAAAGTTTTGCAATCTCATATGCACCGTGGCCGTATGCGTTGGCTTTGATAACCGGTATCACTTCCGCGTTTCCGGACAATTTTTTTGCCAGATTAAAATTATGTTTAAACGCCGAAGTGTCAATTACGGCGCAGGCAATCGGCATGCCGCCCATCAGGAAAAAGCCTCGTCTGTATCTCTTCCGGATTTTTCACGAAACGCGGTAAGCTCCGGCAGGAACATAACCGACTGATCCGCAAGCGGACCGTTGCGGTTTTTTGCAATTATCAATTTAACATTTCTTACCTTTACAGTTCTAGACTCGCCGCCTTCGGTTACCCTGCCTTCAATATCTTCTTCGTCTTCCCTGTTTATAAAGATAACAACGTCCGCATCCTGTTCAATAGATCCTGATTCTCGAAGGTCGGATAATTTCGGCGGCATTTTTCCGCCGGCCTTGGTTGTTCTGTCTCTTTTTTCGCTTTCACGATTAAGCTGTGAAAGCGCAATGACAGGCACCTTTGCATCGCGCGCAAGCGCCTTTAAACCGCGGGATATGGCGGCTATCTGCTGCTCTCTGGATAAATCTTTTTCGGGTTTAACAAGCTGCATATAGTCAACTATTATTAAATCAAGTTTTTTATCCTTGTTCTCCCTCTTGATTTTGGACATTATCGTGCGGGCTTTTGCCCTCATTTGAAAAACATCATTGTCAGCGGTGTCAATAAAAATATCCTGATCGGACAATTTGCCCAAAGTATGCATTATTTTCTCACGGTCCGATTTTGTAAGCAGCTTCCCCGTGGATATTTTTGTAAGAGGCACTCCGGAACCAACCGCTATCATTCTGCGTATTAATTCCTCCGCACCCATTTCAAAACTGAAAATAAGAACCGATTTGTTTTTTGTTGTCGCAACATGATAGGCGATGTTTAATACAAGCGCGGTTTTCCCGACAGACGGTCTTGCGGCAACTATTATCAGTTCGCCTTCACGCAGGCCCTGCGTCGCCTGATCAATATATCTGTATCCCGTCGGCAGCCCTATCAATTCATCGGAGCGTTTGCTCATCCTGTCTATTTGCTCATAAACCTGATGGGCCATTTCCTTGATATTTATCATTTCGCCCTTGTTGCGTTCAGTTATGTCAAAAATTCTGCTTTCTGTTTCCTGAACAAGATCAAGAGACGAGGCGGATTCCTGAAAAGCTTTTGAAATTACGTCCGATGATATGTTAATAAGCTTTCTAAGGTCGGATTTTTCTCTGATTATTTTGGCATAATCCTCGGCATGCGCGGCCGTGGGCATATAGTTTGCAAGATCAGAAATATATACCGCTCCGCCGGCTTCCTCCAATCTTCCGGTGACAGAAAGATGATCCAGAACGGTAATCTGATCTATTGCCATACCCTTGTTCTTTATTTCAAGCATGGTGCTGAATATTACACTGTTTCTTGGTTCATAAAAATCATCCGCACGTATTATTGGAAGAACCGTGTCAATCGCGGAATCTTTTATCAGTATTGCGCCCAATAACTGACGCTCCGCCTCTGTATTCTGCGGAGGGACTTTCTTTGGGGCTTCCTTACCGGCGCCCGACATGAATTACCTCTTTTTCCCGTTTTCCTTTTCTATTGTAACTTTAATTTTGGATTCTATGCCGTGCTTTAACGCAATTGCCACTTCAAATGTTCCCAATTCTTTCAAATGCCCTTTTAACAGCACATTCTTTTTGGATATTTTAAATCCTTTTTCACTTACGGCGGCGGCAATTTCAGCTTCTGACACGGAACCGAAAAGTTTTCCGTCATCGCCGGCTTTTTTTCTTATTGTTATTTCAAGTCCGTTCATTTTTCCGGCTGTTTCTTTCAATTTCGCTTCATCAGAAGCCGCACGCTCGGCTTTTTTCTTTATAAGATCATTCATGGCGGCAATGGTTCGTTTCGTTGCGATTACAGCTTTATTTTTAGGCAGCAAAAAATTACGGGCGTAACCTTCAGAAACTTTTACCACTTCTCCCGCCTTACCGACATTTTTTATGTCTTCATTCAGCAACACTTCCATTGTATTCCTCCTGAAAAATATTTTAATTTTTAAATTTTTCTAAAATTAAACCATGTATCAAGGATGCCTGTCAACATTATAATAATTGAAGCCGGCGACCAGAAGACAACCCCTACAATTACCAGAACCTGCAAAAATCTCGGAACCTTTGCTTTTACCATCATATAATTTACAACAGCCGCCCCTATAAAAAAATAATAAGATCCAAGAATTACCATAAGATTAATTGCAATATCATAAATAATCGAGGGTATTGTAATAATATTATACGGCACCATAGCCGCCATACAGGCTATCAAAATCCAGATTACAAATTCAGGAGGCCTCCAGAAAATATAAGGCGGGAAATCGTTCTCAATCCCGAATTTTCTTGCCGCAATCATCCTTACAACCATATAACATAAAAAAGACATAAAAATAAATCCGGTTGCAACCCATCCGTAAAGAGGTCTTAATATAAAATTTTCAACCTGCTTTTTTGCATTTTCAATATCCGCGGGACTTATGCCGGCCTCAGGCGAAGCCAAAGCTTTATCCATGCCCGACCTTATGTCAGATTTCATAAATTCAATCGGATTTATTCTTTTACCGTCAGGACCGGGAGCGGAAAGCATAAAAAAGGTCATCGATGAAAGTATAATAAATCCGGACGCGGTTACAAAGTACCATTTCATTTTCAGCCTTATCAAAAAAAGCATAACCGCGCCTATTACGGAAAATATCAAAAACATTACAAGCAGATTGAGCAGCGAATATATCAGAGAATGCATTTTACGCCTTCTTTCTTTTTTATTCCAAAATCAAAAAAAGCGCGCTTAAACCCCTTAAGGAGCTCAAACGCGCTTTTAATTTTCTTATTCTGCCGCAAAAGCAACAAGTCCGGCTTCCCTTGATTTCTTTACCGCCTTTGTTATTGTCCTCTGATGCTTTGCGCAATTTCCCGTCACGCGTCTTGGTATTATTTTACCGCGTTCCGTTATATAATTTTTTATAAATTCAACATCCTTGAAATCAACAACATCTCTTTTAAGGGTGCAGAGTTTGCACCTTTTTTTTCTTACCCTTTTAAACATAAAGCTTTTTTTGGCAGATGGTTTTGATGTTTTATCCATTTAAAAAATCCTCCGTTATCTTTAAAAAGGGGCTTCTTCGCCCTGATTGTTATCGCTAAAACTTGTTTCTTCTTCCGCGCCGGGTTCTCCTTCTTTTCTTTTTCTGTCAAGGAACTGTACCCTGTCCGCCACAACTTCAAGAACGCTTTTCTTTTCTCCGTTTTCGGCTTCCCATGTTCTGCTCTGAAGCCTGCCTTCAATAAAAACCGACGAACCTTTTTTCAGATAAGTATGGCAGCTTTCGGCCTGTTTGCCCCAAACAACACAGTTAACATAACAAACTTCCTCGCGTTTTTCACCGGTCTGCGTGGTGTAAGATCGGTTAACCGCAATTCTTACATTGGTTACGGGCTGACCGTTCTTGCCATACTTTATTTCCAAATCTTTGGTAAGGTTTCCCATTAAAAAAACCTTGTTAAGGTTTGCCATTTTTTACCTCCCTTGAAATCACCCGGCTATTCCATTTCCTCTTCTTCCGGAATAATATCCTCATCATGCTTCATTCTTATTTCTCTCACCTGTTCCTGCGCGCCTTCCGGCTTGGGAGCACGAGGCTTTCTCGGCTCCTCTTTAACAACCGGGATCACAACTTCGCATGATATCATGCTTCGTATGATTTCTTCCGTATGCTTAAATCTGTTTTTTATTTCAGCCACAACCGACGGTTCCGCTGAAAACTTCACAAAATACTGGAACCCGTCCCTGAATTTTTTCATTGCATAAGGAAGTTTCCTTTTTTCCGGCGTTTTATCTTCAATAAAAGCGCCCTTCATGTCTTCTATCGCTTTCTTTACCTTGGCAATCGTCGCCGTTATTTCAGTTTCCGAAAGCGTTGGTTTCATAAAAATAACCGCTTCGTAATTCTTCGCCATAAACGCAAAAGCTCCTTTCAAAAATGTTTAAATATTTTTCCATGCCGCAAGAGTCCTGCACTTGGCCTTTGGTTCCTGTTTACCTTGGGCTTTATGCATGACATAATCATGGAGTTAATAAAATATCACAAGGGGGCTTGTTTTGGCAAGGGTTTTTTGGGGCGGTTATTCCTCGTGGCTATCAGCCTCTTAATTGAGCGCAAGTCCATGAATCCGGCTTTTTAAATGTGCCGTAAGTATTATACGCTTTGGCTTTGCAGCCTCCAAGACATATATTCTTTCCCTCGCAGTTTGTACATTCTTCAATACTGTCAACCGTTGCTTCTCGCAGCAAATCCCACTTTGATGAGTTCCATAATTCATCAATACTTTTTTCCAGAAGGCTGCCGACTGTAAATTCCGCAGCAGACATTACCGGGCAAAATGATATTTCACCGTTGGCTTTTATATAACATGAATTTATCCCCACGCCGCACATATTTCCCCCGGATACCGACAACACGTTTATTCCCGTGCTGTATTCTTTCACCGAGGAATTTTCATGGTGCCTCAGCCTGTCTATCCTGCTCTTTATTTCATGCCCCATATCCACAGGTATGACCATGTCCTCATGCTCTTTTCCTCTTCCCAAAGAATCGAACCTGTCAAAATATACGTCTTTTATCTCCAGCTGATCCATTAGGCACATGAAATCCTCCATTTCCCTGATACTCCCCATTGTAAGTGTATGGTTCACCCTTACATTTATGCCTGCTACCTTCAGTAATCTGAGTGCTGCCAAGGTCTTTTCAAATGTCCCCATGCCCCTTATTCTTTCATGCGTCGTGGCGGATGCGCCATCGAGACTCACTGCCACAAACCTTGGTTCAAGCGCGGCAATTTCTTTTATCGTTTTTTCATTCAACAGCAGGCCGTTTGTAAACACGGAAAATCTCATTTCCCTTGCCTTAATGGCCTTTAGTATCTCAAAGATGTCCTTCCTCACGAACGGCTCGCCGCCGGTCACTACGACATCGATAACACCTACATCGCCAAGTTTTTTTATTATCTCAAGTATCTTATCCGTTCCCATTTCACTTTCCCTTTTTTGTCCCGCTTCATTGTAACAATGAATACACCTTAGATTGCATATGCGGGTCACCTCAAAATATACAAGGTCTAGGTTCAGTCTGGAGTTTTTTACCTTAACCCCGCACGACAAGCCCTTTTCCCTCATATTCTCTGTTAATCCAAGTTCTGAAAAATGTTCCAGTGTGGATATCACCCCGCTTAATATCTCGTCAAGCGAACTTCCGTCATATTTAACCGCAAACCTTTCTGCCATCTCCCTTGCGGAAATGCTGCCGTCACAGTTTAAGAATACTTCCCTCGCAGTAGTGTTAAGATAAACCACTCCTTTCTCAGTCAAATGCTTTTCAGATATTACACAACTGTCCCCTCCTTCTTTGTCCTTCAGTATCACCGGATACAACCTTCTTGGATATATGTCTATCATGATTCCTCCTGTTTTTTTAATTGTATTTCAACGAGTGGGCCCTTTGATTACTTTCGCCTTAAAACTTTCTTATCTGGATCTTAACGAACAGCTTGCAACACGAAGTGAGCAACTTTCGGCCCTGAGCGAGCATGAAGCTAGTCTTAAAGAGCATGATGATACTTTAAGCGAACATGTTACGGTTGGTTCTGAAAAACGCATTACTGATACTGACGGTGTAAATTTCATTGGCACCCCTCTAATATTTTTTTTGGCTTATCTATAATCACAGCGGCCCACCCGCATTTAAATACGCTCTTTTGTTAACAAACCCTTTATCATCTGCCTTTTTTTATGACCTGACCTGTCCGGAAAAGTTCATTCACAAATTCATCTCTGGAATTATCATAATACTTTCCCTTAAAATCTATATCCCGCTCAACGCTAACCCATTTAACAAGTTCATTGAACGTCCATATCCCGTCATGCGGAAACCCGGTTCTTGGAAAATTCGCAAGCCCTATCCCTGCTATCCTCTCCGCGCCGTTAAGTGTAAGTGCTTCCCTGAGTTCCAAACTCTTTTCCCACGGATAAATGCAGATAGTCTGTGTGTAGTTATCCACGCAGCCTGTCACTTCACTTAATGATCTAATCCTGTGAACCACTACAGTCCTGTTGAGCGGATGATTTGAAAGCCTTGCATTATCCTGCGCAATTATTATTGTCCAGTCGTGATTTTCAGAGGCCTCAACCTCTGCGCCCTTTAACAGTTGTTCGTTCCTGGTTATCAGCACATGCGCCTTGCTGTCATAAGAAATCCTTCCCTTTGGATAGACCGTAAGATAGTGCTTAAGGGACGCCTTGAAATACCGCATAAACTCATCAAAACCATTGTCGTCAGCAAGGATGTAAAGGTCTTGCGAAGTAAAACAGGCCTCCTGATTATAAACACTGAAATCGTGCGCTGCCCTTAAGGCAATATCTTCAAGGCTGTCCTGTGGTCCCATGCTTAAAATGTCTATTATTGACATGCTCCTTTTTGGCCCATATTCAAGTATCTTGGTCCCCATTTTTGTTTTTTTTCTTATCTCATTTATTGCCGTCTCTCCGCCCCACAGGCATACCGCATCGGACGCGGCCAGTATTTTTTCCTCCTGCCAGGAATCCTTTTCCCAGTAAGCAACGGTAAGGCTTTTTGTCACCGGATGATCAGGGGCTATTTCTATAAACGAAAACGCAAAATACAGGGCGCTTATCAGGTCCTTTTTCGGCAGTTTGCAGACAGTATTATTCTTTACTATCAAACTTCTGAATATTCCAAACGCGGAGGCCAGCGGTATGTTGCCGACAAGTATATTTGTGACAATTCCCCTTGGCTGCGCGTGTACAAGACATGTCTGTGAAGGTACCCACTCGTCTATGTACCACCTGTTACCGAGTTCGGTATCCAACTGGTCATACATTTGTCCTCTTTCCACATACAGTTGCATTAAAAGCATGTAATCGCGCAGCACCACAGATTCCGGATAACCGGTGAGCATGGAACAGTATTTTACCGCTTCATCCCTCAGCCTGTTCTCAGACTTCAGCCAGAACATTGCCATTTTCTTGAAGAAGACAGTGATGTCATCAAAGTGCGTCTCATGCAATCCTGTCTTCAGCCTGCTGCTTATTATACCGTTCACATCGCTCTCATTCAGAACTGGCAGGCTTATTTCCAGCCCATCCTCGTACTTAATAATAATTTTCTCCCTGTTCTCAGCTAATATCTTCTTTCCGCATACCACTACAGGCAGGTCGATTCGCATTTGCACCCTCCGGTTCTTTTATGTCCGAATTCCATCCGAGTATGACTTTTCTTTCCTGTCGGTTCTTTTCTATTATCTTTGTAATATCCGGTTTCACAACATTCACAGCGCTGATGTCCTTCCCCAGCATGAAACCTGACAGTATCCGCACGCAATTCCCGAGGGCAATGTCAGCACTTCTAGGATTCTTCCATATCTTATGCCCGGCACCCTGTATGACAAACTGTTCCACCCTGCTGTTAACAAAAGAGCTGTTAACCATGTCATGGTGCTCCTTGAGTATCCATTCGTCCTCGCCTGTCATTATGCTGCCGTAATAAGGCACTCTTACTTTTAAAGCGTCTTCAATGGAGGTATTACATTCAAGATATTCATTGTTTATAGCATCTGCAATGAAATTGTCATAATTAATCGGATGGGTAAGAAGCTTTTTTACCCCGTATCGTTTTCCTTGCATGAAACCCTGAAAACAGTCATATTCGGTTATCTGTATCACAGTGTGTCTTACATCAACAACGCCCACCACAGAAACTGCGGCTTTTATCATGCTGTCTGTGCTTCCGGCGCCTGATAGGAACTTAAGCATTGACCTTGCGGAAAGGCTGAAAGCTATTATTGCCATCGAAATGTTAGGCGATATCATTTCTTTCGCATAACGTGCAACGGCAGTTATGTCTTTGGTAAGCCCCGACATCGTAAAATCCACCATTTCCCCGGCGCTAAGGCCGCAGCAGTTTCTCGCATCAAACCTGAGTACGTCAAAGCCGTTAGCCGTAAGATAGCAGGCGGTGCCGAGAGAATCCAGCGCTGTCTTTTCATAGCCCGGCGCTATTATTACAAGCGGCCTTTTTTCGCCTGTTTCACTCCCTGTGTCGTGGGCTGCCCATATCTTCCCGTTTTTGTCATCAATCTCAAAATATATTGTTTTCATAGCCTCACCTTCTCTGTTCCTTTTTTGTTAAGGCCCTTTTCTATCTTAAGGGCGCATCCCCTTGACTCTATCGTATTGATCCTTCTTATTATTTCTATAGTTATTCCGTTCCTGCCGCACGGGCAGTCATCCACATGGCTTATTCTTCCAAGATCTCCTGACATCACAAATCCCGGGTAACTTGCAGCGCCTGCGTCAAGAAATACAAGCAGTCCTTCCTTGCCTTTTTCATTTATTCCGTAAGTATCAAGATCTATTGTGTACGCGTCCAGCCATATCGGAACGTGCTTTGAGCCGCACTCGCATTCAGGGATTATCGTGTTAAGTTCCACCATGTTAAATACATCCCTTATTCTTCCTTTTTGAATGCCCGGGAACATTTCCGCGCATATGTTCCTAAATTCATCCCTCGAGATAGATCTGGCTTCGTTCTTTTTCCACCCTCCGGCCGTCACAGCAAATACTTTCGAACCTTCCGAGATAAATATTCCGTTATTTTTCATATATTCATAAAGTTCAAGAAACATTACAGGCGCACCTATAACAAAAACATCGCGGTAGTTATTCAGGAATTTCTTAAGGTCAGCGATAACCCTTGCAGCCATGAACTCACTGTTCACAACATAGTCTACCGTTGGGAATATCATATCGGAAACGCTCATAACATACGAGAACCAGACATCTTTTGCTTCGTCCGCGGAAGGTCCCAGGTTCATTATCACCGCGTCCTCAATACCGTAAATATTGTCAATCGTGTTCCTGACCGAACCCAGGAACCTTTCCAGTGTTGTATTATCACGCTCTATCACACTGACACTCCCCTGGGTTCCGCTGCTTATGCAGCGTTTTACCGTATGCTCCCCGGTATCCGTACGTATATTTAGCGTTTTGAATACAGTACTTGGAATGACCGGTATCAGCCTGTGATTAGCCTCCACTACACCCGGGCTTATTCCCTTTTTTTCGCAGAAAGTCCTATATAAACCGTTATTGTTGAAATGCAGTATGAATGCTTCCTTAATAATCCTTTGCTGCACTGTTCTTCTGAAATCGGGTCCAGGAAAAAACGCGTCTTCGCTTTGGTATATTTCCCTTTCAATAACTGATATGCTTCCTATATCCACAATATTTGGCATAACACCCTCCACACTTTTTATCGCCTAATTTCAGGCGGCGTTAAATTCCGCCTTTATCCTTCCGACATAATCTAAAAGCTGTTTTCTTCCGCACGCTATATTCATCCTGTGAAATCCTCTGCCGCCTCTGCCAAAAATACTGCCGGGTTCAAGCAGTACCCCTGCCTTTTCTATCAGCCTTTTTTGGACATCTGCTTCTTTTAAACCTGTTTTTCTAAAATCCAACCACATCAGATATGTTCCTTCCGGTCTACAGGTAGAAATATTTTTTGAAGACGATATAATATCCAATGTCGCGTTTATATTGGCTTTAAGATACCCTGTAAGCCCGTCAAGCCATCCGGCTCCGTGACGGTACGCCGCTTCCATTGCCTTTACGGCGAATAAATTGATCCGCCCAAAACCGCTCCTTATTTTTTCTTTTTCAAACGCGCGCATCAGACCTGGGTCCTGAATTACAGCCACAGAGGAATTAAGCCCCGCAAGATTGAACGTCTTGCTTGGAGAATGGCAGGTTACGCAGTTCTTAGCGTACGCCTGCGACAAAGACGCGATCGGCGTGTATGACAAACCGTATGTAAAATCACAGTGAATGTCATCGGAAATGATAAGCACATTATTTTTAAGGCAAATATAGCCCGCCTCATCTAGTTCTTCGGCTTTCCATACCCTGCCCACAGGATTATGCGGGTTGCAGAGTATGAGGAGTTTTGCTTTTTTCGCAAGAAGTTCAAGGCCGCGCGTATCCATACAATATCTGCCGTTCACGTTCTTAAGAGGGTTCTCAAGGACAATCCTGCCATTGCGCCTTATAAGATGATAAAAAGGATGATAGACTGGAGGCTGTATTATTATGCCGTCTCCCGGCTCAGAAAATGCATTTATCGCGGTATTGACCGACTGCAGCACGCCATGGCAGACAGAGACAGATTTTTTATTTATTTCCCATTTGTACCTGAAGGTTACCCAGGATAAATAAGGATCAAGCATGGTCTCGGGATAATATGTGTATCCATACAGTCCGTGCTCCGACCTTTTTTTAATTGCAGCGGCCACCGCGGGCGCGGTAAGGAACTCCATGTCCGCAAGATGCATGGGGAATACTTTTTCCCCTGCCGCGGTCTTTGCCCATTTAACAGAACATGTATCTATCCTTGAGCGCGCAAGTTTTGGAAGACGCGCCCGTCCTGCAAATGAAATAACATCATTTAAAACCATCATTCTTCAGCTCTGCCCCTCTATGTTTTTTTACATTGCGGTTACTATATCTGCATAACCCATCCGTGAGTGTCTTTTATGTCACCAATCTGGATTCCAGTCAGTGTTTCGTAAAGTCTCATCGACAGCTCTCCTGTGTTACCGCCATTCACCTTGACAGAGCCACTTTTCATCATGAATTCACCGATAGGAGAGATCACGGCCGCTGTTCCTGTGCCGAACGCTTCCTTTAGGCTGCCGTTCTTTGCTGCTTCGTAAATTTCATCCACGGCCACATTTCTTTCGATGCACTTTATTCCCCAATCACCAAGAAGTTCTATGACAGACCTTCTGATGATCCCGTCAAGTATACTTCCGTTAAGCGCAGGGGTCACAACTTCGTCACCTATTTTAAAAAAAACGTTCATGCTTCCCACTTCCTCTACATATTTTTTCTCGAACGAATCAAGCCACAGAACCTGTGTAAAGCCCATTTTTTTTGCTTCTATTTGGGCCTTGATGCTCGCTGCATAGTTGCCGGGCGTCTTGGCCGTTCCCATTCCCTTTGCCACTCTTGAATAATTATATTCAACGTATATCTTTACCGGGTTAATTCCTTCGGGATAATAACATCCTACAGGTGACAATATGATGATAAATTTGTATGTTTCGGAAGCCCTGATACCAAGATAAGGGTCCGTGGCTATTACAAACGGTCTTATGTAAAGCGATGTATTCTTTGCCCCCGGTATCCAGTCTTTTTCAAGGCTGACAAGCGTCTTTATGGCGTTCATGGCTGTTGTTTCGTCTATCATAGGAATGGAAAGCCTTTCATTAGAAAGGTTCATCCTGCGTATATTATCAAGCGGTCTGAAAAGCAGCGTCTTGTTGTCCGAAGACTTGTAAGCCTTTAAACCCTCAAATGTGGCCTGACCATAGTGAAAGACAGAACATGAAGGGTCAAAACTGAGCGGTTCATACGGTACTATCCTTGCGTCTGTCCAGCCTTTGCTTATGTCATAATCCATGACGAACATATGATCCGTGAAATATTTTCCAAAACCCAGTTTATCCGCAACCGGTTTTTCTTTCATTCTCTTTGCCCTGTTTATAAGTATCTCCATGATATTTTAGCCTCCTGCGCATTCAGCTTCATTCCCTCAGAATAAATGCAATAAATATCACAAATAAAAAAATATGGGATTTTATCAGGATGTCTTGCGGCAGCTCTTGTATAACCCCTCTATTTTTTATTTCACTATTATAAATATTATTACAAATTAAATCTTTGTCAAGTAATAACTTACCGGTTCTAAATATAAAATATATATCTATAAATCCGATTACCATGAAAAACTTATCGGGCTGATTTGACCATACTTTTTCATATGCTATAATTATCCTGTTTTTACCAAGGAGCACGGATGGCTTTTAACCCGGACATATTAAAAAAGTTTACAGCACAAAAACAGCCGAAAAAAGAAATCTTATACTGCAACAAAAAAACCAGCCAAAAGTTAAAGGGCAGCGTAACGGAATTTGAAGGCGCCAAGCTTCTTACTTACAGCGAAAATTTCCCGGTTTATCCCAATCTTCCCTGCAAGGAACTTTTTATATCGGAATGCGATTCATGCCTTGAACTGCTGCCGGGCGTTCGCGCGAAAAAAGCGGCAAAGTTAAAGGCATCCGGCTTGCAAGGAATAAGAGACGCGCAAAAACACGAAAAACACGGGATAAACGCACAAAATCTTAAGGATCTGCATGAGCATACGCCTGAAACAATTACAAAAAAACTGCGTGAGCGTTTATCCGGTTCCAACAGGCTTTTTTACCTGATGCTGGGACTTTTTAAACCAGAAGACCTTTTATTCTTAGACCTTGAAACAAGAAGCCTTTTCTCGGAAACTCAGATAATAACAATAGGTGCGGGAATTTATCAGGCAGGCTCTTTTACAGTAAATCAGTTTACAGCCTTAAACCCTGATGCAGAATACGAAGCCCTTATGCTCTTAGATTCCATTTCTAAAAGACACAAGGCAATTGTTTCATATAATGGCAGGTCATTTGATATTCCCTTTGTCATTTCCAGATTCTCATATTATGGCCTGCGTCATGCGGCCGCAAGATTCCGTGATTTGGTTAACTTTGACCTGCTTCACTACTGCAGGCAGGCTTTTCCCGAAGCTTCAGGGCACTCCCTTAAAGAAATGGAAGTTTATGTTCTTAAAGAATTCCGCGACAACGACATTGACGGCTCTGAAGTTGACTTTCATTATTCAGTATGGCTTAAAACACAAAATCCCGAACATATAAACCTTATAACTTCTCATAACGCAATTGACGTTCGCTCAATGGCGCTTATTTTAAACAAGCTCGGTGAAAAATGGGGAAAACAGAAGAACTGATTAACTCATTGAAGGAATCTCAATTTTACCGCGGTCAGATAACTCATGAATTAAACATCGGTGCAAGAGAAGCGCATTACGCTGATAATATTCTTCTTACTCCCGCGCAAAGCGCTTATCTTAAAAATTTCGGTATTGCTCAG
This sequence comes from uncultured Spirochaetia bacterium, assembly GCA_964417645.1. GTDB lineage: Bacteria > Oederibacteriota > PGYV01 > PGYV01 > PGYV01 > CAYQIS01. Next base: position 37,067 of record CAYQIS010000016.1, read on the forward strand.
ATTTACACGCATCAGGCGGAAGCTCTGGAAAATTTCAACTCGGGTAAAAATACAGTTCTTACAACACCAACGGCTTCCGGAAAAAGCCTTGCGTTTAATCTGCCCGCCCTGTCTTCCATTGAGAAGGGTTTAAAATGTCTTTACATATTTCCCGCCAAAGCGCTTTCCAACGACCAGCTTATTTCAATTGAAAAAATGCGCAAGGCCTCGGGACTCGATTTTGTTTCCGGTGTATATGACGGGGACACAGATGCAGCGGTCAAAGCACGCCTGAGACGTGATGCTTCCTTAATAATAACCAACCCGTACGAACTGCACCAGATACTTCCGTATCACTCAAAGTTTACCTCTTTTTATTCATCGCTTGACCTTATAGTGCTTGATGAAGCACACCGATACCGGGGCGTTTTCGGCTCCAACATTGCCTTTTTAATGCGCAGGCTGCTAAGGATATGTTCTTATTACGGAAGCAATCCGAAAATCATAGCGGCATCCGGTTCAATAAGCCGTGCGGAAGAATTTATGCATAAACTTACAGGCCTTGCGTTTAAGGAAGTAAAAAACAGCGGCGCGCCTTCCTCTCCCAAAAAAATAATTTTCTGGGACCCCGCAAAAAACATTGACAAATCCGCTGTCACCCAGGCCAAAGACCTTTTGCTTGCCTGCACGGGTAAAAACTTGCAGACTCTTGTCTTTACAAAATCAAGAAAAATGGCTGAATCCATACGCATTTGGGCCTCGCGGGAAAACAAAAACGGCGCGGAAATATTGTCTTACAGGTCGGGTTATTCCGCTGACCTTCGCCGTGAAACAGAAAACAAATTTAAAAACGGCATTGCGCGTGCAATAGTGTCAACCAATGCCCTGGAATTGGGCATTGATATCGGCGGGCTTGACTGCGTGATAATGGCCGGCTATCCGGGTTCTGTGTCCTCTTTTTGGCAGCAGGCCGGCCGCGCGGGGCGAAGCGGACGCGAGGCAATAATATTCTTTATCCCTTCGGAAGATGCAATGGAAAGATACATATTAAAATATCCTGATACCGTAATCTCAGGCGCATTTGAATCCCCGGGTATCTCATTGGAAAACCACAATATAGCGGCCGGTCAGATACTGTGCGCAATTGCGGAACTTCCATGCGCCCCAGACAATCCGCTTATGCCCGATACCTGCGCCTTAAATATAATTCCCGAACTTGAAAAACAAGGCGTTTTAAAAAGAACCGCCCGCGGACTTATATATTCCGGGGCAATAAGACCGCACGATGCCGTATCTCTTGATTCATCAGGCCCAGCTTCTGTCAAATTAAAAGTTGACGGCAGAATTCTTGAGGAACTTCCGCTGTCACGGACTTACAATACCGCACATAAAGGCGCCGTGCATCTTTACAACGGTGAAACTTATTTAATAAAGGAACTGGACCTGTCGTCCGGCGAGGCAACCGCCGTTAAAGAACCTGCAGACTATGTCACAGAACCCGTAACAGAAGAAGATGTAAGCATACTTTACGTCAAAAAGAAAATTGATTTTGAAAATTTCAGCATCTTTTTCGGGGACGTAAATGTGACGGAATTTTTTAAGGGGTTCAGAAAAAAACAAGCCGGAAGAATGCTTGGGCAGGAAGCAATGTTTTTGCCCCCGCTTAAATTTAACACAGAGGCCGTGTGGTTTGAAATATCTCATGAAGCTGAAAAAGAATTGCTTGAAAAAAGATATGATTTGGACGGCTCTCTTCATGCAGCCGAGCATGCCATGATAGGCATGGCGCCATTAATCACCATGTGCGACAGAAATGATATCGGCGGGCGTTCTTACAGTTTCCACAAAGCAGGCAGACCCTGTATATTCGTATACGACGGGTATGAGGGCGGCATAGGGATTGCTGAAAAACTTTTTGAAACTTACGGCATATGGCTTAAAATAACGCAGGCAAACGTAAATTCATGCACCTGTGAAAAAGGATGCCCTTCCTGCGTTTACTCGCCCAAATGCGGAAACAACAACGAACCCATAGACAAGAAAGGCTCGCTTGAATTATTGAATCTTATTTTACGAAAATAATATCATTTAACGGGCGTATTATATAAAACCTTAAGTTCCTCAACTATTTTTTTCCGCTCGGACTGTGTCATTTTTTCCGCATACATTACCGCAAGGGCAAGCTTCCCGATGCCGTGACACGCCTTTGCCCATTTAACCATATTCGGATGGTCCTGGATTCTTGTTCTTGCCTTATCGGATTCGTCAACGTCTATAAGATAAAATTTTGAAGTTTCCCTTATGTCATGGCACAGAATCGCAACAACAGCGGGTTTGTCAAATAAATATCTTGCCGCCGGATACGGCCCTTCAAAAGTGTATTTTCCAAATATCATCTTTCCCTATATACCGTGCATTCTGGTTTTTAAAAACTCACCCATCTTCATGTCATAAGAAGATATGTGGTCATGAAACCATTTATAAATGCTTTCCGCTTCTTTTTTTATGTCGCCTGCGGGCATATTCTCCGCGCGTATACGATCGACAAGCACTTCAATTCCCGTAAGATACTCCATATGCTTTGATTTATGTTCCTTGTATCCCGGATACACATAATGCATCATGAACATTTCCTCTGTCCTGAAATGATTCTCAGCATAAGCGGCAAGAAATTTTATGGTTTCCTTGACTTTTTCCATATCATTTGCTTCCGCAGATTCATGCAGTTCCTGCATTTTGCTTATCAGTTTTCTGTGCTGCACGTCAATTTCGCCCACTCCGACCGTCAGCTCCGGTTTCCATTCAACTCCCATTTTATCCTCCTAAAATTTCCTGGCTGTCCTGAATATTTCAGGCGCAATATCAGTGTATGAAACCCCGGTAACCTTATAATCTCCTTTATCGCCGGCAGTGACGGTTAATTTCACATAAATAATTGCTTTAAGTGTGACGGCGCTGTACATTATTATAACTGCCCTGCTGTCCGATTCCGTAATATAATATTCCGCCTTATATGCTTCAACCCTTCCGTATTTTTTTGTAATATCATCAGCCATTCTTTTAATATCCTTTTCATTCAGCGGGGCGGCCGCAAAAGACATTGCCTGTGCAAAATCTTTTTTTGAAAAAGCCGAATCCAAAAATATATTTCCCGCACTTCTTGCTTCTTTAGGATTAAGCAGATAAAAAGCTGTGCAAGAACATAAAACAAACAAAAGAACCAAGGATAATTTATTCATTTTGCCCTCCATATATCAGAATATATTCTTTTATCGGATCTGCCTCCCGCTATAGCCATATAATCTTTTGTAACAAATGATGCCGCAAGTTCTCTGGGCCTGTAGATTGAATCCGCGGCGGCTCTGTTCCAATAAACACCGTCAACAGAAAACCATGTGTCATTAAGCAGACCTTTTTCTCCTCTGCCGCCCGATATAAACATTCTGTCCTTATAAACCAAAAACACAAAGTTTTCCCTTGGCGCAAAAGCGGCATTCAATGTTGCCGCTTTAAAATCCACGCCGTTTTCAGAAACCCAAACATCATTCATAAGGCCGGCGGCAGACCTGCCTCCCGCAATGTAAATCTTACCTCTGTATGATACGGCGCTGTGCCCCGACCTTGGAGCTACGGCCGATTTATCGGCAATCGTTCTCAATCCATTTTTAGCGTTTACAGCAACGATATCATTAAAAAATTGCTGTCTGTCGCTTCCGCCGTGTACATAATACGAATCTTTATAATAATACGCGGCCGCATAGGCTCTTGCCTTTACCTGCCCCGACAAAGGAACGGCAGTAAAAGAAATTCCGTTGTAAAGATAAGCGTCATTAAAGAAAACCGCGGTCTTTTTATCATCGTTTTTCCCAAAACAATACAGAGCGTCATCAGGGCCCTGGGCTGATGATGCCCCTTCCCTTATTTTTATATCAGATGCGGTTACAGTCACCCATTCACTTTCACCTTTTAAGGCAAAAACATATTTTTGAAAATCCTCATCATTTAATCCCCCAAAAAGATACGGCGTGCCTTTTATAACAGCAGCATGTGCGTTATAAACCCGAGGAAGACCTTCGGAATACTCATCTCTTTCCCATGTGCCGGCATCCGGTGTCGGGGTCGCTCCGTAAAAAACAGAACCAGAAATAGCGGGAGAAATACCCTGAGATCCCGAACATCCCGTAAAAAACATTATAACGAAAATCAAAAAAGTATTTGCAATTTTATTTTTCATCAAATAAACCCTTCATTGCCGTTCTCATTTTCTTTTTCAGAAAGTACAAATCCCTTTTCCCTGAAAAGTTTTACGCAAACATCAACAATTTCCGGGTCATAAAGTTTTCCCTTTCCGTTAATAATTTCCTGCAGCGCGGCTTCTATTCCGTATGCTTCCCTGTAAGGTCTTGCAAAAGTTATTGCTTCAACAACATCCGCAATTGATATTATCCTTGATTCAAGATATATTTCTTCTCCTTTAAGGCCCATTGGATATCCGGAACCGTCAAGTCTTTCGTGATGCTGCCTTACAATCTCGGCAACCGGCCAGGGGAAGCTTATCGAACTTAAAATCTCATAGCCCGCATCGGGATGCTTTTTTATTTCCTCATACTCCGATTCATCAAGCTTGCCCTTTTTATTAAGAATGCTTCCGGATATAAATATTTTTCCTATGTCATGTATTACCGCCGATATATAAATTGAATTTATCTGTTCAGCCGGCAGCCCCATTTCAACGGCTATTGCCTTCGCGAGAATTCCGGTTCTTTTTTGATGCCCCACCGTATATTCATCCTTTTTTTCAACTAATTTTTCCATTGCCTGTATTATTCCGCTCATTATCTTTTTTACAATTTTAAAGCTTTTCTCAAGCTCTTCTGCAACAAACTTTTTATGCGTTATATCGCGCATTATTCCGAGAACACGCAGACTTCCGGTTACCATTGCGCGTTTCAAAGACACTTCATACCATACGCTTTCTCCGGATGAAGCCATGGTTTTCCATTCAAAAACACATTCGCCTTTATCCATTGCTATTCTTACATTTTCCGCGAATTCTCCGCAGGTAAAACCGCTTCCTCCCTTTGCTATAACGGATATATCTATTTCCTTATGGCCTTCTTTTTTTATGCCATTTAAGATAAAAAATCTTTCATTTGCATCAGTTATCTTCATTATTACCGGATCGATAACAATTATTGCGTCATTCACACCCTCAAAAATGGACAGATAAGTTTCCCTTGTGTCAATTACAGCCCTCTCATTTTTTTTAACCCCGGTTAAATCTCTTATGGCGCAAACAATGGCAACCGGCCGCTTGTTTTGAACCGTAACGGAAGCGGCCGTAACCCCCGCATAAAAGCGCGAACCGTCAAACCTGGATACGGTATATTCAATACCCGAAAGAAAACCCTCCGAAAAAACCCTCGAAATATTTTCTTCAAGAAAAGCCCTTTGTTCCGGAACAATAAAATCCTTAATGTTGCAGTCTATCAGTTTATCAGCCGAATCAATCCCATAAAGCGAGGCGGCTTTGCCGGAAGCAAACATTATATTTCCAAAAGGGTCGGTTATTATTATTGCGTCACTTACAACCATGGACATCTTTTGTGTTATCTGCCTTGAATTTTGAAGCGCATATCTAAGAATTTTTTCTCTGCGCAGGCAGTCTTTATTTTCTTTTTTATTTTTCTTTTTGGCCAATTTTCATCCTTTTATATGTTTATCAAGATTTTCCCAATCGGCCTTTCTCGGAAAAAACATGAAAAAAAGCAGCAAAGAAAGTCCGGAAAAAGTGTATACTTCAGCCCTGCTTCCTCCATAGAAAAAAAGTACAATTCCAAGAACAGCCGGAAGTTCACACAGCATAAAAGATATCACAATATTCGTATACATTGAAGATATTGCGGCAGACAGACCGGCTGCCGTCTTAATTTTTTTCCTCCTGAAATACAAAACAGCGGGATAACATGCAACGGCCAAAGCAAGCGCCGCATTTTTCATAAAATCAAAATGGCTCGTATAAGAAATCACCCTTTGCTTAATGTTCGGCATTAAATTAACCGCTTCCGCCATTACTATGTACAGAAGAACCGTCGCCGCCATCACATATCCGACAAAATTTGTTATAACCATTACCTGCTCGGTTTCTTTTCTCAAAGTTTTCTCCGTGTTTTTATTTTTTTACTATCCTATTGTAACCTGGTTTCTGCCGTTTTTCTTGCTTTCATACATAAGCCTGTCGGCTCTTTTAATAACCTGTTCCATGGTCTCTCCGCGTTTAGCCAGTGTTGCGCCCACGGATACCGTAACTTTTATCCCGTCGGCATCCGACTGTTCAACAAGGGATCGTATTTTCTCCGCTATATGAAAAAGCGCTTTTCTGTTAACTCCGGATATAATAAGCACAAATTCCTCTCCACCCCATCTTCCGGCAAAATCATTTTCTCTTATGTTGCTTACAATGGTTTTTGCCGCAACTTTTAAAACGGAATCTCCTGCCTGATGACCAAGAGAGTCATTTATTGATTTAAACCTGTCAATATCAATAAAAAGTATCCCAAATTCCTGTGCCCACGAATATCTTGAAAGCTCTTCAAGTTTGGCCGATATCTTTATTTCGGTATACCTTCGATTGCCTATTCCGGTAAGCGAGTCAATAAAAGCAAGCTGCTCCAGTTTTTCAATTTTCTGGAACGCGGCAACCCTTGCGGAATTATCGGAAAAAAGCTCAACAGCGCCTGTTATATCTCCTTTGTCATTCTCAATCGGCGAAATTCTGGTAATTACAGGCAGTCTGTATCCTTCTTTATGCTTCAAATATACTTCTTCCTCAACAAGGCGCTTTTCTTTCATGGCAACAACAGCGGGACAATTGTTGTTGCTGCAAAGATTTTCGCCTTTTGTATTTGTATGAACAAGAATATTTTTCCAGCAATATGAACCAACAACTTCTTCGGCCTTATAACCTGTTATCTTTTCCGCCGCTTTATTCCAATAAGTTATTTTGCGTGAAAAGTCGCATATATATACCCCTTCATACATGTTGTCAAGAATCTGCTTAAAAAAACCTTCGGGATATATCAAAAATTCACCTCATAATCAAATGTATAAAATATTATAATTAAACGGTTAACGGCAGTCAACAAAAGACAAATTTATTGGACAGCGGCAGAGCGCACTGTTTTAAACCAGTACTCTTCTATATAGCGTGCGATCTCTATATAATTTTCAACCCCAAAACCCTTGGTTATATAAAAATTGGCCTTAAGCTTATATGCAAGTTCAATGTCACGTTCAAGATCCGAAGAAGAAAGAATAATAACAGGTATATTTCTTACTTCACTGTTCTCACGAATTTCCCTTAAAACATCAAATCCGTCTTTCTTTGGCAGTTTAAGATCAAGAATAATAAGATCAGGCGTTTCAGCTTCTGCATATTTGCCTTTTTTTTCTATATATGATATCGCTTCTTCACCGTCTTCAACAACATTCAAACAAAAACCAAGAGATATTTCTTTAAAACTTTCCTTAATAAGGACAACATCTCCTCTGTTATCTTCAACAAGCAAAATATTAATATCCTTTTGTTGCTTCATTATTGCTCCTCAAAAACAAATAAATTTTGGATTTAAAAAACCGCCCTTGTGTATAAATTATATATATATGCCCTTTTATTTTCAAGCTTTATCAGCTGACACTTTTATTATAAATTCATCTTGCGCGCCGCCAAGAACGCATCCCGATGATTCCAGAATTCCGCAGGCAAGATATGCTTCCAAAGCAACACCTGAAGCTCCGCTGTTATTTTTATACGAAACAAAAGCTTTAATAATCTCGGAAATATTTCCGGTTAAAACCAACTCTGCCAGGCGGCCTTCCAGCTTCGCCTTAATATTGATGCCTTCTTTAACCGAAACCAAGAAAAGCTTAAACGCCGAAATAAATTTTTCTTTGTCACAATTGATATTAAATCCGGCCCCTTCAAATTTAATTTTGTCAATACTTCCCAATACCGCCGGATCAAAAGAAGAAACTGTTTCCGGACTTAAGCTTTTAATGTATATATTTTTTATTAACGAAGCATTTTGTTTAAACTCTTCCGAAATTACACCCGATTCAATGCGTCCAAGTATTTCCAAAAAAAGCGCAGACCTGATTCTGTCCTGGGCAATCATTTTATCAACCAATGCATTCATCTTATTTTCTTTTTCTTCTATTTCCATCATAAGCCTGTTTCTTTCGATTGCATAAAGAATGGCCCTTTTCAAAAGATCCGAATCAGTTCTGCCTTTTACCAGATAATCCTGAGCGCCTTCTTTAAGCGCTTTTATGGCCGTCATTTCATCGTCAAGACCCGTCATCACAACAACAGGAACATTCTTTGCTTTATCGCGCACCCTGTTAAGCGTGTATATTCCGTTGCTGTCAGGAAGCGACAAATCGAGCAATATAACATCAGGGGGTGATTTTTGTATCGCGTTTAAACCTGCCAAAAGGGTGTCGCCGACTTCAAGATAAAACGGCGAATTTCTTACCTCGGACAGTATCTCCCAAATCAGCCTTACATCACCCTGGTTGTCTTCAATTAACAGCACCTTAATGTGTTTTTTGCTCATTTACCGCCATATCCCCCCGGAATAATCGCAATAAAACAAGAGCCTTTTCCGTTTCCCTCGGATTCAGCCCATATTACGCCGTTATGCGCTTCAATAATATTTTTGGTTATGCTAAGGCCAAGCCCTGTTCCCCTGAATTCCCTTGTCTCCGTATCCTGCACCTGAAAAAATTTCTCAAATACTTTCTTTACCTGATCTTTCGGGATTCCAACTCCAAAATCTTTTACAGACAGCATATAATTAACGCCTTCGGACTTTTTAAATCCCGAAATACTTTCATTATCCGCCATTCCTTCTTTATACACTTCAAGCTTAACTATAACTTCGGATTTTTCAGGAGAAAACTTAATTGCATTGTTAAGAAGGTTGGAAACAGCCTGTGAAAATCTTAAAGGATCCGCCATCGCCGGATAATCTTTATCAGGGGCTATAAATTTTATTTTTATGCCTTTTTTTGCCGCAACTCCTTCCATTGAATTAATTTCATTTTCGGTCAGAATTTTTAAATCCGTTTTTTCCAAATTAACCGCAAATATGCCGGATTCCATTTTGGACGCATCCAAAAGATCGTTCACCAAATCCATCATTCTGTCGGAATTTGACTCTATCTTTTGAAGATACATTTTCTGGGTTTCATTTAAATCTCCGGCAAGACCTTTTTTTATCAGGGAAGTAAAACCCTTTATTGAAGTCATGGGGGTCCTTAACTCGTGCGAAACCATTGATATAAAAGACGTTTTCATCCTGTCGGCTTCCTTTAATTTTTCATAACTTTTACGCAGGCTGAATTCGGCTTCTTTTCTGATTGTTATATCATCAATCATACACACAATATAATCCCGCATGGGAGAAGAAACGGCCATTGAATACCATTTTCCGTTTTCAACAACGACAAACTCATAAGGATCCACCGAATTTCCCTTAAGCGCTCTGCCAAAAAGATACTTCCATGTTTCATTATCTCTTATTCTTCCGCCAAAAAACTCGCCGGCCTCAATATTTTTTACATCCTTGTTTTCAAAATCAAAAACAGCTTTGGCAAAATCATTGGCTTCATTAATTATAAATTTGTAAAACCCGTCGCTTTCTTTTAAAGCTTTTATATATAAAAAACCGCTTTTTATGTTGTCAAATATGGCCTTATATTTTTTTTCACTTTCACCGAGAGCCGCCTCTGTTTTTTTCTTTTCGGTTATGTCAATCGCAGCCCCAAGAATATACTTGTTACCTCCTATGTTAACGGGAAAAGCGCTTAATATCACTTCGGCTTCCGATCCGTCTTTTTTTGTAATTTTAAACTCCTCTTCCTCAATTCCGTTTCCCATTGCAAGTTTCATAATTGACATTGCGGCTTTCGCATATAAATTGGGTTTTATCAAATTAACCTCAAGATAAGACCGGTTTCTGAGCTCTTCCTTTGAATAACCGCAAAGAGCCTGAGCCTTCTTGTTTGCATCAAGAAACTTTCCGCTCATATCAGCCAAAAAATAAGCAAAAGGCGCGGTTTCAAAAAGAGTTTTAAATCTTTCTTCGGAACGGATAAGCTTTTCTTCGGTAGTTTTTCTTTCGGTGATATCCTCTATTATAAGTGCAAAATATCCTTTTTTTGTGCTGTAAGCATTCACATAAAGCCATTTTTTCTTTCCTTCGGAATAATATTCAAATTTTATATTGCCCCCGCTGTTGGCAACAAGCCTGATTTTTTTTATTATCTGTAAAAACTCGCTTTCACAGCAGGACATCAGTTTTCTTCCGGAAATACCTTCAATTATCATTTCTTCATTTGCCATTATTTTTAAAGCGGCTTTATTTGTTTCAATAACGGTAAAATCTTCACCATTTATATCAAGCGAGCAATAAACAAAACCGTTTATCATATTCTCGAAAAGGGTTTTATACATTGCCCTGCTTTCCGCAAGCTCATCATAAATTCTTCTTTCAACTATGGCCTGACTTACAATCTTAACTATGTCATGAACAACAGACTTTATGTCCGCATCGGAAGGCTTTTTCATCCCGGAAAAGCACGAATCAAATGTTATAAATCCTTCCATTTTTGAATTTATAAAATAAGGCATGGCAATCATTTCCGAAATTCCATACTTTGAAATTATATCAAGCACAACTTTCTCACAGGCGGAATTTCCGCAAACCTTCTCCAAATTCTCGCGATTTAACTGTGTTATGCCGCCTTTTTTTAACAGCTGCTGAAAAATGGACGCCGGAAATCTGTCTCCTATTGCGGTTTTTATCCCTTTTGCACGCCATTCATCCATGCATATAAATTCTTCGCCGAACCTTTTATTATGGGTTATCCTGCTGAAACCAAGAGCATGCCCCGCAACCTGCGAAACCTCATTTATAATGCTGTCTGTTCCCATTTCAATCTGCGAAGCTATCCGCCATATTTCAGCTCTTAATATGTTAAGCTGGTTCTGTTCCGCTGATTTCCTTTCATTTTCCTTTCTGTCAGTTATGTCATTTGCAATAAGCGCAATATAGCCTTTAGAAGGGCGATAAATTCTTAATTCATACCATTTGCCGCTTTCAGTCGAGTATTCAATAACCGAGGAGTGTCCTTTTTTTAAAGCCAGGTCAAATGCTTCCTTAACTCTTTTATTTACATTTGGAAAAGTCTGAACATAACCGCTTTCCTGATCCCCAAAAGTTTTTAAATAGACGTCATTTGCCTCTTCAATTATATAGTACTCGGCCTTTGGAGAATCCTCCCTGAAATAAGCAAATGCCTCAGACATGTTTTCAAAAAGCATTCTCAGTCTTTCACGTCTGTCTTTTAATTCTCTTTTAATTGAATTTCTTTCTATCGAGTGAATAATCGCTCTTGAAAGAATATATGAATCCAATTTATCTTTTAAAATATAATCCTGCGCGCCTTCCTGCATTATGTCAATTGCCATTTTCTCGTCATCATTTCCGGTAAGTATTATTACAGGAATATCAGCTGTCATATCTTTTATAACGGAAAATGAATCGCCCGCCTTTGAATCAGGCAAAGATAAATCCAGCAACACCGCATTTATGCCGCCTTTTTTGAGGCGCTCTCTTGCACTTTTTATGTCTTTGCTGTTTTCTATCAAAAATCTGCCGCTTTCAAATTCAAGTATTTCCTTCACAAACCTGTAGTCCGCAGGATTGTCTTCAATATATAAAACCTTAAACTTTTCCTTGTTCATATAAAACCCCGTTAAACCTGCTTATTGTCCGAAATATTTTCCGGCAAAATCAAAGAAAACACGCTGCCTGATCCCGGTTCGGAATCAACAGTTATTCTGCCTTTGTGCTTTTCCGCTATTTTTTTACAGACCGCAAGCCCAATACCGCTTCCCGGATATTCTTGTCTGCTGTGCAGCCTGTTAAAAATAACAAAAATCTTATCGTGGTATTTCTTTTCTATTCCTATCCCGTTATCCCTGAAAGATATTATATAGCTGCCTTCTTTTTTTTCAGATTTTATTTCAATTACCGGAGTGGTTCCTTTTTTTGAGAATTTCAGCGCATTATCCAGTATGTTTTGAAACAATTGAATCATCTGCATTTCATCACATTCAACAAACGGAAGATTATAAGTGTTTATAACCGCGCCTTTTTCACTCACCGTTTCCTGAAGATTTTTAATTGCCTGAGCGGCAACACTTTCAAGACTTGTCTTTTTTAATTCTAGCGGTCTTGAACCGGCTCTTGAAAAAACCAACAAATCCTTTATCATGCTCTGCATACGCTTTGCCCCTTCAACGGCATATCCTATAAACTCACGCCCGTCATTATCAACAATGTCTTTATATCTTCTCTCAAGAAGCTGTATATAATTCGAAACCATCCTTAACGGCTCCTGAAGGTCATGAGAGGCAACATAGGCAAATCTTTCCATTTCTTCACCGCTCTTTCTGACTTCATCAAGACTTTCTTTAAGTTTTTTTTTGCGCTTCTTTTATGTCGGTTATATCTCTGGC
>CAYQIS010000017.1:0-43985 GCA_964417645.1 uncultured Spirochaetia bacterium
GCGGCGGCGCATACGCAGGCTGCTGCGGCGGCGCATACGCAGGCTGCTGCGGCGGCGCATACGCAGGCTGCTGCGGCGGCGCATACGCAGGCTGCTGCGGCGGCGCATACGCAGGCTGCTGCGGCGGTGCATACGCAGGCTGCTGCGGCGGCGCATACGCAGGCTGCTGCGGCGGCTGGTCACCGAAAACAGACCTTTGTATCTTAATACCGCTGTCCCCGCTGTACGATGAAGGCTGCTGGCCAAAACCTGCATTTGCGTTAAAAGAGGGCTGCTTTGACCCGCCTATAGGAGCCGATAAAATATCATCAAGCTGATCCACCTGTGCTTTTGCAACCGCGCCCGTTTGTTCTTCCTTAAAACCAAAATATTTGTCCACAAGCTTTTTAATATCTTCCGGAGGAGCAAGCCTCACTTCAATTTCAGACCTTGTCGTTGCTTTTAAATCGTCAATTACAAGAAAATTCAAAGGATTTGCCATTGCAACAGTTATTATCCTTCCGTGTCTTGAAACAGGTATAAGCTTTTCATTTCTCATAAGCGCTTCCGGCAAAAGTTTAAGTATATCCGGTTTAATTTCGCCTATCTCTTCAAGATTAATAAAAGGAACTCCCATTTGATATCCAAGAAAAGTCCAAAGTATCTCTTTTGAAATATATCCCATGCGAACAAGTATTTCGCCTATTTTCTGACCCGTACGTTTTTGCTCTTCAAGACCGTCTTTAAGCTGTTCTTTGTTTATTATGCCTTCTTCAACAAGCATTTCTCCAATAAGCATGTTCTTTTGCTTGCTCATGTTTTATCCCTCTTTTTTCTTAAAAATATCAAATATGGATTTTCTTTTTCCGCCGTCTTCAGACTGCGCCGCGCCCAAACTTCCGCCTTCCGCGGGCGGAAGATTTTCAACCCGGGCATAATTATGAGCAGGATTGGATGCTGTTGAAATCTTTGCCGCAAATTCGGCTCCCAATTCCCTGGTTTTTTTCTCAACTTCAGAACCTGAAAGCCCGCTGTCAGGCGTTATTTTTATGGATTGTTCCTTTCCCGTTGCCTGATCTTTAGCGGAAACTCTTATTATTCCGTTGGCATCAATATCAAACATAACATCTATTTTCGGAACGCCTTTTTTTGCCGGCGGTATTCCGACAAGATCAAAAGTACCGATAAGCTTGTTGTCATCCGCCATTGGCTTCTCGCCCTGGAAAACTTCTATTCTTACGAAACTCTGGTCATCCTGGGTTGTGGTATAAACTTCGGTTCTTCTTGTGGGTATGGATGAATTTTTTTCTATTATTTTACTGAATATACCCCCCTCTGTTTTTATCCCCAGAGAAAAAGCTGTTACATCAAGAAGAAGTATGTCTCTGATGTCGCCTTTTAAAACAGAAGCCTGCTTTGCCGCGCCCGCCGCAACAGCTTCGTCGGGATTTACGCCGTCAAAAGGTTCTTTTTTAAAAATACGTTTTACAACATTTCTGATAAGAGGCATTTTGGTCTGCCCGCCCACCAACACTATTTCGTCTATTTCATTAAATCTTAAACCGGCATCAACAAGAGCACGCTCGCATGGTATTGCGGTTCTTTCGGCAAGATTCATTGTTATTCTTTCAAGAGTCTGCCTGTCCAATACCGATCTTAAATGTTTTGGCCCTTCATTGGTGACAGCAATAAACGGAAGCGTAATTTCAACAGAATCAAGGGTGGATAAATTTATCTTGGCTTTCTCCGCTGCATCTTTTAATCTCTGCAGAGCGGTTCTGTCTTTTCTTAAATCAATTTTTTCCTGTTTTAAAAAATCCGCCACAAGATAGTCTATTATTGACTGATCAAAGTCATCCCCGCCCAGATGGGTGTCACCGCTGGTTGACAAAACTTTAAATATACCCTGCCCAAGCTCCAATATGGACACGTCAAAAGTTCCGCCGCCCAAGTCGTATATCAGTATCTTCATTCGGGTTTTGCTGTCAAAACCCGAAGCAAGAGCCGAAGCAGTCGGTTCATTTACAATCCTGGCCACTTCAAGCCCGGCTATCTTTCCCGCATCTTTTGTTGCCTGCCTCTGGCTGTCGTTAAAATATGCCGGAACCGTAATAACAGCTTTTTCAACCGGCTCTCCAAGATATGCTTCCGCATCTTTTTTTAACTTCATCAGTATCATTGCGGAAATTTCAGGAGGCGAGTAGCTCTTTCCGGCAACTTCAACCCATACATCGCCGTTTTTTGCCTCAACAAGTTTATACGGGACCAAACTCATGTCACTTTCAACGGTCTTGTCGTGAAATTTCCTTCCCATAAATCTTTTTATGGAAAAGATTGTATTCTCGGGATTCATTACCTGCTGCCTTTTGGCCTGGTTGCCGACAAGTATTTGTCCGTCTTTTGTAAACGCGACAACAGAAGGAGTGGTTCTGAACCCTTCGTCATTGGGTATTACAACAAGCTTGCCTTCTTCCATAATACCCATGCACGAATTTGTTGTTCCAAGGTCAATTCCTATTATTTTGGACATTATTGCGCCGCCTTCTTGGCTTTTTCAATTTCACGCTGCAATTCCGCGAATTTTTCAAGTATTCTTTTATAAAACGGATTTTCAGGTTCCGTGTTCATCGCATCGGTAAAATACTTTTGCGCTTCGGGAAGCTTGTTCGTTTGAACCGAAATTACGCCCATATTGTAAAGGGCTTCGGCCGTTCTGAAATGCGCAAGACTTATCTGGAACTTTGAGAAAGCGGCCTGCTTGTTTGTATCACAAAGATTTACGCCTTCTTTAAAAAGAGCTTCAGCTTCCTCGAACTTTTTCTTTTCTCCGCCCTGGAAAATATTAAATTTTCTTTCGGCCATATTTTCTTTTATTGCCGCGGCAACAAGAAAATTATATATTTTACGCCTTAAAGGATGGCTTAAAACATTATACGCCTCAACCACAGCCGCGGTTTTTTCATGCGCCCATTCCGCTTTATCAGGATTATGATCCGGATGATATTTATACAGCATCATCCTGAAAGCGTTTTCTATTTCTTCCTGTGTAGCCGCAGGATAAATTTCCAGCAGCTCATAATAATTTGGTTTTTTGGCCATATAATCCTTTAAAATTTCGCCGCTTTTAATTTAAACAGCTCAAAAGTGCTGCCGTCATTCATATTTATATCATCTGTTTTTTCAAATACCGCCAGGGATTGAAGAGCCGATGCCATATTTCTTGTTGTATAAACATCAGTGGCAAAAGGCTTCTTTCCGCCATAGCGGGCCGCAAAAGATAAATAATCCATTATTGCATTATACGTATCCAAAGAACTCTTATCAACGAAATTATTTATCACATTGCCGTTCACAAGCACAAAGTTAATGCCGAATTCCTCGACATTATAGCCAAGGGTAAGTTTGCTTTTCACAAGATTTATAAGTTCTTTTCTTATCTCAATCGTCGCTATCAAAGCCCTTCTTATATCGTCTTCATGCTTAAAAGGATATCCAAAGCATATCATGGCGTATTTTTCCGTAACTTTAAACAAAGCACCCTGATATTCAAGAGTCGTCGCGGATATTTTTTCCACAAACTTTCTTAAAATGTCTTTAAATTCTTCGCTTACAAGCTCAAAAGTAAATGAATTAAGCTGTGAAATATCAATAAAAAGAAATACCGCGTTTTCGCCGTGACCTGATGCAGCAGGCGCAAAACCCTTTGTAATTTTATCCGTCATTTCCTGATAAGCAAAAACCTCATAGGCCTTTTTGAGCTTGTCCATATCCTTAAGCCCGTCAGCCACGGTTTCAAAAGCGTCTTTTATCCTTACCTTCTCTTTAAGTTCAACTATCATTCTGTTAAAGTCATCCGCAAGAACTCCTGTTTCGTCATTGCTTTTTACATTAACTTCAACATCAAGATTCCCGGTGGCAACTTTTCTCATACCCGCCGCAATTATATTAAAATTGTTCGTTATAACATTGGCAAGATACCACGACCCCGCAATGCCCGCGGCAAGAAGAATCAAAGTAAGTATTATCATATTAAGTATTATCAAATTCATTCTTTTGTTATAAGATTTTTTTGAAAACTTAATAAGGATTTCCGAAAGCGCGTTGCCCTTTACCTTTATTGTTCCGCGTACTTTAAGGGTGTCTTTTAATTTTTCCTTTGCAAAAGCGGCCGCATCCGCGGCTTTGTCCCCTGTAAGCTTAAAATCCTTGAAGTTGGATTTTATTTCAGCCTCATTCAGGGTAAAAGCCATCATTTTTCCCGTTTCATCAAATATGGCCATTAAAATTATATTTTTGTCCAATTTGGTAAGAATTTCCATATATTTTTCATATACAGCCCAATTAACCTGATCCGCATTCAAACCGCTTACAAGCCTTAAAGCAGAAAGAGTGTCCGTTGCCTGTTTTGCGGTTTTTTTTGTTTGGGATTTCATCTGTTCAAAACTCATATTAAGGGAATATCCTATTATAACCGCCATAGTGACAATAATCAGGGACAATATAAGAAGGGCTATCTTATACTTTAAGCTGAACTTTACTTTGCGCCTGCCCGCCATCAGGATGCTCCCTTTTTATTTTGCGTTTGATTCAAGCGCATAAAATGAACCGTCATCATCACCCACATAAAGAATTCCGTTGTCACCAATTGCGCTTGATTTTATTATGGCACCGTACTTTTCACCCCATTTTTTTTCGCCAGTTGTTATATCAAGCGCAAACAATTCTTTTCCCGCCGCGGCATAAAGGATATTGTTCACAATGAAAGGCACCGAAATAACCTTTCCTTCAAGCGCTGTTTTCCATAAAAGCTTTCCGTTTTGCGCATTAATGGCATAAACATTTTTATCATTGCTTCCTATATAAACCACGCCGTTTTTAACAACAGGAGAACTGGACATCCAGCCGCCCGTTGTAAAAGACCACTTCACGCTTCCGTTAAGAGAATCAAGAGCATATACTTTTTTTTCGTCGCTGCCAAAATACAGCATTCCGCTGTCTTCGGCAGGCGTTCCGGAAATCGCTCCGCCTGTCTGGAACTGCCACTGCAGGCTGCCGTCATCAAGGTCAAGGGCATACATTGTTTTATCCATAGAACCGATATATATCATTCCGTTTGCAATTACCGGGGATCCTGCTATAGGCATAAATGTCTTATGCTTCCATGCAATTTCACCAGTTTTCCTGTTTAAGGCGTAAAATACATTATCCATACATCCAATATAAACTTTGTCACTGTAAACCGCCGGGCTGCTGTATTGAACAGGGCCTTCAAGCCTTGTTTTCCACAAAACTTTCCCTTTATCGGAGACGGCAAAAACCATCCCTGTTTCCGTGCCAAAATAAAGGGTTCCAAGATAAAGCGCGGCGCTTGAACTTACGGCGCCCATTACAGGCACTTTCCACGCTTCCTGACCGGTGGCTTTGTTTATTGCATAAAAATTATTATCCATTGATCCGACATATATATTTTCCGCATCCATAACCGCGGAAGCCGTAAAACCGCCTCCGGCTTTAAATCTCCATTTAAAAGAAAGCGGCGGCAATATGTTAAAGCCCTGATAAAAATCATGGGAAGCAATGCCCCTGAACATATTCCAAACATATTTACCTTTTTCTGCCTTCACTTCTGTAACCTGTTTTGAAGCTTTTACCACTTCGGCTTTTTGCTTTTCTATCTGCTGCTGTATTTCACGCGCTTTTTCCTTGGCTTCTTTGGAAGTTGATTTCTTGGCTGTTGTAAGCTGACGTTCCAACTCCGCAAGCTGATTTTTCTGGTCTTTTACAAGTTTCTGAAGTTTTTCAAGTTCCGCAACATCCTGAACCCCGCTTATATTAAGCTCTGTACTGAGTTCTTCCTCTTCATTACCGCCAATACAGCCCCAATATATAATGGACATTACCGCTACAAACACAATAAACAGCAATCTTTTAAACATATTTCCCCTTTCCGTTATATGAAATAAGGGTAAAATTTTAGTAATTATTTATAATATTAGCAAAAATATAAGTATAATGTCAATTGAGTTAAACTTTAAGTTTATGAAATAATGCCCAAAATTTTCAGGAATTTTCTCCGGTGAGAGCTTCTATCGACATTTTATCTTTGTCTTTTAATATCAAAAATTCCAGACCAAACTCTTTTTTATCCCCAATTGGCTTAACCCATTTTATCTCGGCAAAAGTTGTGACATTATTGCCGTTGTCAAGTTTCATTTCAATACGCATTATATCCCCGACTTTTCCGTCAGCATCACCCGCCATCCTCAAGCCGCCCACACTTAAATCTTCGCTTGAACTGTTTCTTTTCCCCGCTTCACGTTTAATATCATCCGCTTCCTGTTCGCCGTTTATTATCCTGTATTTTATTTCACACTTTTTTTCAACCCTTTTAAACTTTCTTCTTTCAATATAAATTTCTCCTTCCATATATCCCCCTTTTATAAGGAAACACTTTTTATTTCCTGCGCGGTTTCCTGAATATTTCCGTACATAATATCAAGCCTGTTTGAAAGCTCTTTCATCCTTGCAGTTGATTTTTCGCTTAAAATATACAGCAAATCATTGTCTGTTCTGTATTCTTCCGCCGACGAATAAACAGCCGATAAAAGTCTTGATATTTCATTTAAAGAAGCGGCTATATTCATAAAAGAATCGCTTGCGGTATAAACCACGTTAACCGCTTCTTCTATCTTGTTATGCCCGCTCATTACGGCTATTGCATTCTGAGCCATTTCTTCGGTCCTTCCCACAAAATCATTTATTTCATTGGTGGCTTCCTGCGAAGCTTCCGCCAGATCCCTTATCTGCTGCGCAACAACGGCAAAACTTTTTCCCGCTTCTCCGGCTCTTGCGGCTTCAATGCCGGCATTAAGCGAAAGCAGGTTTGTTTTCTTGGCTATTTCCGCAACAGTCTGAATTATCTTCCTTGTTTCTTTGGAAGTTGCCTGAAGTTTCGCTATTACTTCGGCGCTTTCCTGAACAGCGTCTTTTATTGTTCCTATTGCCTGAATCTCCGCGCCTGTAACCTGTGTGCCTTTTCTTGCAACGGCAACAATTGCGCCGGTCTTTTCATTTATTTCCTTTATTTGGGAGACAACCGTATTTATGGCTTTCGTTACATTGCTGATTATTACCGCGGACTTTTTTAAGTTGTCCGTATTTGCTTTTATTTCCCCTCTGCTGTATGTTATTTCCTTAAGAAGTTTTTCCTGTATTGCCGACAGATTCATAAGTTTTTCTTCCAAAGCAGCCGATTTTTTTTCCCCTTCAGCCCTGAGATTAAGGCACATCTCATCAGCTTTTTTTATTCTTTCATTTATATTTTCGGCAAGCCGTAATAAAAAATTAACATCAGTATTGTATTCTTTTCCTTCAAAAGCCCCGGATAATAATTTCAGCTGCCTGCCTGCATAATTATCCGCCAAAACAACAAAAACAGCAGCCACAACAACGCCGGACAAAACGCCCGCAAAAAGCATAAGTACAAAGTTCCAAAATCCCTGCCATGAAGATATGGAAATTATAACCGAGGCAAGAATACCGGAAGCAACCGGGAAACAGGATATAATAAGGGCCGGTTTAACACCCAAATTTTTAAGGATTTCCTTTTTTTCATCAACATTTTTCATATATAAATTATAATATAATCCAAATCAAAAATCAGCCTAAATTAAAACTTTAATTTACACCTTATCGGCCGTTTTATCAAAGAGAGGCAACAAACAACTTGCGCGCGGCCTCAAGCGTAACATCCATTACAGGTCCGGGGAATATGCCAAAAACCAACATAAGAACGGAAAGTATAATTAATGCAACGGTCACTGTTACCGGAACGTTTATCCTTGGCAATTCTTTTGTTTTGTCCCAAATATACATTCTTTTTAAAACAAGCAGATAATAATAAAGCGATATCGTGCTGTTTAAAGCGCCCGCAACAACAAGCCACAAATAACCTTTATGCATTGCGGCATAGAAAAGATAAACCTTGCCCGTGAATCCAACCAGAGGCGGTATGCCCGCAAGCGACAAAAGAGCCAGCATAAGAGTAAGCGCAACAACAGGCTGGGTTTGGGCAAGGCCCGAATAATCATCCAGTTCATCGCTTCCCGTTGAATTTGCAAAAACAATGAGCACGCCAAAAGCGGTAAGGTTTGTAACAACATAAGCAAGCATATAAAACATTACGGAACTTATTCCAAGACCCGCCCCGCCAACAAAACCAACCAACAGGTATCCCGCCTGGGATATCGAAGAGTACGCAAGCATCCTTTTTAAATTCTTCTGAGGTATTGCAATCAGGTTTCCCACTGTCATTGTCAACAAAGCAAGTACCGCAACGGCGGGAATTATTAACGGTTCAAATTTAACAAAGGCATACATAAAAATCCTTAAAGCAAAAACAAAACCCGCGGCTTTTGAAGCAACCGATATAAAAGCCGTGATTTGCGTGGGCGCTCCCTGGTAAACATCCGGCGTCCACACATGCATGGGCACCATTGAAAGTTTGAATCCTATACCAAGAAGCATAAGTATGACCCCAAAAATCATCAGAGGAGAAACCTGCTTTACCTGCGCGGTTGAAGCCATAATGCCTTCTATATATGTGGTGCCGGTTGAACCATAAACAAGGCTTATTCCATAAAGTAATATTCCCGAACTTAAAGCGCCCAGTATCACATATTTAATACCCGCTTCAAGCGACAGTTCGTCTTCCTTATATATTGCAGTAAGCGCAAAGAGGCTTATAGTTGCAAGTTCAAGCCCCACATACATTGTGATTAATTCCTTCGAACTTGCAAGAAACATCATTCCAAGCGTGCTGGCCCCAAGTATTGCATAATACGCTCCCGCGTGCCTGTCCTTTACCCTTATTGTGTCTATTGAAAGAAAAGCCGTAAAAGCCGCGGCAAGCAGGAACACAAGTTTTGAAAACCACGCGAACCTGTCATATACATACGCGCCGCCAAACATAACCCCTTCCCTGAAATTAAGCAAAGTGTAAACAAACAAAGCGGCAACGAATACCGTGAACATCCAGCCAAGCTGTTTTTTGCCGGCTTTCATAAAATCCGCCAGCATTATAAATGCTATTATGGCCGTTAAAGCCAGTTCATCTGACATCAGGTACATGTTCAATTTACATACCTCCTGTTAATTTCGAAAGAAGCGGGGCAATAATACCGTGAAGGCTGTCAACAAAAGGAGACGAGCCCTGGGCTGCCACAAGCTTCAATGATATCGGCTCAACCGACGAATGTATTATCTGCATTATCTGGAAAGGATATACGCCAAAAAGCACTATAAAGAACATAAGTATTGAAAGAGATACCGTTTCCACGGGATTTGCGTCTGTCAGGTTTTTGTATTCTTCGTCAATCGGCCCGAAGAAAACTATCTGTACAACGCGCAAAACATAGAAAGCGGTAACAACAACGCCGATTACCGCTATCACAGTCATTACCGGATAAGTTTTAAAAGCGCCTACAAATGTCACGAACTCCGCCACAAACCCGGATAAACCCGGCAATCCAAGCGAGCAAAGCCCGGTCATCGCAAAGAACACCGCAAGTTTGGGCATTACTTTTGCCAGGCCGTGCATGTTATGTATTATTCTTGTATGTGTCCTGCCGTAAATCATTCCTATTAATCCGAAGAAAAGCCCTGTCATTATTCCGTGGCTTACCATCTGAAACACCGCACCTGACAATGCAACCGCATTCATTCCCGCAATTCCGAATAAAACCACACCCATATGCGATACGCTTGAGTATGCCACTATATATTTTAAATCCGTCTGTTTAACGGCTCCTATTGAACCGTAAACAATGTTAACAAGCGTCATTAACGCAACAACCGGCAGCCAGAACCTGGCTCCCTCCGGAAAAAGCCATACAGGCACAATAAGGCAGCCGTATGCACCAAGCTTCATAAGGACTCCGGCGTGAAGCATTGATACGGCTGTCGGCGCGGACGCGTGACCGTCAGGCGACCATGTGTGAAAAGGCCAAAGCGCCGCAAGTATGCCAAAACCCACAAAAAGTATCGGGAAGAAAATTATCTGGAAGTTTCTGTCAAAAGAAAACTTTTCAATGAGGTCAAAATCAAAAGTATTCATTCCTGTGGCAAAATAAATGCCCAAAAGTCCCGCAAGAATAAGCGCCGAACCCACAAGCAGGTAAAGAGTGAGTTTCATTGCGGAATATTCCTTGTCACCCGTGCCCCATATACCTATCAAAAGATACATCGGAAGCACGGCAATTTCATAGAACAGGAAAAAAAGAAAAAGATTGTAAGTCATGAATACTCCGAACACTCCGGTCGTAAGAGTGAGGAGCAGTATGAAAAATTCTTTGGGCCTTTCCTCTATGCCCCAGCTTGCAAGGACGCCGGCCGTTATTATTATGCCCGTTAACAGCACAAGCGCGACATTTATGCCGTTTACAGCCATAAAATAATTGACGCCTATAGCCGGTATCCAATTAATTTTTTCAACAAACTGAAGGCCGCCCGCCTTGTGGTCATAAGCAAAAAATAATATTATCGAAAGTATCAACGATATTACAGAGAACACGAGCGATGTCACCCGTACAGCAGTCTTGTTCCTGCCCGGTATCAAAAAAAGCGCCGCAACCGCCAAAAGCGGCATGAAATAAATTATTGTAAGGAAAGGTATCTTATGCAATATTTCTGACATTATCTGCCTCCGATCATGAACATGGATGCATTGCCAAAAGCCGCAAAAGCAAGCACCACGAATATAAGCCCTGCGAATATTATGAACGCGTAACTTTGCACGCGCCCGGTAATTGTAAGCCTTAATTTTGCGCCGCCCCACCTGCACATGAAAGCGGAAAGGTTAACAAGGCCGTCCACAACATGCCTGTCAAACCACTTGATTGCCGCGGATGCCGTGAAGAAAAAGTTCTTTATAAGAAACATATAGAATTCATCAATATAGTATTTATTATACAGGACTCCGTAAACAGGCCCTGAAATTTTCCTTACGGTTTCAGGTTTTATCACCTTAAACAGATACATCAACAGCGCAAGCAATATGCCCGAAACGGCTATAACCGAACTCTTTATCGCAACAGGCATATTAAAGTGAGTTTCATGAGGATGCGCTCCCGCGTAAAGATATGTATATATGCTTTTTTCCGACCCGGGTATGCCTATAAATCCCGAAAAAACAGACAATAAGGCAAGCACCATAAGCGGCACTGTCATTGAAAGCGGAGATTCATGCGCATGGTCATAAGCATGTTTGTCGCGCGCTTCACCCGCAAATGTGAGCAAATACAGCCTCATCATATAAAATGCCGTCATGAAAGCCGTAATTGAAGCCACCCAGTAAAGGCCTGTATGCCCCGACTCAAGTATGTTTACCAGTATTTCATCCTTGCTCCAAAAACCTGACAGCGGATATATGCCTGATATTGCAAGTGTTGCAATCAGAAAAGTCAATGATGTTACAGGCATTTTTTTATGAAGGCCGCCCATTTCCCTTATGTCATTTGTGTGCATGGCGTGTATCACAGAGCCTGCCCCAAGGAACAACAACGCCTTGAAAAAAGCGTGGGTTGTAAGGTGGAACATTCCCGAGGTATATCCGCCAACTCCAAGCGCCAGCATCATATACCCAAGCTGAGACAGCGTGGAAAAAGCCAGAACCCTTTTTATGTCATTTTGAACAAGTGCTATTGAGGCTGCAAATATCGCCGTAAATCCTCCTATGTATGCAACAACAAGCATGGCCTGCGGCGCGGACATAAATAAAGTAAAAAGCCTTGCCACCATAAATACGCCGGCGGCAACCATTGTTGCCGCATGTATAAGCGCAGATACCGGAGTCGGGCCTTCCATTGCGTCCGGCAGCCACACGTGAAGCGGGAATTGGGCGCTTTTACCCACAGCCCCGCTGAATAACAAAAGCATTATTATGGTAAGGAACCCCACCGACAGCGTGCCTGAGGCAAGCGACGAAGATACATACTGTTCTATACCCTTAAAGCTGAAAGTTCCGGCAACAGTTGATATAATAACAACGCCCACAAGGAAACCAAAATCGCCAAAGCGAGTTACAACAAAAGCCTTTTTCCCCGCTTCCGCAGCTTCGGGTTTTTCATACCAGAAACCTATCAAAAGATAAGAGCAAAGCCCGACCAGTTCCCAGAACACAAAAAGCTGAAGCATATTGTTGGCAAGAACAATACCAAGCATTGAAAAACTGAACAAAGATATGTAGGCAAAAAACTTGGCAAAACTCCTGTCGCCTTTCATGTATCCCGTTGAATAAATTTGGACGAGCATTGAAACAAGCGTCACAACAATCAGCATTATTGATGTAAGCGGGTTTATAAGAATGCCCAAGTGCATTTTCACATCGCCAAGATACAGCCACGGCACCTCGTATTCAATTGATGCCGGCACTGCCGCGGATTCGGAATGAATTTTTTCATCATCTTTTTTATCCTCCGCGTTTTCTTTATTTGTCAAAGAATGGGGCTTTGCCGCTTCAGCCGCAACTGCCGGCTTTTCTTTTTCAATATTTTTTGAAACATCCCCGCCTGACCCTGTAAGCAGGAAAAACAGAACATAACACGAAAGCAGGAAAGAGCCCGCAATCGCAATTATGCCAATCAGCGCAGCCGATAATCCGCGCCTGTAAGCAAATGTAACAATAAGAAGGAATGCCAGCAAAGGCAATGCCGGTATCAGTAATCCGGCGATTTTAATAAATTCCACGTTTGTCCTCCGTTTTTCCGAATTAGTATTTCATAAGGTCCATCTCATCGGCGTTAATCACACGCCTCTTTCTGAAGATGGCCAGTATTATCGCAAGCCCCAATACAGATTCAGCGGCGGCGACAGTTATTATAAATATTGTAAAAAGCTCCCCGTAAATCAATGACGGGGTTGTATATTTTGATATTGCCACCATATTAACAGTAACGGCATTGAAAATAAGTTCTATTGACATCAATATGCCTATTGCATTCCGCCTTGTAAGGGCTCCGTATATTCCGATCGAGAAAAGAACGGCTCCCAAGACAAGATAATGCTGCAAAGTTATCATTATTTTGCCTCCTTTTCCCTTGAAACTATGACAACGGCACCCACCAGCGCCGCCAAAAGCAGTACAGACACAACTTCAAAAGGTATTACAAAATCCGTAAGAAGCAGCCTTCCAATTAAAGCGGTTTTGTCATCAGATACAGCCTGTGTGGCTTTCAATGTCCAGTCTGATTTCATTATTGCGGTTATAACAAGGAAAGCCGTTGCCGCAGATACCAAAACAGCCGGAATTACCTGAGCGTTAAACTGTTTATATTCCGAGCCTGACAATTGTTTGGTAAGGTTTATTACAAATATGGCAAGCACAACAACCGCCCCTATATATATAAGAACCTGAATGCCGGCAAGAAAATACGCATTAAGCAATACATAAATTCCTGCAACGCCAAACAATGACAGCGCCAAATACAATGCGCTGTGAAACACATTTTTTGAAGTAACCATCATCAGAGCCGCAACAACAACAACGGCAGACAGACAGTAAAATAAAACCTGTTCAACCATAATAAACTCCTTATGCTGAATTATTAATATTCTTCCTTAAACTTGGATGCAAAAAACTTTTCTTTTTTTCCGGTTAACCTGTATTTTTCAGAAACAAGTTCAAGCTGAAGCTTTGTTTTATCCGTTACAGCAAGCTCATATTCATCAGACATTATGATTGCGGCAAACGGGCACGCTTCAACACACAGGTTGCATATCATGCAGGTTGCAAGATTATAATCATAGCGCTCCGCCCTGAACTTCCCGTCCTCACCTTTTATTTTTGTAACGGCTATGGAACCGTTCGGGCATGCTTTAACGCATATGCCGCATCCCGTGCAGCGGTCTGTGCCGCGTTCAGGATCAACAGGCATCACAAGCCTTCCGCGGAACCTTACCGGAAGGCCCGGTTTTTCCTCGGGATACTGCAGTGTAATTGAAGGCTTAAAGAAATGTTTCATGGTTATCATCAGCCCTTCAAGAAGACTGATTATTCCTTTTATAATCTCCGTTATATATTTTATCATCGCCTCACCTTACCCTATAAACTTTACCGCAACAGCGGTTATAATAAGATTTAACAGCGCTATCGGCAGAAGTATTTTCCAGGCAAAAGTCATTAACTGGTCCACCCTTATTCTGGGGTATGTCCACCTTACCCACATAAGTATTGTAATTACAAAATAAGTTTTAATCATAAACCATACTATCGGAGGAAGAACAGGCCCCTGCCATCCTCCCAAGAACAAAGTAACGGCAACCGCGGATGTCAAGAACAAGTTTGTATATTCGGCAAGATAGAACATAGCAAATTTCATCCCTGAATATTCGGTATTGAATCCTGCCACAAGCTCTGATTCCGCTTCAGGAAGGTCAAAAGGCGCCCTGTTAATCTCTGCGTTTCCGGCAATAAGAAAAAGAATAAACCCCACAAAACCGGGTATTACAAACCACTTATGAATACCTCCCGCCTGGGCGGCAACTATATCGCTCATTTTAAGCGAGCCTGCAAGCAGTATCACGGAAATTATTACAAGCATCATCGGTATTTCATAACCAATAACCTGCGCCGCGGAACGCAGGCCGCCGATAAGCGCGTATTTATTGTTGCTGCCCCATCCTGCCGCAAGAAGTCCGATTACAGCAAGCCCGGAAATCGCCGCAACATATAAAATTCCTATGTTAATATCGCCCGCTATAAGCCCCTTGCCAAAAGGTATCACAAGGAATACCGCAAAGGTGGGTATAAATACAATAAACGGCGCAGCCCAAAAAGCCAGCGTGTCTATTCCTTTCGGGTTTATATCTTCTTTCAGCATAAGTTTAATTGTATCAGCTATGGTCTGCACTGTCCCAAAAGGCCCCACCCTGTTAGGGCCTTTTCTTATCTGAAGCCTGGCTGAAAACTTTCTTTCATAATAAATTATAAACAGGGCGTTAAGCGCAATGAATGCCGCAACCGCTCCTGCCACAACCAGCATCAGCAGGATATCAAGAACTACCGGCGGAACAGCCAGAGGAAGTTTAAGCCACAGGCCGTGCAGCCAGGAATAAAGCTGTGAAAGGGGTTTTCCCGTGTCGTAAAATATGTCTTTTAGAAGCTCCATGATTTACCGCCTTTTTATATTTTTACCTGTCTATTTCAGGTATAACAAGATCCAGACTTCCCATTATTGCAACTATGTCGGCTATTTTTGTTCCTATAACCATTTCCCTTAATGCCGAAAGGTTGCTGAATGACGGCTCCCTTAATTTAATTCTGTAAGGTTTTTCTGTTCCGTCGCTTACTATATAAACGCCCACTTCGCCTCTGGGGCCTTCAACCCTTGAATATACTTCGCCGGGCGCCGGCTTTATTATTTTTGGAGCCTTTACAGAAACCTCGCCTTCAGGAATCATATCAACAGCTTGTTTTAAAATCTTAAGGCTTTCCCTCATTTCCTGCATCCTCACCCTGCAGCGGTCAAGGGTGTCGCCTTTTTTTCCTGTGGCAGCCTTAAAATCAAACTTTGAATATACCGAATATTTGTCCTGCTTTCTTATGTCATAATCACAATCAGAACCGCGAAGCGAAGGGCCTGAAACACCGTAATTTATGGCGGTTTCTTTGGAAAGTATTCCCGTATTCTCTGTTCTTTTTACAAAAATAACATTGTTAATAAGCAGGCCTTCGTATTCCCTTATCCTGTCCTCAAAATGCGAACAAAACTTTTTAAGTTTTGCAATAAAATCTTTTGGCAGATCCTGCCTGAACCCGCCTATTCTGAAATAATTATGAAGAAGCCTGGCGCCTGTTGCCTCTTCCATCATGTCTATTATCTCTTCCCTTTCGCGGAAAGCATAAAGAAAAGGGGTCATGGCGCCTATATCAAGCCCGTATGCCGCATACCACAAAAGATGGCTCATTATCCTGTTTAATTCCGCGGCAATAACCCTGATGAACTCCGCGCGCTCCGGCACCTGTATGCCCAGCAGTTTTTCAACCGCCATAACATAAGCCCATTCATTGTTTATGGCTGACAAATAATCCGTCCTGTCAAAATAAGGGTAAATCTGATCATATTTTCTGTTTTCAAACAATTTTTCCAGGCCGCGGTGCACATAACCAAGATCCGGCGTTATGTCTTTAATTACCTCTCCGTCCATTTTAAGAACAACTCGCAGAACACCGTGAGTGCTGGGGTGCTGAGGCCCCATGTTAAGCAGAAATTCATCCGTACCTGTCTGTTCAAGCTGTAAGGGTATGTTTTTAAAAGCTGTGTTTGTCATGGTTACACCTTTGGCATTGGATTCATGTCAGGATGCGAGAAATCCTTGCGCAACGGGTTTATAATATCATCCGTAAGCAGCAGTTTTCTTAAGTCAGGGTGGCCCGCAAATTTCACGCCAAACATTTCATATGCCTCGCGCTCGTGCCACTCCGCGGTTTTGTATATTCCGCACACGGAATCAACAACCGGATTTGTCCTGTCAAGCTTCACGCGAATTACCGCCGAATCGCCCGTTTTATTGGAATAAACCCTGTAAACAACCTCAATATTGTTCTCCGCAATCCTGTCTATTGCCGTCATAAAATTCATTAAATCAAATTCCATCGAATCGCGCAAATGCAGCATTACTGCTTTTATGTCAGAAGCCGCAACCGTTGCATTAAGAACTCCAAGATCTTCCTTGGATTCAATTACGGCGAACTTTTCCGCCAAACGCGCCAGCACATCCCGGTGGCTCATTTCACACCCCCTGCAATTGACTGTGCCGATATTTTTTTATGCAGTTTAAGAACCGCATCAAAAAGAGCTTCGGGCCTTGGCGGGCAGCCGGGAAGATAAACATCAACCGGTATTATTGAATCAACCCCGCGCACAACGGAATAAGAATCATATACAAAAGGTCCGCCCGATATGGAACATGCTCCCATTGCAATTACATATTTTGGATCTGCCATTTGTTCATAAAGCCTTTTTACAACAGGCGCCATCTTTTTTACCACGGTGCCTGCCACAATCATTAAATCCGCCCTTCTAGGCGACGCCGCCGGCACTTCCATCCCAAACCTTGCCCAATCATATTTTGCGGCTCCGGTTGCCATCATCTCAATGGCACAGCATTTCAAACCAAAAGTAAGGACCCACATTGAATTTTTTCTGGATTCATTTAAAACCCAGTCAACAGAAGTTGTAAGTATCTGGCCGCCCGGTATTTTTGTTATCTGAGGCGGTACGCCGTTCATTATTCCCATTCAAGGTCTCCTTTCACCCAGGCATAAGCAAGCCCGAATACAAGTATTGCTATAAATATCAAAACTTCAACCAACGGCATCATGCCTTCAATTTTTTTGTAGACAACAGCCCAGGGTATCAAAAACGCAGCCTCAACCGCAAACACCACATATAAAAGCGCGAAAACATAAAATCTTAAATTGTAACGTATATTGGCGTCATTATGAGGATCAAGACCGCATTCATAAGTCATCCTTTTTTCCTCGGTGGGTTTATAAGGCATTATTATGTAATTTACTATTATCCCGCCGCCGACAAATACAACAGAAAACAAAAGGAACGTAAGCAGCATTCCGTATTCCATTTAATTGCCTCCTTTATAAAATCATTCAATTGTTTCTGTGAACCGAAAAAACCGCAAGCCTTTTTAAAAGATTAAGGGGCTCTTTTTTAAGCCCTTTTAAACCGTCAATTTCAGCAAGAGCCCTGTCAAGCCATTTTTCCGCGCTTTTAGCCGCGGACTCCGCTCCGCCGAATTTCCTTATAAAGGCGGTTATTTCATCTGCCATTTTTATGCACTCCCTGCTCTTTATCATTGCCTTAATCGATGACGCCGATTTTTTCGGCGAATTTTTCAAGGCAACAATAAGCGGCAAAGTGACCTTGCCTTCCCGTATGTCGGAACCGGTCGGTTTTCCAAGGCAATTTGAATTGCCCGTAACATCAAGAACATCATCCTTAATCTGAAAGGCAATTCCCGTATACAGCCCGAATTTTGCAAATTTTCCCGCTGTTTTTGAATCGCAGCCCGCGCTTAACGCTCCAAGCTCACAGGAAGCCGATATTATGCATGCGGTTTTTTTTGTAATAATATCAAGATATTTATTCTCGCTTAAATTCGGATTAAATCTTTCATATATCTCTTCTATCTCGCCTTCGCATGTAAGCTTTACCGCCTTAACTCCGGCTTTTAACATGTCAATATTTCCGATATTCACAATCTCTGCCGTGGCAAGCGAAAGAAGATAGTCTCCGGCAAGCACTGAAATCTCCGCGCCCGCTTTCCTGTGAAGCGCTGTCAATCCGCGTCTTCTGTCGGCATCGTCAATAACATCATCATGAAAAAGTGTTGCCTGATGCAGAGCTTCTATTGCACATGCTATCTTTAACGCAATGCCGGAATTTTGCCCTCCGCATGATTCATTGGAAAGCAAAGCCATCAGTCCTCGAACCCTTTTTCCGGAACCGGTTTCAGCGGCTGACATTATATGTTTTACTCCCGAAGACCCGGGCAAAGTCATTAATTTAAGCCGCTTGTTTATTCTTTCTGACCTCTTTTTTATCTGCGGTTCATTAAGCATCAAAACCTCATTTAATTTAAAAGAACAAAAGATTATTTTAAAACAAGGATTTTACTATTTTATATATAGCCCGCCATTTGTCAAGGTTATTTACTTTGCCACCATTATTTTTCCAAAAGCCTGTCTTTTTTCTTTTTTATTGTTTACAGCCTCTATTCTGAAAACAAAAACACCGGAAGCAACCGGTCTTGATGAATCATTTTTCAAATTCCATCTGACGGAATTATAGCCTTTTTGAAAATATCCTTTAATTTCCCTTGTTTTCTCTCCTGAGACAGTAAAAATAATCACTTTTATATCGGCAGCGGTATTTATGTTAAATATTATATTCGCATCTTTTTCCGCCGGATTCGGAAATACTCTTACGTCTGTTAATTCCAGTTTTGGTTCCGGAGTTTCTGTTATGGTGGGCGTAGGTGAAGCCGTTGGGCTTGCCGTTGCGGTTGCCGTAAATATCCCTGTAATTGCCTGGTTGGAACGTACAACTTCGCGTTCCGACCAATAGGGGTCTGTATAATCGGCAATTGCGGTATTGTTAACCGAAGTTCCAAGAACCGGTGTAATTGCCACCCTGTACCATACATTGGCCGGAGCGGAACCGTTTATGAGGCTTCCTATATACCAGCTGATTACCCCTCCTGATACAACAGCACCCGGCGAGTAATCAATCAAGGAAGTGTTCCAAGGAATTGAATCCCATATTGTAAGGCCGCCCGCAGTAAGCGTCCCCACATTGCTGTAAGTAATACTGTATGACAATATATCCCCGTAATTTGCAGTTGGGACGTTTACATCTTTTTTTATGTCAAGTGCTGCGCCGGAATTTTTCGGGATGCCGTAATATGTTACATACTCCCTTGCCTGTCCGGGAAGATATGATACAGGGTTAAAAAAAACAGCCGCGGCGCTGTCCGTTATCGGAGAGCCTGAAAGTGTATAATCCCAGCGGTTCGCATCTTCCTTCATACTGGTCCACTGGCCTATTATTAACATATCAGGAGGTGTTGCCGCTCCAAGTTTAAGTATTCCTTCCGCGGAAACAGAAGGATTTACATAATCATCAAATGACCTGTATGCCTCGGGAACCGCCGCTCCAAGCCATCGAGTTTCATTTACTATCTTTCCGCTGCCTTGGGCATTAACAGGAGAATTGTCATTGCCTCCAAGCTGCAGATCAAGCATTATTCGTATTCCGGCCGTTGCAACAGAGGCATTGTCATTTCTGATTATATACCTTATCTCTATTGTGTCTTTTTCCGTGCTTCCCCTTGGGTTTTCAACAAGTGTCAATTGCTGCCTTATGACAAATCCCAATATACCCCATACGGCATTATTTTGAGTGTTTCCGGTTGTATCAGCGGGAGGTTCAATCCAGGTTCCAGACGGATTGCCAAAAACAGCCAGAGTATTTCCCGGAGAATCAACTTTAATTGTTGTATATGAACTCCATATCGCGGAAGGATATCCGTAAAGAAGCTTGGAAGCCGGCGGTATGCCTGCCGTAAATCTGCCCCTGCATTTTCTGGAAATATCGCCAAATGTTCCCGAATCAGACTGCGCAACAACCGCTTCTATATTTGAATTTGAAACGGCAAAGGCATTTAAACAAAAAGTTAATGCAAAAAAAATTTTTAATAAAAGCCGTTTCATGCCAGACCTTATGAATAATCCGCATTTATTTTTACATAATCATAAGACAAGTCCGTCGTGAGAATATAATATCCCGATTTACCGTCTTTAAAATCTATATCCAAATTAATTTTACGCTGTTTTAACTGCGATGCCAATTTTTCCCCTGTAATAAGCTCGCCTGACTTCACCGCGGTAATCCCGTTAATTTTAACGGTTATTTTCGAAAGATCGCATTTTGCCTTTGAAGCCCCTATCGCGGATATAATCCTGCCCATATTAAGAGACTGGCCAAAAAAAGCGGTCTTGCAAAGCTGGGAATTTGCTATTTCAAGCGCGGCTTTTTTTGCTTCTTTTTCATTCACGGCTCCGGTTATATTGATTTTTATCAATTTTGTTGCGCCTTCGCCGTCCAAAACTATATCCTCGGCTATTGCCCGCATTATTTTCATAACCGCATCAGAAAAAACAATAAAATCTTTATTTTTTTTGTCTATTAACGCATTTCCGGCCGCTCCGTTGCTTATGCACAAAACAGTGTCGTTGGGGCTCATATCACCGTCAACAGTTATCCTGTTAAAAGTAAGTTCAACCGCTCTTTTGCCCGCAGCATCAAGCATTTCCCTTGTAATCGCCGCATCCGTAATTATAAAAACAAGAAGGGTCGCCATATCCGGCGATATCATTCCCGCTCCTTTTCCGGCGCCGCAAACAGTAACATTTTTACCGCCTATTTTAACCGACACAGTATGAGTTTTTTGAAAAGCATCCGTTGTCATTATTGCTTTCGGAAAATTTCTGTCTTTTTCGGAAAGCGCCTCCACCAAAGCAGGAGTTGATGACAGCATTGTTTCAACAGGAAGGCGTTTCCCAATTATGCCGGTTGACGCAAAAAGCACAGAATCCGAAGGAATTCCGGCTTCTTTTGCGATTTTATCGGCTATATCGGATATATCTTTAACCCCCTTTTTGCCCGTAAAAACATTTGCATTGCCGCTGTTTACATAAACCGCCCTTATCGGTTTTTTGATTAATTTTTTATCTCTTATTATATGGGCTGCTTTAAGCCTGTTGGTGGTGAAATAACCTGTTACAACGCAAGGTTTTTCAGAAAAAATCAATCCCGTATCAAGTTTGTCTTTTTTTATTCCGCCTTTTATTCCGGCGCTTTTAAAACCTTTCGGAAGCAAATAAGTGTTTTTCATAACAGGCCTTCCTTTTCATCAAAACCAAACATAATATTCATATTCTGAACAGCCTGGCCCGATGCGCCTTTTACAAGATTGTCTATGGCAGACATAACGATTATAAGGTTTTGCTCTTCAATAACCGTAACTCCAATATCACAGAAATTAGTCCGCTGAACAGAATGTAAATCCGGAGTTTTCACAATGCGTATAAAAGGTTCGTTTTTATAATACTTTGCGTATATATCCTGAACTTCGCCTGATCTGACTTTTTTTGATGTTTTTATGTATAAAACGCTTAATATTCCCCTGTCAACAGGAAGAAGATGCGGAACAAAAACAAATTCCGGCATATTGCCTGTTTTATTTACAAGAACCTCTTCTATCTCCGCAATGTGCCTGTGGCTGCGTCCATAATTGTAAGGTTTAAGATTTTCATTTACATTTACAAAAATATTTGTATTTGTGGGCTTGGCGCCGGCGCCCGACACACCCGATTTGCTGTCCGCAATCATTGATTTTATTTTGAAATTTTCAAGTGCAGGAGCGGCCGCAAGAATAATTGATGTTGCATAACAGCCAGGATTTGCCACAATATCAGCTTTTTTTATTTTGGAGCGATAAAACTCCGGCAGTCCATAAACAGCTTTTTTAAGAAGAAACGGATATTTATGGTCGTGCTTATACCATTTTTTATAAACTTCACCGTCTTTTATCCTGTAATCGGCGCTAAGATCAATTACTCTTATATTTTTATCATCCGCGTTTTTTACAAATTCCATTGCTTCCGTATGCGGAAGACATACAAACATAACATCACAGCCCGCAAAAATCCCG
The DNA here is from genome assembly GCA_964417645.1 of uncultured Spirochaetia bacterium. Taxonomy (GTDB): domain Bacteria; phylum Oederibacteriota; class PGYV01; order PGYV01; family PGYV01; genus CAYQIS01. The sequence goes on from CAYQIS010000017.1 coordinate 22,270, forward strand.
GCGTCATCAGGAGCCACAAACTTCATCCCGTCAAGCCTTCCTTTAAACTCGGAGAAATAATCTTCAACGCTTTCACCCGCATTGCCCCTTGAAGTGACGAAAGAAATTTCTGCGTTGCCGTGTTTAAGAAGAATCCCGATTATCTCGCGGCCGGTAATACCGGACCCGCCAATTATTCCGGCTTTTATCATACAGGCTCCTTACATATATTTAATATAGGCCTTTTTCTTTATTTCCTCTATCCAGTCCTGCCACATCTTTTCTATCTTTGTTTCAATTATTCTTATCCTTACCTGTTCTTTAACATCGGCGTATTCGGCTTCTTTGCCCGCCTTGTAATCATTAATCTTTATTATATGCCATCCCTGCGATGTTTCAACAGGCCCTACAATTTTACCTTTTTTGGGTTTGCTCAAAGCTCTTCTTATTTTTTCATCAAGCTGTGTCGTGTCAACCCATCCAAGGTCAACGGGCGAAACTCCGGATTTGCCCGATTCCGAAGACGCCACCTTGGAATAATCTTCGCCGCCTTTAATTCTGGCGACAAGCCCCTCCGAATAAGCATTCCCGTCTCCGGAAAAAACAGATTTATTAATAAAAATCTGGCTGATATTAACCTCATCTCCTTTTTTAAATTCATCTCTGTTTGCCTTAAAATAGCTTTCCATTTCCGAATCGGTAACAGGAGACTTTTGAATAAACTCCTGCTGTTTTTTCTGTTTTATTTTGCCAAAAATCTGGCTGTCTCTTACCTGTGATTCTATTTTAAGCCTGAAATCCGTGTAAGACATTCCCTGCTTTTGCAGGGCATATTCAAAATCTTCTTCCGAACCAAACTTTTTTCTTAAATTGTCAATGAAATCATTGACCTTGTCGGCAACAGCTTCATCGCTTACATTAATCTGCTCGGCTTCGGCCATCGTTATTATAAGTTTTTGCCCGACAAGTTCGGCAATTACCTGTTCTCTTATTTTTTCAGCCGAAGTTTTTCCGTTATCTTTCATCTGCGCGGAAATCTGTTCAACCGCCTCGGCAACTTCGCTTTCCAATATAACGCTGTTATTTACCTTTACCAATATCCTGTCGGACTCGGCAAATGTTTTCAACTCAAACACAAAAAAAACCGCCAAAACGGCAATAAAAAGTCTTTTCATTCCAAAACCTCCTTAAAAAGCCTGTTTATATTTTCCTCAAATATCTCAACGGCGGACTCCTGCCTTAATTCTTTAATCCAATACTCATAAACTTCCTGTTTCTTTTCTTCGTAGCATGCCTCATAAACTTCATCTTTTACCTCTTCATATTTGGGAACTTTTGCCTTTTGAATCTGTTCGCATTTCAATATATGATACCCGTAAGGGCTCTGCATTATCCTTCCAACCTGCCCTTCCTTCAACCTGAATGCTTCGTTAGCAATAAAAGCGGGCATATCTGTTTTTCTAAACCAGCCCAAATCTCCTCCGTTTTCCGCTTCCGAACCCACGCTGTATTTTTTTGCAAGCTCGGAAAAATCCTCGCCGTTATTAAGACGCCTTAAAATTTCATATGCTTTTTTAATATCGTTAACCACTATCTGCCTTGCCCTTACCCTGTCAGGAGTCTTAAAATCAAGAAGGTTTGACCAAAAATAATCTTTAAGCTCTTCCTGTGTTATTTTTATACGCCGAGCCATAACTTTTTCCGTCATCATCCTTATAACGGCTCTGTCATGAATGTCAGACAGCCACACATCATAGCTTATTCCGGATTTTTTCATTATTTCTTTTATCTCGTCATCGGAATAACCCGGAACAAATTCAGCCATCTCTTTTTTCAGGTCGGCCCTGCTTATTTTTATTTTATCCTTCGCGGCTTTTTTTAAAACCAATCTGTCATTTATTATTCCGTTAACTATTCTTTTTACATCTTCGGAAGATTTAATCTCTATTCCGTAAAATCCAGCCTTAAGATAAACTTCTTCCAGTGTTATATTTTTCCCGTTAACTCTTGCCAAAATGTTATCCGGCGGCTTTAACGGATTACAGGCTCCAAAAGCAAGCAAAACAAACAAAAAGGCGGCAATTTTTTTTGTCTCCGCCCTTACAATCATTTTTTATTGCTTTCTCCGCCGATAGTTATGGGAGGCAAACCTGCCGAAGGGACCTGCCTTTCAAATGCTTTTTCATTAATTTCAACTTTTTCAGCGGCCCTCAATTCCTTTGCCCACTTTTCTTCCGCGGCGGCTTTCCTGAGATTGTCTTTTATCTTCTCAAGAGGTTCCGGTTTTGCCCCCGGATTTCTTTGAGAAAGCATCTGTACATATCCGTTATAAGCTTCCTTTATATCGGCGTCGGTCACGTTTATTTTAGTGTGGTCAACAGTGTTTAAAACCTCGTCATAAAGAACGCGTCTTTTTGCTATTGACTCCGCTTTTGCTTTTTGCGCATTAAGCATTTTTAACTGCGCGTTTATTTCCGTGTTTATTCTTTCAACAAACTGTTTTATTTTCGCCTCAACTTCTTTCTTTGCGCTTATTCCGTTTTTGTCGGCATAATTTATTATTACCTGTTGGGTTATTAATTCCTCCACTATTGAACGCTGAACGGACGGATCTGATGCAAACATCTGATACTGAGGGGGCATTGCATCAAGCTCTTTGTTAAGGTCCGCCCTTGTAATTTTCTTGCCTCCCACCGTGGCCAAAACTTCGTTTCCGCCTTTTTCAAAACATCCGGTAAACATTATTGCCGCAAACAAAAACGCCAAAACAAAAACTTTTTTCATCACATTCTCCCTTTTTGTTTTTTTAAATATCTATAAATCTACCACATATTGAAATAAATTAAACCATTATTTAGACGTATAAAGATTGTTTTGGATTACTTATTTGCAAGAGGATTATATTTATAAACAAGGTGTTTTTTTATGACATCCTGTTTATGCGGCGTTAAACCCGGAGTCGGGCAGAACCCTATATATAAATTTTTTTCGCTTCCTGCAAGTTTCACCCATTCGCCGTATTTCGGATGACTTTTTGGAAAACCTTCATTTTCTTTCATTTCCGCAGACACTCCGATATAATGAACCGCGTAATTTGCAACATTTTTCTCCGGATCTTTTAAACCGAATATGCCAAAAACCGCATCATAATCAAGCGGCTTATAGTTTTCAATCGGTTCCGGCCCGGAAAAAATATAACCTCCAAGTATCAAGCTCATAAAACGTCATCCTGCCTTTCATTTTAATGAAATCAACTATATATTAAGTAAACAAACAGTAAAAATCAATGTAAAACATATAAATATATCGGTTAAAGCCTTCCAAACTTTAACATTTTTAACGGAATTATAATTCCTGCACCAAATAATACACAGGCACACTGCCCTGCTCCAAAGCCTGCGCAACAGCCAATGTAATTTTAACTTTGGTGGTACGCCTGTAGGCAAAATAAAGACTTATTCCTGTACCCAAACTCGCTTTATAATTTCCGGTACTTTGTATCTTCCAGACATCTCCCGCCGAACCTATGTCTGTTTGCGCATGAAGATCAGCCGAAAGAAAATCAACCAGCCAAAATTTAAAATTAATTTCCGGAAAAGCCGCCCATTGAATTTTACCCCTGTAAAACACTTTATAGTTTCCGTTCATAAAATCAACCTTGTATCCGGCCATTCTTTCATAGCCACCAAGATTGTAGCTTTTCCACAAAGGAATATTGTCCCTTAACAAAAGATATCCATATTCAAAATTGTTTAAAAAATTTATTTTTCTGGAAAGTTCCGCGTTGGAATTTAAATAAACATTCAAAATAATGAAACCATACGGAGACCCTTTGTAAGGGATCGCTTTTTCAAGATTTGCGCAAAGACACAAAATTTTTTGCCCGGAATTTTTTTTGGGATTCAATTGAATGTGGGTGTCATATAAAATCATATTCCCTTCAGACCGTACAAACTCATTCTGAAGGCTCGCAAAATAATATGTGTCTCTTCTTATCTCTTGTTTGAGCGAAATCAAATCAAAATAATACGGCGTGCTGACAGATAAAGAAAACACTCTTCCGCGCTGCAGATACTTTTTTGTGTCATATATTTGTTCAAATCTCACATCATCATACAAAGACACAGCCGGCAGATATTCCGCATTAAGAGTGTATTTAAGCATATAGTTGATTTTACTGTAGAGGTAATTGTACTCGGAATCGGCCTCAACAGAGGAAGGGCCCAAATCATGCTTTACATTAATTTTTATACTCGTGTCAGGGAACACAAGCTTTAACGTGGGCGCCAGTGTTATGTGAACTTCCTTCATTTTTACGTTAACCGATTCGTCCGCCGTCTGAGTGAGCTGTTGGGGCGAATCCTCTCCAAAAACCACATTTGACGCAAAAAGGCACAGGAACAGCAAAATTATTTTTATTTTTCCCGCCATTTTGCCAACCTCTTTTTTATGTCCGCTTCCCTTCCATTTTCAGCGGGAACATAATAGTTTCTTTCCTTTAATCTGTCCGGAAGATGCTGCTGCTTTACAAAATTTCCTTCATAATCATGTGCGTATTTATATCCTTTACCGTAACCCAGGTCTTTCATAAGTTTGGTTGGAGCATTCCTAAGATGCGCCGGTACAGGCTCGTCCCTGAAATTTTTTATGTCTTCTTTAACGGCATTATACGCGGCATAAACCGCATTGCTTTTTGGCGCGCAAGCAAGGTATACGGCAGCCTGTGCAATTGCCAAATCTCCTTCGGGGTGTCCAAGAAAATGAAAAGCGTCCCTTGCCCCCAAAGCAACGTTAAGCGCAAAAGGATCCGCGTTTCCTATGTCCTCACTTGCAAACCTTATCATCCTTCGGCATACATACATCGGATCTTCGCCGGATTCAAGCATTCTTACACACCAATATATAGCGCCGTCAGGGTCGGAATCACGCATGCTTTTATGAAAAGCTGATATAAGATTATAATGTTCTTCTCCCGCCTTATCATAAAGAAATATATTTTTTGTCGCGGCCGCATTAACATCATCCTCGGTTATTTCGTAAGAAATATCGGCGCCTTTCAGACTGTCAATTACTTCAACTATATTAAGCGCTGTTCTTGCATCTCCTGCGCTTAAAACATCTATAGCCTTCAAAGCCCCTTCCGTTATGCTTATTTTTTTCATTCCAAGACCGTTTTTTTCATCGGTTATAGCCCTTATTACTATTTCACGTATGGCGTCGGAAGAAAGCTGTTTTAACTGTATAACCCTTAATCTAGACAAAAGAGCCGAATTAACTTCAAAACTCGGATTTTCAGTCGTTGCTCCGATCATAATTATGGTGCCGTTTTCAACATGCGGCAAAAAAGCATCCTGCTGCGCCTTGTTGAAACGATGAATTTCATCAATAAACAAAATAGTTCTCTTTCCGCGGCGCATGTTCATTTTGGCAAATTCAACCGTTTCTTTTACTTCCTTTAAACCCGAAGTTACCGCCGACATGGATATAAATTCCGCGTTTATTTTTTCGGCTATTATCATGGCAAGCGTGGTTTTCCCGCATCCAGGAGGACCCCATAATAGCAGCGAAGGAATTTTGCCAAGCTTCAAAAGTTTTGAAATATATCCTTCCGGCCCAATAAGATCTTCATGCCCCATATACCCGTTAAGATCTTTTGGGCGCATCCTGTAAGCAAGCGGCCTGCAGCTTTCGTAATTGAGATCCGCTTCAAAAAGATTCATTTTATCCTTCCATTTTATTTAAAAGCAAACCGGTTGCCAGCTTGGGCAGAAAATAAGTGCTCTTCTGCGGCATAACCTCGCCGTTTTCCGAGATAACTTTAACTTCATTTACCGTGGCCGGTCCAAGAAAAAAGGCCGCTTCAAAACCTTTATCCTTTACAAATCTTACAGCTTCATCAATGTCAGGCGTATAATCAATGCCTTCGTTTATTAAACTTTCTTCCATGCCAAGAATTCTCTCAAATATAAGCCTGTGCAGTATTGAAGGATAAAGGAGCCAATAATCCATTATGTGTTTTTTTGTATCCACAACCTTTGCATATTCTTCTTTTTTCAGCGTCAGGGTAAAATTTTCGCCTTTTATGTGGCATCCTATTGTTTTTACGCTGCCGTCCTGAACAGCCATTATATTACGCAGTTCGTCAATTGTTTTTATTTTTTCAACTTTAAAAAATCTTTCCAGTTCCGGCGCTTTTAACAAATCATAACCAAAATGTTTTTTTAGCCTGTGTGTGGGAAGAATTGAAATTCCGGAATGTTCCATCGATATAAGACACATCAGTATAAAATCATATTCCGATTCGCCTTTTATCCCTTTTTTTTCCTTCATTTCGCGGCTGAAATTAAGCCCTGTTTCATACCTGTGATGCCCGTCAGCAATAAAAAGATTTTTTCCCGAAAAAAACCCGGTTATTTGCCCTATAATTTCAGAGTCATCAATCTTCCACATTCTGTATTTTATCCCGTCATCGTCAGTAAAATCAAAGTACGGCTTTTTTCTCATGCACAGAACAATTATTTTTTCAACTTCCGCTTCGGGATCAAAATAAAGCGAAAGTATCGGACTTGTATTTGCCTTGGTTTCTCTCATAAGCATAAGTCTGTCCGCTTTGGGACCCGAATGGGTTTTCTCGTGAGGCAGCACAACTTTTTTCTCAAACGGTTCCAGCCTGCACACCCCAAAAATACCTTTCATCTCATGTTTTTTTCCGTCCGGAGTGAAATATTCCTGCGAGTAAACATAAATGCACGGTTTTTCATCCCTTACAAGAATGCCTTTATCAATCCAAGAATTCAAAGTTTGCGCGGCCCGAACATATTTCGAAACAGGCGAATCTCCGGATTCATCCCTGCACTTGTCAACTCTGATTATATTATAAGGATCCATTTCGTAATACTTTTCAACATCCCTTATTATGTCATAAGGCGGCATTATAACTTTTTTAATGTCAACTTTTTCAACGTCATAATGAACTGCCCTAAAAGGCCTTATTTCTGCCATATTTCCTCCGTTTTAAATAATATATTTATTGTTAACTTTTTGTTTCTTAATTATACCCGCCGAATATGATTTCGCAAATAATTTACCGAGATAATTTTCCATTTCCACTGCCATATTCTGTTCAAAAGCATTAACGTTATAAAGTTCGGCAAGAAACACGGCTTCAGCTTCAAACAAATATATAAGCTGTCCGATAAAAAACTCCGTAATTTCAGGCACCGTTAAAGTCATGTTGGGCTTGCCGTTTGACGCAAGCCTGTCCTTTAAAAATTTATACCTTGCATACACCAGAAAACTGTTTCTGTTAAATTTTTTTTGTATTCCTTCAAATCCCAAATTTTGATCATTTTTTGATTTCTCAACACACATAAAAGTAATAATTTTATCGTTAATTCCTTCGCCTGTCAGCTGTAAATCGGAATAATTGCATCCTGGATCCTCCGCGGCAATCGATATAAAACCCGGGCTGACAGATTTCCCGTCATTTATGATTTGACCGCCCGCAACGCATTTCAGCAAACCTTCGTACCAACGGCATATATTGTTTAAACGAGAGGACAGTGGCATTATTAAATTAATTTTTCTTCCAAATTTACGTTCCGATATAAACTTCATAAAAGCCATCATATAAGCCGGATTCTTTATTGCGGTACGCTCCGAGATTAAACTGTCCATATACGCGGCGCCTTTTAAAATCTCGTCAATATTTATGCCGCACGAGGCCGCAGGCAGCAATCCGTTATACCCAAGCACCGAAAAATCCTGAGCCGTGTTTTCTTCGGTATACAATAAATTTATTTTGTGTTTCTCCGCCAAATTATAAAGACGTTCTGTTTTACCGGATGCCGTAATAATAATATTGTTTTTAATGCATTCCGGCGCATGCAAAGACATTTTTTTTATTATAAGCCCCGCGGAAGCGCAGGCGGAAAAAGAAAAACCGTTTTTCGATATTACATAAAAAAATGTGCGTTTTAAATCCAAGGTTTCCAAAATTCCGTTCAGCTCATCAAGATCGCTTCCGCTCAGCGCAAAAAATCTTGGCGCCTTGCGTTTTTCAGAAGGCAGTTCATTATAAAAAGGCTGTCTTAACGCGGAAACAATCGCCGCCGAAGCATAAAAAGATCCGCCGGGGCCGATTACAACAACATTTTCAATTTCCCGCCTGATTCTGTCTGCAGTCTTTTTGATTTCTTCCCTTTTTTTTGCATCATAAGGCATGAGCATAAAACCAAGCATGCCGTCATCACGTTTCTGCTTTACGGATTTCTCGGCCAAATTCAAAAAAGAATGCAACTTACGCAATTCGGATCCGGTTAATCCGGAATCTTTTATTCCGTCAGCCATCATGTTCTTATAATCAAGCTTTATTGACTGTCTTTTATTTCTGTTTGTCTTTTTGGGCATCGGTATTTGGCCCCTTATAATCATAATACCAAATAAAATTAACCGCGGAAGTGAGCGCCACAAGACCCGCGGTTGTCCATATCACGGGATTTTTTGACTGATCAGGATACTTGCTTATATCCTCTATTTTTGGAGTAAATGTTTTTTGTTCAATCATTCTGGTTATAAACAAACCAATATAGCCCAGGCTGAACCCAAAAGGAATTGTTTCCACCAAATTCACTTTAAAATCCGTAAAAATTTCATTTTTCTTGTAAATTATCCTGGCGGGAGACGTGTTAATCTTAAAATCCGGAGAACGGGTTACGGAAAAATAATAATTTTCATCCGTGTCATACTGCGGCTCCGCGCCATAAATAAAATTATCAGCTTCCGGAGACAAATCAATATTTTCCCCCGCTTTTAAAGGCACATATAAAAAAACAAAAAAGGCAAAAAAAACAAAAAACTTTTTCATGAATCAATGAATTACCTTGTTTAAAGGATATTCAATAATGTCGCATGCTCCGGCGGCCTTAAGCATAGGTATAATATTCCTGACTTTTTTCTCGTCAATTATAACTTCAACCGCCAACCACTTTTCTTCCCCGATAAGATGTGATATGGTCGGTTTTTTCATTGCCGGCAATATGGACAGCACTCTTTCAAGATTTTTTTCATTTACATTTAATTTAAGCCCGACTTTTTCCTCGGCAGACAAAGCACCCTTAAGAAGCATCATTATGTCTTCAAGTTTTTTTCTGATTTTTGGGTCGTTCCATGACTTTTTATTCGCTATCATAACAGTAGTTGAGGTCATTACCGTGTCAACTATCCTGAGTTTATTGGCCCTCAGAGAACTGCCCGTTTCAGTGAGCTCAACAATGGCATCCGCAAGATGCGGAGGTTTTGCTTCCGTTGCGCCCCAGCTGAATTCAACTTTTGCCTTAACCTTGTTTTTCTTAAGCCACTTTTTAACGGTATTGACCAATTCCGTTGAAATTCTTTTTCCCGACAAATCCTTAACCGATTTAATCTTCGAATCTTCCGGCACCGCAAGCACCCAGCGCACAGGCCTTAAACCCGCTTTGCCGTATATTAGATTATCAACTTTCTTTACGCTTTCACCGCTTTCTTCAACCCAATCCTCCCCCGTAAGCCCCGCGTCAAATATGCCTTCCGCGACATATCTTGCCATCTCCTGCGCACGTACAAGTGTTATCTGCAGTTCTTCATCATCAACCGAAGGGTAGTAGCTTCTTGAATCGGCCTTAATGCTAAAACCCGCTTTTTTAAATATATTAAACGTGGATTCCTGAAGGCTTCCTTTGGGCAAACCTAATTTTAACGGCATCATTTCCTCCTGATTGTTATTTTCGGCTACTGATACTAACACAAAATAAAACCAAAGTAAATTTCGTTTTGGCGGGGACAATCCTTAAAATTTAAGAATAAAAACTTTCATCATCCTTGATAATTTCGGGATTTAAAGGGTCTCCTTCAACATGTATCCTAAGCCTTCTTTTCTCTTTTTTCTGTTCCGAAGAAGTCTGATTTTCGGATCCAAGAGCTCTTGATTGAACCTGTTCCGCCTCCTCTTTTGCTTCCTGCAGCAGAACTTTTACAAAAGCTTCAACAACTTCTTTGTCGAACTGCGTGCCGGCATACTTTCTCATTTCTTTTATTCCTTCCTCCATTGTTCTTGCTTCACGGTAGGGTCTTTTTGAAGTTATTGTTGAATAAGCGTCGGCAACCGCTATAATTTTCCCGCCCAGCGGAATTTCTTCGCCTCTTAACCCAAGCGGATATCCGTTGCCGTCTATCCACTCATGGTGCGCGATCATAAGCGGCACAAGTTTCTTAAGCGAATCAATTTTAGATATGATATTTGCCCCCATCTGAGGATGCATTTTAATTATGCTGTATTCTTCCCCTGTAAGCCTTCCCGGCTTGTTGATTATACTTTCACTTATTCCTATTTTACCAATGTCATGAAGAAGCGCCGCATATTTAATATCCTCAACCTCCTGATCCGGCAATCCCATTGCCAAGGCTATTTTTTCCGAATACTTCATAACAGTTGTTGAATGTCCGTGAGTGTAGTGATCTTTTGCGTCAACAGCCGCCGCAAGCGCATAAATTGAATTTATATAGTCCTTTTTTATATTGTCATAAAGTTTTGCTATGGCTATATCGCGGCTTATGCTGCCCGCAAGTATGTTAAGGAAGTAAATGTCATCCCTGTTATAAAAGCCCGAATCCTTGGTCATGCAAAGAACACCGCTTGCCCTCCCCTTTTCCATAACAGGAACCAATATTGCCGCCCCTTTAATATAAAGAGAATCCACGCCTTTATTGTAAAATTTTATTTTTTCGGCGGACTTAATTGCAAGATGCCTTGAATTCATAAAAACAAACCCGGCAATTGAGTCTTTTGGAATTTTTCTGTCTATGGCCGTCGCACCGCCCATTCCGTATTGGGCAATTATTTTAAGCCGGCCGTCATTATCCTGCATTATAAGAGTGCCGCTGCTTCCAACAAAAACTTTCTTAATTGATTCCACAAGCGCGCCGGCCACTATTTCATCAACATCAAGGGAAGAGGCTACCGCCGATGTGACCTTAACAATCTTCTCAAGCCCTGCGGCCTTAACACTCATTTCATCAAACAGCATCCTGTTCTCAACCAAAGTGCCTGCCTGCTCGCCTATTATATCCAGCAGATCGCTGTCGTTTTTTCCAAGAATTTCAGGAACATTGCTGAAAACCATAATAACGCCCATTACTTTTCCCGCCGCTATCATCGGAGAAATTACATAACCGCCTTCGGCTATCAAATTTACAAGTTCATGCTCTTCCAGGCCGGCAACATTATCCCTGTATCTGCCTTTCTTGGATTTTATTACCTCAGAAAAAACAGATTCACTTTTTATCTTTATTTCCATGCCTTCGCGTATATCAAAGACATTGTCCTGACCAAAAATCTTTATTGCCTTAAGTATCAAACTTTCTCCGCCGGGCGAAAGCTCAAATATCAAGCCGCCGTTTGCTTTCATCAAAGGGATTATTGTGCCAAGAATCTTGTCAAAAAGTTTCTGTACAGTTCCCGCCTCATAAGCATTTTTATATATTTCATGCACGGCAAGAAGACTTAAATTTTTCTTTACAAGCTGCATATTTGCCCTTTCAAGAGATTCGGTTGCAACCGCAACTTTTTCCTGCAATCCCGAATGGGCTTCAAGAACTTCCCTGTGCATTCTGGCAACTTCCATTGAAGCGTTTCGTGACTTTTCATCCCTGCTGCGCATCTCGGAAGATATTCCGTGAGTCACCATTGCGGCCAGCGCAAGAAAAATCACCCTTAAGACAAATTCCGGTATTTCAGCATATATGATTTTCTGCGGCACAGTCATAAAGAAAACGGCAGAATACATAAAAACTATAACAGACGTAAGAACCACATATATTTTACCCCTGAAAAAGTCAAAACAGGAATCAAACAATATTACAAAATAAAGGGCATAAAAAGAACTTTTATATCCTCCGGTAAAAAATGTTGCCGCGCTTACAAAAGCAATATCCAAAAATACCGCGGTATAAATTATCGGGTCTACCGGAATTTTTTGAATTCTTATAAGGAAGTAATAAAAAATATTAAGGGCGGCAACAATTAATGCTATTACAAGAACAGGCGCCGGGTTAAACGTTTTATTGAAAAGCGAATAGATAATTATGGCAGGCACGCCAAGCGCCAATACAATCCACCTTACATTAACATCTCCCTGAAGTGCCTTAATTTTACTTTCTCTGCTGTTGTCGCTGGTAATTAACTCGCCCTTTAGCAAAGAACACCTGCCAGTCAGTAAGAATTAATCCGCGGGTTGTCAGAAATATTCCTGACCGCCTTCTTGGGCATTATCCTCTGTTCCCTGATAATCTTCATCTTCATCGGAAACGGCGCTTCCGCCTTTGGGTGCAAGTTTGGCCGTTACAGCTTCCGAGAAGTCGCTTTCAACTCCGTCTTTACTTACGGAAGTCACCTTAAAGAAGTATAGCATACCGGGCTTCAATCCCGCCAGTGTTGCTTTACCTTCTTTTATCGGCTGTTTATTAAGTTTTCTAAAGCGGGTTTCATCTTTTGTTTTAAAATACATGTTATAACCCGTAACATTTGTATCCTTGCTTTCATCCCAAACTATTATAACGCCGTTGCCTTCAATTTTGGCTTCAATGCCTTTTATTACAGGCGGTTTTACAGGAACATATTTTTTCGGCGTTGCCAAAACTTTTTCGGAAAGAACGCTTTCAAGCCCCCTGTTGTTTATGGCAGACACGGCAAATTCATATGTAATGTCATTTTCAAGTATTGCCTTATATTTTTCCTGTTCAATAACCGGTTCTTTGTTTAACAGTTCAAATTTACCCGTTCCTTTTTTTCTGTAATAAATGTTATATCCCGCAATATTTGCCTCCTGATTCGGCGCCCAGCCCACTGAAACAACTTTGTCTCCCGCTATTGCCTTAATGGAAACAGGAGCTTTTGGCGCGCCCACCGCAGGTCTTGGCACGGAATTGCCGAACATCAAAGACAAGGAGAATCTCATGGAGTTTCCGAGAGATGCATGAGGAGCAAAAGCAAAATCAAGGCTTCCCATGTCCTTAACTTTCAAACCCGCACCAACGGTATAACTTTCATCCTGCCTGCCAAATTTATAACCCGCACGCAGATTGATAATTTCAATTATTTTCACCTCAACACCCAATCCCCCAAGCCATTTGACATACTCGGGATTTTTGGTGTCTATCGGTTTGTTTATATCGCCTGATACCAGAATACCAAAATCCTTGCTGAAATCATATGTATGAGACATGCCAAGTTTTACATTAAGCGGAGACTGGTCGTTTCCCGCAGCGCTGCCGATATTCTGTACAACAAGGGCGCCTCTTAAAGAGTCCGTGATATTGGCCGCAAGGCCAAGATCAGCCATGAAAACCGCGGGCAGCTGATAATCAAGTACCTTTCTTTGTATATAAGTTACATTTAAACCAAGAGAAATGTTCCCTATTGTAAAGTCCCTGGTGTACATATCCCCCATTATTTTTGCAACAGACGCCGTAACCGCCATATCATAAGATATAAGATTATTATCCGGTTCCAGCGCGTTTCCAAAGCTGTCTACAGTGCTGTTAAACGCAGGAATCCAGAAATAATTCACGGAAATGCCCGCCGAAATATCACTTGTAAAAGGCATCACCGCGGATAAATATTCATAATTTGTCCCTTCATACCAGGAAAGATGCATTATTGTTGCGTTAATTTTTTCTTCATACGCAATCAGCGCGGGATTCCAAAAAGAAGCCGAGGCTTCGCCGCCCACAGCGGAATAGGCTTCGCCCATGGCAGACGGCCTTGCCCCGACGCCGATTTTCAGAAAATCGGCATTGCTTGTGCCTCCGCCAAGCGCAAAAAGGCTTGCCGAGAGCGTGATAAAAAACACTGCAATAAACAGAGTCTTAATTTTCATGTTTCACCGTCATTTTTTAATTACCGCAACTTTTCTTATCTCGCGGTAAGAGCCTGCCTGTATTTCCACAAAATAAATACCGGTTGTGACTATCCTGCCGTCATCTGCCCTGCCGTCCCATGCAATCAGCTGGCTGTACAATATTCCCGGACTTACGGGACCGGCTTCAATTGTCCTTATCCTCTCGCCCGATATTGAATAAATAACAGCTTTCGCGTCTGCGGCTTTAAGCACTCCAAATACAATATAGACTTTTTCATTCCTTGACGGGTCAAAGGAATTTGCCGAAAGATACATGTCTTCCCTTGCAATTATGCTTGAACCCGGCGCTATTGTGACAACATTTGAAACAACTGAATTTGAAGCTGTGCTTCCGCTCTTAAACGGCAATGCATCATAAGGATCGTAATAGCTGAAAGCAATTCCGGTATTAAAGCTTACGGATCCGCCCGATGTTGCCGTATAAATCCAAGTCAGATTTTGTGTTGCGCCCACAGGAAGGGCAAAATAAGTTACCGGGCTTGGCGCCGCAAGTACTACACTGCCCGGCCCGCTGAATTGCAAGCCTGCGCCCGGATTAAGAACAACATTATCGGCGTCAAGCTGGCCGTTATTATTGACACTCATTATAACCGTTATCTGGTCGCCAAGCCCCGCAACGGAAGGCGAAGCATTAAGCGACATGTTAAAGCTCGGGCCTGACGGTCTTATCATAACAGAGTCGCTTGGCGTATTTGATGCAATTACTGTTGATGTGCCAAAGTTTGTTCCGCTTACGCCAGCGGAGAAAGTGACCGAGCCCGGCGTTGAAAGCGCGCCGTATATCCAAGTGAACCTTGCTGTTTCACCGACTCCGATTGAAGGAATTGCCGCAGGCAGAGGACCCGCTATATAGCTGATTAAGACTCCATTAACAATAGACATCGCCGTCGGCGTTACCGCAGTTGCCGCAACAAGGCCCGTGTTTGTAACATTAAGAACAACCGTTATGTTTGTATTAAGAGGTATTGGTTCCACAATTGCCGAAGCGTCAAGCGTTGCGGCAAGGTTTGCTGACGGCTCTGTTATCACAAGAGTTGCATCTGTTACGGCTGTTGTAAGCACCGCGCCTGTATTGGCATCAGTTCCCGTCGCAGCCGCGCTGAATGTGATTTCTCCCGCACCTGTTGCAGAATAAGTCCACGTGAATGACGCGCTTGCACCTCCGGCTATATTGCGGGGCGCAATCATGTTAATTCCGCCGGGCGTTCCCGCGCCAATTAACTGCCAATTGCCGGTTGTGCCGTTGTTGCTTAAGGCAACCGCAGTTGGCGTCACATTTATGGCATCCGCTTCACCCGTATTGTTAACAGTAAGAATCATTGTCATCACCTGTGTTCTTGACAGAGTAGCGGGCGGCTGCGTACTTACAATTGAAACAAGCGAAGCCGGCGACTGTATGATGCAGTTTGGCGCTGATGTGACAATGGAGGATACCGTAAGGCCGCTGTTGGAATCAACGCCGGTTCCAAGCCCGGTAAATGCAAGAGTGCCGGAGCCTGTTGCGCTGAATATCCACGTAAACACGGCATTGCTTCCGCCGTTTACGGATGCAGCCGACGCGGGCGCAGGCCCTGAAGTTAATGTAACAGGACCGGTATATCCAAATACAGGCGTTACATTATTTACCGCGGCTCCTCCGGTATTTGAAACTGTCATTGTAACAGTTATGTCAGAACCAATATTTGTTTTTACGGTTGATATATTAACGGAAGACAGCAGGCTTCCAGCGGTCTGCACAACAACAGGCTGTGTCTGCAGATATACCGAGGTGATTACTCCTATTCCGCTGTCAAGAGCAACCGCCCTTGTGCTGAAATTGGATATTCCCGGAGCTGATGCCTGATATATCCATGTGTAATCAACAGCCTCCCCGACCGCAAGAGTGACAGGCTGCGGCCCCGCGGTTACAGGCCCGCTTACAAGGCTGAAGCTTGCGCTTCCCTGATTAAAGATATTGTCAGGATAAACATTGTAAGCAAGCGAAGGCGGCGTTCCTGTATTTACCGTGTTCATTATTACGGTTACATTTTGTCCTGTGCTTACACTAAGCGGCGACACTGATATTGAAGATGTAAGAGCAGCTGATGCCGTTATGGTAACAGTTGCGCCCGTAAGCGAAGTTGTAAGCGGCCATGAGGCATTTGCGTCATTGCCTGTTGCATAAGCGCTGAAAGTTATGACTCCGTCGCCTGATGCGGTATAAATCCATGTAAACCTGCCGGTTGAAAGGCCGGAAACCGTCTGTGTTAATGCCGACGGGCCTGAAACAAGCGCGGGCACCGCGCCTGAGGCTTCATACGCAAACCCTGCAAAGTATACATTCTGAGCAGCCGCCTGTCCGCTGTTTGTAACAGACAATATTACGGTAAATTCCTGTCCGTTGAATCTCTGCAGCGGGCTGACGGTTATCTGTGATGACAGCGATGCCGCGGACTGTATCGCGCAGACATTTGAAGTTCCTGACAACGAGTTAACCGTAAGGCCGGTATTGCTGTCTGTTCCGGAAACCATTCCGTTAAACGCAACATTTCCAAGTCCGGTTGCGCTGAAAGTCCATGTAAATGTTTGTACAGAACCGCCTGTAATATTGACGGGAGCCGGCGATGTAAGCGGATATACGCCGCCCGTGCTTGAAGGCGATATTACAAGCGACGGTGTGGCCGCAACAACAGTTGCATCACCTGTGTTTGTGACGCTTAATGTTACGGTTATTACCTGATAATTTGACGCCGCGGAATCAGCGCTTGCAAAAGACGGCACGCGTATAAAAGGCTGATTGACAGACAGGTTCGCCGGTTTCTGTATAAGCACCGTGTTTGTTGACGATGAAGCCGAGCTGTATAAAGTTCCGTTATTGATGTCTTTTCCCGTAACCCAGCCGGTCCAGCTTACCGTGCCTGAAGCTGTTGCGGGAACAATCCATGTAAAGTACGCAACACCGCCGCTGCCCGCAACTGTCTGCGTTAAAGGCTGCGGTGTGTTCGGGTTGTTCGGGCTTGTCTGTCCAGTACCGCTCTTGTAAAGCTGCGACGGTGTAAGGTCGTAAGCGGCTGAAGCGCCGTTATTTGTGACTGTCATAATTATTGTTATATACTGCCCTTCATTGACCGATGACGGCACGGCGTCAACCCTGCTTGAAAGCGAAGGCGGCGCCTGTATTGTAAGAGGCGCTGAAACGGCCTGATTTGAATCAACAGTCCAAGCAAGCAGCGCGTCTGTGCCTGTTGCGCTTGCGCTGAACACTACAGTTCCAAATGTTGTTCCTGTTTCAAGAACCCACCTGAAACTTGTGCTTTGCCCAACACCCAGATTAACCGGCGCTGTCTGCGCGCTGTGTGTCAATGATTTCATGTAACCGCCGTCATAAAGAACGGTTCCGGCATAAGGCGAAACATTATTTGCCGCATGAAGACCAGTATTTGTAACGGTCAACACAAGCGTAATCCTTTGGTTTGGCCCTGCAACCAGAGGATTCATTGAAAGCGATGATGTAAGTATTGCCTGCTGCGGTATTATTGTGATTGTTTGATCGGGCGAAGGTCCGCTTTGTACCACAACACCCGTATTAAGGTCTATGCCCGAAGCCCCGCAGCTGAATGTAATACTGCCAACCGCCGCGGCAGAATAAGTCCATGTAAATGTTTGCGCCTGGCCGCCCGCAAGCGATGTGTTTGCGGGTACCGGGCCGGTAAGCCTTGTTGCCGTGCCGCTGCCTGTGCCTGAAAGCGTGGGCGTTACAACATCAAGGGCTCTTCCGCCTGAATTGCTTACCGTCATTGTAATTGTAAAGAACTGTTCATTGGATACAACCGGCGGATATACCGCAAAGGATGTAATCGTAAGCGATGCCGGAGCCTGTACATTTATATAGCGCCTTGCAGACCAGGAAGTTATGTCAACATATGACATGTCATTGATATCCTGCGCCACGGCATTGCCGCTTACATAAATCGTGCCTGTGCCTGTTGCCTGATATTCCCACAGGAACGCCGCGCTTGAGCCGCCGGCAATTGTTCCCGGAACAGGCGAAGACAGAAGGTTTGCCCAGGCGCCGCCGGTTCCGCTTAATGTAAGCTGCGGCGTCACGTTAACCGCGGTTGCGCCGCCGGTATTTGTTACAACCATTGTCACGGTAAATATCTGGTTTGTATTTGCCGCCAGAGGCGCGAATACATCGGACACAATATCCATTTTGTTTTGTATTATTACCTGCGGTGTAAGATCCGGGTCAACAAGTTTTATTCCGTCCGATGCGCCATAAACCGCAGTTGTGCTGAACATCACTGTTCCCTGGCTTGTCGGGTTATATGTCCATGTAAACGCGGCTGACGCGCCTGCAGGCAGCGCCGAGGTATAAGGAACTGCCGCGGATGAAAGCGCCGCATTGGCTCCGTTAAAGAAGTATACGGAAGCGCTTGGCGTTATATTGCCGACCGTTGAAGCCGTTCCGCTATTTGTTACGGTTATAATAACAGTAATCAGCTGGCCGGTTGAAACCACGCCTGATGATACCGATGTTTCGGATATAAGGTAAGCGGAGTCCGTTATTGTTACATTACCTGATGATGCCGTTCCCGTTGAAACAGGCGTAAGTTCATTGGCATCGGTTCCCGTTGCGCTTGAAGCAAAAGAAATGCTTCCCGGCGCGGTTGAAGTGTATATCCACGCAAAGCCGGCTGAAGAACCGCCGCTTAATGTTTGTGAAGCGGGCACAGGCCCTGAACTTAACACGGCATTGCCTGTTCCGGATATTACAGGCGCCGAAGGCGTAAGCGCATTTACCGAAGCTCCGCCCGTATTTGTTACGGTCATTACAAGAGTTATATCCTGGCCTGTTTTTACATCCGACGGGTATACGCTTAAAGCCGCCGATAGCGCCGCTTTTGTTGTAATAACAATCATATTGCTCTGGCTCATTGCCGAGCTTACGGCAAGGCCGCTGTTTTCATCATAACCCGTTGCATTCCCTGAAAGAGCAACATTGCCCTGGCCAGTTGCGCTGAAGCTCCAGCTGAAATAAGCTGACGTACCCGCCGCAATATTCTGTGATGCAGGAACAGGCCCTACGGGAGGCACCATTCCGCCCGTTGAAGCCGAAGTTATGAATAAATCCGAAGGCGACACATTCAAAGCATCAGCCGTTCCGCTGTTGGTTACGGTCATAACAACCGTCACCTGCTGGCCAAGATTCATGGCGCTGCCAAGTATGGCAATTGAAGAGGCAAGCTGAGGCGGAGTTTCCACGTTTATTATATTTGATGTTGCAGTAACGCTCTGATAAACAGTGCCTGTCCTTATATCCGCGCCCTGCGCCTTGCCATAGAAGCCAAGGGTTCCGCCTGCGGTAAGGTTTGCGGTCCATGTGAATATCCCGTATCCGCCCGCAGGTATTGACAATGCCGAAGGATTGGGCGAAGACAATACCGCATTTCCTGTGCCGACCCTTGTAAGAGGAAGCACGGGCTGGACATTTACGGCATCAGTTGCGCCAGTGTTGCTTATTGTCATTGTAAGCGTTATTGTCTGGCCTGTTGAATATGTTCCCGCAGGTATCTGCATATAGTTTGCGGTAAACGCAGGCGGAGCGAATCCTGTAACTGTTACTGACGCCATATTTGAATCCTGGTTTGGATTTGAAGTTATTTCACGGGCGGACGCTTCAAGCGTTATAGCGCCGCTGCTTTGGGCGTTAAATGTCCATGTGAAGTTGCGGGACTGGCCAACAGGTATTGAAACAGACGCGGGTACAGGACCTGACTGAAGCGACGCAGAACCTGATGTTATATTAACGGCGGAAACAGTGACCGTGGCTGCATCAACAAGACCTGCATTGCTTACCGTCATTATAACCGTAAATCTCTGGCCGGTTGAGACATTCATCGGCGATGCGCTTAACGATGCCGCAAGAACCGGCTTATCAGATACTATGTTTACTCCCGTAACTGTTCCCTGCGAACCGTAATTTACCCCTGTATTTTCATCCGTGCCCTGCGCATATCCGCTTATTGAAAGCATGCCGATTCCGGACGCAGAATAAGTCCATGTAAATCTCGCGGTTCCTCCGGACCCCGCTATTGAAGATGTTGCAGGCACAGGCCCGCTTACAAGACCCGGATACGGAATACCGGAAGCTGCAATTGACGGAACAAGCGAACCAACAGACGCCTGCCCGTAATTTGAAACCGTCATAACAACCGTAAACACGTCAACATCAGTCTTTGCAATTGCCGGCTGAGCCGTAATATAGCTTACAAGATTCGGGACGGTCTGTATATTTACGGCATTGCTTGAAACATTTGCCGTTCTTGTTACCTTGCTGTTTGTGTCATAACCGATTGCAACGCCCGCAAACGTAATTGACCCTGATGCATTGGCGGAGAACGTCCACGTGAAGTGCTGCGACATTCCCGAAGCAAGATTTACAGGCGCGGGCGAATTAAGTATAACCGCCGCTCCCGGAACGGAAGCAACAGGAGTCACGCCAAAGGCGGCGTCAGCACCCGCTCCGTTAACCGTTACCGGCATTATAACCGTTATAATCTGGCCAACGGAAACCGTTGACGGCTGCGCAATAAGCGATGCGGCAAAGGAAGTTGCGGCCTGTACACTTACAGGATTGCTCCAGGCCGCCGCGGCTGTCCTTGTTGCCTTGTTGGCCTGGTTATATCCCACGGCGTTGGCGCTGAACACGATTGTCCCCGGCGCCATTGCCTGATAAACCCATGTGAAATCCATATTAAGCGACGGGGCAATGTCATAAGAGCCCGACGGTACAGGTCCGCTGATTTTTGCGAAAGAAGCGCCGCCTGAAGCAATTATTGTTTCCGCAGAAGGAGCAACCCCTTCGGCCCAGCCAATGCCCGGGTTGCCGACATTCATCACAAAAGTTATGTTTTGTCCCACTGAAACCGTTGAAGGAACTGCGGTCAAGCTGTTTATCGCAACCGCGGCTGACGGATATATTACACAGCTGTTTGAAGTGTTGCTTCCCGTGGTAACGGCAGAGCCGTCATTTGCGTCAATTCCCGACGCCGTGACAGTGAAATTAACCGTACCCGGCAGGTCTGCCGTATATATCCAGGTAAACGCAGACGCTGAGCCTCCGGGTATATTTACAGAGGAAGGCAATGGCCCTGCATTAAGCGTCAAATCAGCGCCATTAATAAGATTTAAACCAACCGGCGCAGGCGCAACATTTACCGCGGAAGCCTGCCCGCTGTTTGCCACATTCATAACAACCGTTATGCGGTCGCCTGTGCCAAGATATGAAGGCGAAGCATTAAGGCTTGATACAAGCGAAGCCGGAACCTGTATAATTACCGCATTGGAATTAACAGGCGCGGAAGTTTTTTGTTCATTGCTGTTTTGATCAATGCCCATGGCATTACCCGAAAGCGAAACTGTTCCAAGCCCCGCAGCCTGATAAATCCACGTAAATACCGCACTGCTTCCGCCGTTTATGTTTGCAGAAGCCGGAGCCGGCCCTGACTGAAGCACCATGCCGCCGGTTGAAATTGAAGTTTCCGCAAGCGGCGAAGGGATTACATTGTTCGCAGCGGCAGAACCTGTATTTGTAACCGTCATTGTTACTGTTACGTTCTGGTTAAGGTTAACAAAAGCCGGACCGTTTATGTTAATTTCAGACACAAGCGAAGCCGGACTTACCACATTAACCATAGCGGATGTTGCGGGTACGCTAGTATAGTTAATCAAAGTTCTTGGATCCCTGCCCGATGCCCTTCCGTTAAACCCTGCGCTGCCGGGCGACAACGTATTATATAA
>CAYQIS010000018.1:0-42939 GCA_964417645.1 uncultured Spirochaetia bacterium
TTTCCATTATTATTCTTATATGATTCATATCAACGCCGTCCACAAGAAGCTGAACGCCTTTTTTCATAAACGGGTCTTTTATATTTTTTGTCTGTTTTTCAAGCACAAGCAGCCCGTCGCGTCTTACCTGCTTGCTGTATTCAACAATCATCTTAATTATCTCGGTGTATTCTCTTTCTTTGTTGAACAATGCCTGCTTTGTCACGCTGAGCATTGACATCATTTCTTCCTTTGTAAACGCTATCATTGTCGCGCCAAGAGAGCCGCCAAGCACAAGAACCAAAGGCCCAAGTTTTAAATAACTCCCCCAGTTTCCTATGTGATTATGCTCAAATATAGCGGAGATTATAACGCTTCCCCATGCAATAACAAGACCTGTTACCGTAATTATGTCCATTTTATTTCCTCCCCGTCACTTTTTTCCGTGCGTCTTTCTCTGCCATTCAAGCATTTTGTGCATGACTTCATCGGCGTCTTCCTGAACAACAAAAGTGGTGCCGTTATGAAGCTTTATTGTTGTGTCGGGCGCCACCTCTATTGATTCAATATATCTCTCGTTTATGTAAACAAATCCGTCGCCCATTCTTTTTAGTTTTATCATTTTATATCACCTTACCTTTTCAGGTTTACAAGCGTTGTAAGCATTTCATCCGCAACGGATATTATTTTGCTGTTTGCCTGGAATCCGCGCTGTCCTATAATCATATCCGTAAATTCTTTTGCAAGATCAACATTGCTCATTTCAAGAGTGCCGGACACTATTGCGCCCCTGCTGCCAGTTAACGCCGTTCCTATCTGAGGTATTCCGGAATTGCTTGTGTTCCTGTATGTGCTGTTTCCTTCCTTAACAAGACCGCCCGGATTTCTGAAAGTTGCCATTGCAATCATTGCAATATCCCTTGTTGAGCCGTTGCTGTAAATTCCGGTTATCAGACCGTTCTGTGATATGTTAAATGTTTCAAGAACGCCGGGACTGTATCCGTTCTGTTCTCCGGTTGCAATCGTATTCGCGGTTGCAAACTGGGTTGCCATGCTGAAATCGGCGGTTATATAAAGCGGGCTTACGGCGCCGTTTGCCGATGTGTCTATTTCAAGCGAACCGCTCTGCGCAAGAAAAGAACCGTCAGTGTTAAAATCAATTGTTCCCGTATTGTATGCGCCCACGCTCACGCCGGGTCCTGATGCGGTCCACGTCCATGAATTTGGGGCCGTTTTTTCAAAAGTTATGGATATTAAATATGAATTCCCAAGCGAATCAAAAACTTCAGACGTTATTACATACTGTGAAGCGGGCCCTATGGCGGCGCCGGAATTTAAATTGCCGACATATTGAACCAAATCCGTAGGCCTTGCTATCATAAGCTCTCCAAGCGGAATTGAAATATCGCTTATGGGCAAAGCTGTCTGTATCTGCCCAAGGGAATCGGCCATCCATCCCTGAACTTTAAGCCCGTTTGCGGGATTAACAAGGTTGTTTGCCGCATCAACGTCAAAACTGCCGTTTCTTGTAAAATACATTTTCTGGTCAGTTCCTTCCCTGAGTATAAAAAATCCTCCGCCCTGAATTGCAAGGTCGGTAAGTTTGCCGGATGACTGAAGATTGCCCTGTGTGTGTATGACATCAATTGAACCTGTGCTTACGCCAAGCCCCACCTGCTTTGGATTCTGTCCTCCGTATCCGTCTATAGGGGCGGATGCTCCTCTGGTTGTCTGGCTTACCATGTCTTCAAAAATAACCCTGCTTGCCTTAAATCCAACCGTATTAACGTTTGCTATATTGTTCCCTATTATGTCCATCATTGTCTGATGTTCTTTAAGTCCTGAAACCCCCGCAAAAAGTGATCTCATCATGGCTGATTACCTCCTCAATATATTTTTATTATATTTTTCAAATTTACATTAACACCGTTAACAACAAGGTATGTCTGTCCGTCCGCAAAAGATACGTTCTGCACCATCCCTTCCACATTTTTTCCGGAATCATCCTTTCCGATTATATTGTGATTAACCAGATTAACCGCAAAATTAATCTGGTTTAAATTCTGCAAAGTCACAAGACTTTGAATATTGCTGTTAATGCTTGTCATTTGTTCCAGGCTTGAGAATTGGGCAAGCTCCGCTATAAATTCTTTATCCGAAGCCGGATTCAAAGGGTCTTGATATTTTAATTCCGTTATAAGCAGTTTTAAAAAATCATCTTTCCCCAATATTTTCTGTGTTGTATCCCCTATTCCCACTCCGCTTTGAGAAAGATTTGTTATTTTTTCAACAGACATATAATCCTCCTTTCAGACCAGATATGTGTTTTTTTCAATTACAGGGTTATATTGAATTTTTAATGCCGGTTTTACCTTTAAATGCATTTGATCAACTCTGTCTTTTTCGAACAAATCCGGCTGTCTTGCATCCTTCTCGGAACCAAAATTTATTGAAACATTTACATTCGAAAAAAACTGCGAAAGCTCGCTTCTTAATTTGTCGGCATTGCCCTGCAAAGCCTCATAAGATTCGCGGCCAAAGGCGGAAAGATTTAAAAATATCTCCGAACCTTTTATTACACTTTTCACTTCAACATGACCAAGCTGGGGCGGATCAATTTTTATATTTATTGTATATTCCCGGTTTGATTCCGGATTTTCAATAAAAACCCTTTTTACCGAAGCCGCTATTGTTTCCGCAAGTTTTGAAACAGAGGCGGTGTCGTTTATAACAGGTAAAGAATTTAAGCTTTTTTCAATCTTTATGGCGCTTTCAAGATTTACCTGGCCGATTATACGCGTTCTCTCGGGAGTCTGCACGGTTTCCGAGATCTTAAGCTCTATTTGTTCTTTAAAACCGTTTATCATTTCCTTAACCGCATTCATTCTTGCAGAATCTTCCACGGAAATGTTTTTTACATGTTTTGAATTCTGTTTTGCCGTTTCTTTAACATTTTCTTTGACCGTTTCCGTTTTTATGCCTTCATCGGAACGTATTTCATTTTTCGTGAAATTTCCCCCGTGCAGATCTATAATAACCGTCTTGTTTAACTTTGTGTTTTTTTCTTCGGTTTTGTTTTTTTCCAAATCTTCAACTTTTTGGCCCATATTTATAACCTTAATAAAACCGGGCATAATATTTTCTTCCGAACCGCTCTCAATGATTTTTTTAACATTCTTTTTCGGTTCCTTTTCTTTGCTTAAAATATTTTCTTTTTTTTCCGTAATCTCTTCTTTTTTCACATTCTCAACTTTCACTTTTTCCGTGAATGACAGGTTCATTATTACAGCCTGATTTGCAGGCTCTTTAAGCTTTTCCGCATCTTTTTTGTGCTTCATAAAATTTGACGTCTCTGTCAAACGGTCGTTTAAAAACCTGTCTTTTTTGACACGCTTCATTTTTTCACCCGAATTTAAAGTTTCTTTCTCACAGTTCAGCATTTTTTCAAAACCTTTTATCGCCGCCGCTTTTTTTGAAGCCGCAGAATATGATTTCCTGTTTCCGATACTCTTTAAAATTGAAAATTCCATGTTAACCCGCCTTATTGAAGCACAAGGCCTATCATTCCGTGTCTGTAACGGAACAAAGCGGCCTCATCATTCATTTTTCTTTCTTCAAGCTCTATTCCCGCGAGATACTCTTTTTCGTCTTTTTCTTTTATTTTGCTGAAAGTCTTTGTCTCTTTTACGGCTTCAAGAAGATCTTTTCTCTTTTTTTCAAGTTTTTGATTCAATTCCGCAATATTTTCCCTTTTTCTTTTTACGAATTCGCGTAGATAGATGATATACTGATGATACATTTTTATCTCTTCCACTCCGCCGCTGAAATTTTTTCTTATCATTTCGGCCGCCATCTGTCTTTCTTTCTCTTCGGCAAGATTCAGCTTTATTTCTTCAAGGTTTATTTCGTTCTGTATCTTCTTGCATTCATTTCTTATTGAATCTTCCGCATTCTTCTTTGCTTTCAGTATTTCCTCAAAACGGTATTTAAAGGTTTTCATGCCGCGCCTCCTTTTAATATTGAATTAAGTCTTACCAATTCCTTCTCAAAGTCATATTTTTCGTGAATTCCCTGTTTAAGAAATTCATTCAAAGGTCTTATTATTTCAACAGCGCGGTCAACGGCGGGATTGGCTCCTTTTTTGTATGCCCCTATATTGATAAGGTCTTCCATTTCTTCCATGACCGCTATTGTTTCCTTTGCCTTTCCGGCAAGCTCAAGCATTGCTCTTGGCGTTATATCGGGCATTATTCTGCTTACACTCTGCGTCAATTCAATCGAAGGATAATGATTGCGCGATGCAAGTTTTCTTGACAGCACAATATGACCATCAAGAATTCCCCTCACCGCATCTGCTATCGGTTCATTCATGTCATCGCCTTCAACAAGAACCGTGTAAAAAGCGGTTATGCTTCCGCCGTTTCCGAAATTGCCGCTTCTTTCAAGAAGCTTTGGAAGTTTTGAAAACACGGACGGTGTGTATCCTTTTGTTGACGGAGGTTCGCCCACTGCAAGACCAAGCTCCCGCTGAGCCATTGCAAATCTGGTGACAGAATCCATCATCAAAAGAACGTCATAACCCATATCTTTAAAAAACTCAGCTATTGTGGATGCCACAAGCGCTCCGTGAATTCTTTCAAGAGGAGATTTTTCGCTTGTTGCGGCAATTACAACGGACTTTGCCAGTCCCTCCAGCCCCAAATCTCTTTCTATAAAATCCCTTACTTCCCTTCCTCTTTCGCCTATTAAAGCTATTACATTGACTTTCGCGGAAGTATTTCTTGCCATCATTCCAAGAACAGTGCTTTTACCAACTCCGCTGCCTGAAAATATTCCCATACGCTGACCCTTGCCGCAGGTTAAAAGAGTGTCAATGGCCCTTACGCCCGTAAGCAATACCTGATCTATTCTTTTTCTTTCAAACGGATTCAATTCAGGCCCGTATATGCTTCTTCTTTCTTTAAATTTTATTTCCGGCCCGCCGTCTATCGGATTTCCAAGACCGTCTATAACCCTTCCCAGCAAAGATTCCGACAAGCCTATTTCAAAAGGCCTGCCCAAATCCCTTACTCTGCTCTTTGGCCCTATACCCTGCATTTCAGAAAGCGGCATCAAAAGGTTTTTGCCTTCGCGATACCCCACAACTTCCGCCTGCATTTTTTTGCCGCCGTCCGAGGTTATAATTTCGCACACATCTCCTATAGAACACGAAAGACCGTCAACTTCTATAACCGTGCCAACCACCTGTTTCACAATTCCTTCAACACATACAAGACCTGTTTCCTGATTTACCACACCGCCGTCCTGCATTATTTCCCTGGCTTTCTTTAATTTTTCCTCCATAGACGCCACAATTTTTCTTGTGTCGGTTTCAACAATGCAGTCGCCTTTTAAAACCTTTGTGTCAGACATTATTTTTATTCCGCGTGTTCCTTTTATGATATCCGCAAGTCTTCCGTCCTTTTCCAGCATCTGAAGGTCATCAGGATTTAATTTCATGATTATCGAGCTGTCTTTGCCTTCCCTTACAAGAGAAAGCGCGTCGCTTATATTTTTTTCAAGAATTTTTTCGTCAAGTCCGCTGTCTCCGGTTATATTTTTTATTATTCCGGTAATTATTTCTATATTGGCGCGTTCCATTTCTTCCCTTGACTCTGAATATACCGCTATCGCTTTCCTGACTATTGATTTTACTCTTGATATGGCTTCATGCCTTGCCCTGCGGATTTCTTCCTTTACGGACTCTTTAAGCGCGGCTTCAAGCTCCTGTTTCGCGTGAATATATCCTTCCCTGTATGCTTTTTCCCTGTCAGCGTTTTTATGATAAGATTCTCCCGATATTATCTCTGCGGGTTCATCAATTGAAATAACGTGGGAAACTGCGGGTTTCATTGTGTTTTTTATTATTCTATACAACGACATCGGCATTACCTCCGTCGATAACAATTTCCCCGCCGGCTTCAAGCTTCCTTATAACGCTTATTATTTTCTGCTGCGCCTCGTCAACAACCTGTCTTTTAAGCGGTCCGGCGGCTTCCATGTCATCCTTAACCATCTCGGCGCCGCGTTCGGACATATTGCTGAATATTTTATTTTTTAATTCTTCACTTGTCCCTTTAAGCGCTATTGCAAGATCCTTGCTTTCAACTTCCCTTAAAATTCTCTGAACATATCTGTCTTCAACATTTTTTAAGTCTTCAAAACGGAAAAGCTGCCTCTTTACCGTATTTGCTATCTCCGGTTCTTCCTTTTCCAGCCTGTCAATTATTTCCTTCTGGGACTTTTTGTCAATTTCCAGAAGAATCTTTGTCAGTTTGTCAACACCCTTAATCTTGACCTCTTTTTTCACGCTTAATTTTTCCTTCAAAATTTTTACCACTTCCGCTATCATTTCAGCATCAGGTTCGCTCTTTTCAATTATTCCTATGCGCCTTGCAATCTCCGCTCTTTTTTCTTTCGGAAAAAAAGAAAGTATTTCCGCGCTTTTTGACGGGCTAAGCATAGAAAACACTATGGCAACAGTCTGGCTTGTTTCATGCTTCAAGACTTCATAAACTTTTTCGGTTTCAATATTCTCGATAAATTTAAAAGGATTTTCCTCTTCAAGAGAATTTAAAAAACTCTCGGCTTTTTCTTTGTCATAAAGTTTATAAGCAAGCTCTTTCGCATACGCCGGGCCTCCGGAAGACGGAAGTTCGGCCTCAAAAAGCGAAGCCGCAAAATCCTTTATTACCGCATCCTTTTCCTGGGGTTCAAGCTCCTGCACTTCCATAACTTCCTTTAAAACTTTTTTTATTTCACTTTCGTTGAGATATTTAAGGACTTCCATGGCCTGTTCAACGCCCATTGCCACAACAAGTTTTGCAACCTTTTTGTAGTCTTTTTCCCTGTTTTTTTCCATAACGGGCATTTTATCCTCCTGTTATGACAGCCATGCTTTTATTATCTTTGCGGCTTCCTTGGGATTTTCTTTGGCCAGCTTTAATATTGTTTCATCATCCATTTTTCCCTTTCCGTTTCCTTTTCCGTTGCCGCCTGCGTGCTCGTTTCCTGTTTCACCGCCATAAGCTTCGGCCGCAAATACCGGAGCTTTTTTAAGTGTGCTTATCATCACCGAAGTCATCATAAACGCCACCAAAACAATTATCAGACCGGGCAGAAAATCCCTTGCAAGATTTATTATCATTTCGCGTGCGGCAAGCTTTTCAATTGCCGCCTTTTCCTCTTCGCTTATCAGTGCCTTAAATTCCATTGCTTTAACATCAATCACATCGCCTTTTTTAAGATTAAGACCGGATGCAACCGCAATGCTTTCTTTTATCTTGGATATGTACGCATCATCGTATTTGCCGTTCAATACAACGGCAACCGAAACCTGCTTTACTGATCCGGGCATTGTCACGGTTCTTTCAACTTCTTTGTTCAGCTCATAAGAAGCAATTTTGCTGTTAACCGCAACCGGCCTCTGCGCAGGCACGGCATTAAGCGAATTTGTCGCCCCGGTGGTTCCGGTATCAACAGGCTGCTGGGTTGTTATCTGCTCGTTCCTCACGGCAGACTGCGCGGGCGCATAAGTTTCACGGGCTTTCTCAACCTTGTCAAAATCAAGAACAGCTGTTACTCTTACTGCGGAATTGTTAATACCTATGATACTGTCCAGAAAAGACTGGATTTTTGCCCTGTAATAATTTTCAACGCGTTCGGTCATCTGAAGTTTTTTGTCCGATATGCCTGATTCCGAGGTGATATCAGAAAGTATTTTTCCGTCGGAAGACACAACAGCCACATTATCCGGAGTAAGCCTCTCAACGCTGCTTGCAACAAGATTCTGAATGCCCGCTATCTGTTCTTTTGTAAGCACCGTGCCAGATTTAAGCGCAACATAAACCGAGGACTTCGGAAGCGCCATTTCTTCATTAAAAACTTTTTCTTTAGGGATTACCAGATGCACCCTGGATTTTGTGACTTCCTGTATGTTGTCTATTGTTCTTTCAAGCTCTGTTTGAAGCGCTCTTTGATAATTTATCTTGCGTTCTTCTTCGCTCATCCCGAAATTCATTTTGTCAAACATTTCAAATCCCACTCCGCCCGTTGTCAAACCCGCTCCGGCCATTCTTATTCTTTGTTTATAAAGTTCTTTTTCCGGAACCAAAATTTTCGTCCCGTTGTCTTCAAGCTTATACGGCACTTTTTCATCTTCCAGTTTTTTCACAATTTTGGAAGCGTCCGCCCCCGACAAATCGGTAAACAAAGGCTTATAATCCGGAATATTCGCCCAAAAATATATCCCGTACGCAACAGCCAAAACAACAAGCCCTGACACAATAATAAAAGTTTTTTTCTCCCGGGGCTGCTTGTTCCACCAACTGACTGCATTTTTGACAAGTGTTTTGTTTTCTTCGGCCATTTTTCTTCTCCGTTGATTTACATCTGCATGCGCATTACGGTGTTATACGCATCTATGATTTTGTCCCTTACCTTTACCGTGAAATTAACGGCAAACTTTGCTTTTTCAGCGGCTATCATCACATTGTGTATGTCTTCTCTTCCTTCAAGAAATTTCACTATTCTGCTGTTCATCTCCTGCTGAGGCGCTTCAATTGCATCAACCGCGCTTTTAAAAGCTTTTCCTATAACATCCGGATTCGAATCATTTTTCGAAACCCCGTTTAACAAATCAAAATCCGGAAATTTAACCTGAGTATCGGATGAAACGTCAAGCTGCCCGGATATAAGATTTTCCATTACATTCATTCCCGGCTTTATTCCGCCCGAAAAATCCTGGGTGTTCTTTGTGCGCCCAAAAAGTTCCGACACTGAATTCATTGAATTGCCCTGTACGATTTTTTCAATTCCCAAGTTACACCTCAGATTTCAAGCGCCTTGGCAACCATGGAACGAACACTGCCGGCAACGGCAAGATTCGCTTCATATGCCCTCTGGGCGCTTATCATTTCCGTCATCTCGGTAACTATATTTATATCCGGATACTTTACAAACCCTCTGCTGTCCGCATAAGGATTTGAAGGTTCATATCTTAAAACCCCTTCGCTTTCCTCCGTTTTAATCTCTGTTATCTTCACCCCTTTAACTCCTTCATTGTCAAGAACCTGCTCAAACACAGGAACCTGTCTTTTATAAAAAGTTCCTGAAGGAGTCATTACTGTGTCAGCATTTGCTATATTTTCCGCTATGATTTCAAGTTTTCTTTTCTGCGCATCCAAAGCCGTCATTGATATCTCAATAGGAGTTAAAAAACCCATTACATGCCTCCGGTAACCGTGGATTGAAGTATTCTTTCTCTTAACGCTATTATTTTGGCAAGGGCGCCGTAGTACATTGTGTTTTTGGCAATTTCCGCCATTTCTTTTTCAATTTTGACCGGTTTGGCTTCGGGACCGCTGCCCGCCTTTACCGCTGAAATGTCATACTCGCCTTCGCTGGCGCAAATTCTTTTAAGTTCATTTTCAAATTCTATATCCTGTCTCACATAACCTTCGGTGTCGGAATTGGCAATATTCTCGGCAAGTATTCCGTGTCTTTTCCATACAATGTCAATCGACTTATAAAGTATTTTATCCACTGTATCCATTTTTAACTTACCTCACATGCCCTGCGGACGTTTCATGTTTATATGCGTCGGTTATCATATTCCTGCGTCTTAAATCCGCTATTTCCATGCGTGTTGAAGCCATTTTTTCATTGAGCAATTCTTCATTTCTTTTTTGCAGCCTTATCAATTCCTCAATCAAAAAAGAAAGCTTTAAAAGCAGCCTGTCAAGGTCTTTTGAAGTATATAAGCCGGAAGCTTTGGATTTAAAATAATCCTCTTTGTATTCTGATATCTCTTTCTCCACGCCATTTATATTGCGCATTATCTGCGCCTTATCCTGTATAAGCGCCATTGTGCTCTCAATATCGCCTGATTTTATTATTTCGCTTTCCTGTTTCAGTTTTTCCAGAAACTGCTCATAAAACATTATTTCAACCTTGTACCTTTGAAGAAGAAGCTTTACCTTATGTTCAATTCCCTTTATGGTCTTCATTTTGCACCTCCTGTTTTCTTGTCTGATAATAAGCAACAGGCGTGCCGCGGAGGTTTTCCCGTTTTTATTAAGATTTTAAAGGCAGTTTTCAGGGGATTATGGAATTTTTTCCATTTGGAAGGAATTTATGGAAACACGCGGATTTCAAAAAGTGAAACAAAAGTTTATGTAATTTTTCAGATTTTAAGCGACAATATGTCAATATGCGACAGTATTCCAAGAATATCTTTGATATAAGATTTTATTTCCTGATATTTTCTTCCGGTTTTCTTCAGTATTAAAGCTCCGGTATCAAAGTTCTCTTCAACAGAAGAAAATCCAAGTGAATTTGTTATATAATTCGCAAGTTCAATTATTTCAACATTTTCTTTGTTTTTCAGATTTTCCGAATAAGCGTGATGCCATAAAACTGTTTCAACAAGACTTTCAGGCATGTTCCACCTGTCAAGTATAAAAGCCCCAACCTGCGCATGATTTACGCCGTATAATTCAAGTTCGGCTTCCGTTCTTTCAATCTTTCTTTCCTGTATTGCGGCATTTACTTTATTATAAAGACCGGCGTCATATTGAAACATTGCAAGCATTCCTATATCATGCAGTATTCCCGCGGTATACATTTCCTCGGCGTTTTTACGGCCAAACTTATCCGCAAGATATTTAGAGCTTATCGCGGTTGCCAGCGAATGCCGCCAAAGCTTTTCCCTGCATATTACTTTTGAATTGTCTTCCTGGCCGTTCATAACAACGGAGGCCGCAAGTGATATTGATTTTATCGCGGTAAACCCAAGAAGCACGGTTGCTTCCTGTATTGTGTT
Organism: uncultured Spirochaetia bacterium; assembly: GCA_964417645.1. Lineage (GTDB taxonomy): Bacteria > Oederibacteriota > PGYV01 > PGYV01 > PGYV01 > CAYQIS01. Next base: position 10,841 of record CAYQIS010000018.1, read on the forward strand.
TATTTTTCTCGGGCTTCCAAAAAAAGCCGAGTTTGCAACCTTCATTATTATTGCCGTTAATGCGTCATCCTGGCGTATTATTTCGCTTAAGTCATCCGCCGTTGTCATCGGATCATTTGCAACCCTCATCACTTTCGCGGCCATATCCCCAAGCGACTGCAAATGTTCCATTTTTTCAAAAATATGTTCAAGCTTTATCATTGCTTCAGCCTTTCATTGAACTTAAAAGTCCGTCAACAGTCGCTCCTATTGTTTTTGCATATTCCAAAAGCTCCACGGACTGCTCGTCCTTTAACCCGATAATTTTTTTTGCTTCCGGCAGAAACTGCGCCAGCTTAATTTCAGGTTTTTCAATTCCTTCCGCTCCGTTTACTATGCAAAGCGCGTCAGCAAGAGCAACCATATAAATAAGGTGTGCATCCTGCTCATCTGCCGACGGAGAATGATGCATTAAAATTGTGTTTCTTATGGGGCTTGGAAGATTCCATTTTCTTGCAACCGCCGCGCCAATATCCGAATGAGAAAAACCAAGCACCATGCCTTCTATAACCGTTCTCGGAATCCCCTCATCCTTTGCTATCTCATCCCTTATCTCTTTATATGTTTCATTTGCGTACTTATAAAGTATCAAATCTCCTATATCGTGAACCAGACCCGTAATATAGGCATTGTCCTTTTCACCGGGCCTTGCCATCTCCGCGGTTTTCTGCGCAAGAAGAGCGACTCCCATTGAATGCCTCCAAAGTTTTACCATGTCATTTTCGCTTTCACCGGAACCGCCGTACATCTGGTCTATAAACACCGCATACAGCATTGATTTTATGTTGCTGAGTCCTATTACCATTATCGCCTCGTTAAGGGCCACAACCTGATTCAGCCTGCCGTAATAAACAGAATTTGCAATTTTTAATATCCTGGTTGCCAGAGCCTGGTCCCTTTGAATTACGGCGGCAATGTCATTTGAAGAAGAATTTTCATCCGCAATCACATCATTTATTTTTTGTATGTTTGCGGGAAGCACCGGAAGATCCTGTATTGTGTCCAAAAACGCATTAACATCGCTGAACTTTGCCGCAGCTCCCATATTATCCTCCTTGTTCCGCGTTTAACGGCAGTTTTATGCTGAAAGTGGCTCCCTTGTTGGGTTCGCTGTCAACCCAAATATTGCCGCCATGCTTCTCAATTATTATTTTTGAAATATACAATCCAAAACCAATACCGCCTTCTTTGCGCGTTAAAGACTTGTCCATTCTGTAAAATTTGTCAAATATCTTTACCTGTTCTTCCTTGGGTATTCCTATTCCGTAATCTTTAACAGTTATCATGGCGTATTTTTCGTCCTTAAAAGCCCTTATGTCAATCACGCCTCCGTCATTGCTGTATTTTACCGCATTATTCAATATATTTATAAGAACCTTTTTTATCTCATCAGCGTCAATTACCGCGTTAATTTCCTCTTCGGGCTTAAAATTGACTTTTACTATCTTGGTCTTATATTTTGCCTTTTTGACAACGCTTTCAATAATCGCGTTTATATTGGAAACTTTTTTTGAAAGTGTTATTTCGCCGTTTTCAAATTTTGTTGCCGCCAAAAGGGTGTTTGTAATTTCTTCCAGTATATCCGCCTGCGTGTTTACATTATGAATCAATTCAGTGTATAAATTTCTGTCTTCCTGAGTCCAGCATCCTTCTTTCATCTTAAGTTCTATTATTTTTGCGCTTCCTTTTATTATTGTAAGCGGGGTTCTTAATTCATGGGAAGCCGTTGTCATTATGTCTGATTTTATTTCATCTATCTCTTTAAGCTTCATTGTTGTCTGTTTTTCAATCTCATACATTCTTAAATTTTCAATTATTATGGTGGTCTGATTAAGAAGCAGGGCAAGAAGGGACAATTCCTGCTGTGTGACCTTATTCTGGGCTTTATTTATAAGCATGTCTATATACCCTATTTTCTTGTCATTTGCAACCAAAGGTGCTATGACAAAAGCAATTTCCGAAACCTGCTTTAATTCTTCCTCGTTAAGCGCGGCTTCCTTGCTGTAAGGAAGCACCACAGGATGTTTGCGTTTAAACATCCACTCATACATTGCCTTGTCTATGTCATAAAAATCCCTTACTTTGTCTATCTGTTCTATATTTCTCTCTTTCACAAGACTTGCTTTTGCGGCATTTTCATCTTTATATATATATACGGCGCAGGACACATATTCTATTGTGTTTGCTATTATATCCAGAAGAAGTTCATAAACTTTTTCAATGGACCTGACTGTATTCATCGCTTCAAGCAGCCTGTAAACGCCGGTCATCTCATTTAAATATTTTCTGAGACCAAAGTTTATCTCATCTATCATTCTGCCGTAGCTTCTTTGTTCTTCAAGCTGGGCGGTAAGCTCTTCTATCTTCTTTTTTAATTCTTCGTTGTTATCCTGCATGGCGTCTCCTACGAGGATATAAAAAGATCCGCATTGCTCATTTCATGCTCCAGGCTCTGGAGTATGGAATGAATGGCAGACGGATCAAGTTTTAAATTCTTAAGCGAATCCTGATTAAGCATTCTGCTTAATTCCCCTTCGTCATAATTTACAGGCTGATACTTGCTTACAATATCTGCAACATGAACGACATCCGTCATAAATCTGTTGTTTACCGCTTTCCACGGCTCGTGATGAAACTTTATGGGTTCAATAAAATTCTCCGGCAGATTCCATTTGTCAATTATTATCGCCCCCAGCTCAGAGTGATCAATTCCCAGTATTCTTCTTTCCGTTTCAAAAAAAGCTTCCGCGCCCTTAAGAAGCCTGTTTTCCCTTCTTACTTCCATCAGCTGTTCGTGCAAAAAAGCGTCAAGAAAAACTTTGCCTATGTCATGAAGAAGCCCGGCCGTAAAAGCTTCTTCTTCGTCTTTTTGCGAATAGCCAATATAAGATGTAATAAGCCTTGCACAAATCGCAGTTGCAACGGAATGCCTCCAAAATTTTTTCCTGTCAAATCCGCCCGTTGACTGTTCTTCATTAAGGAACATATTATATAAAGTTGAAGTAAGTATCAGATTTCTTACCGTAAGAAAACCAAGAACCACAACAGCCTCTGTAACGGTTACAATCTCCCTCGGGAAACCGTAATAAGCCGAATTTGCAAGCTTAAGAGTTTTCATGGTAAGCGAATGATCCATGGAAACAACTTCGGTAAGATGCGAGGCATTGCTGTATGGATTTTCTATAACTTTCATAATTTTGGAAATGACATTTGGAAGAGTCGGCAGCTCGTCAACTTTTGACAATATTTCTTTTATCCTTTGTTTTGCTTTATCCTTTTCTTCGCTCATTAAATCCTCTTGTTTTTTATCTTCTGTATAAAATCAAGTCCCTTTCAAGATTCTTTATCGCATTCCCAAGCTTTTTATCGCTCATTGCTCTCTCCGGATCAATTTTCGGAATATTCCCGAGATAAATTAAACTTATTTCTTTTGCTGTCCTCATTATTTTTTCGTATGTTTTTTCCCCAAAGTACATAAAATTGTTAAATTTCGGGGTAAAAGCAACAACACCTTCCGGCGGATCAAATTTTTTATTTTTCAAAATAAAACAAGCGGCTTCATATATTGTTTCGGGGGTTATTCCCTTTTTGCATACCATGGAATTTTTGCAGTTATCAGGGGAATTGCACGGCTGACACTCTTCAAGCCTTGACAAAACCGTGACCTTATCGGTATAAGGCGCAGTCTCCGCGGCAAACGCACTGCCGTAAAAATATGTAAGCACTTTTGCGCCTGCCGCAGCCGCAATATGATTTGTAACCGTATCCGGAGATATAAGCAGGTCGCTTTTTTTTATAATCGCGGCCATTTCTTCAATCGTGGTTAAAGTCATCAGATTTTTTATCCTTGGATGTTCCGGAAGACCCGAAGCGTAATGTTCTTCGCCTTTTGCCCCAAGAAAAATCACGTTAAAATCATTTGCAAGCAGACAGGCCAGCTTAACAGCTTCAGACGGATCAAGCGCCCTGTAAGGTTTTGAAGCCGCGGGCTGTAAAGCTGTTACGGGAAGATTCTCTTTAAAATCAAAAAAACGATCTGCCGCTTTTTCATTTATTTTCAGGTACGTCTTTGCCGGATAATCAATGCATCCGGATATCATTCTGAATATATCAACAAGATTTATCCGGTTGTTTTTTCTTCCTTCGGAAGCTGCAAAAAGATACTTTGTCCACGGATCCAAAAGCTTGAATTTATATCCGTCATAAGACAATCCCCTTTTTTCGCCTGCTTTAACATAATCAAGAAGCATGCCGCCAAGCGGTTCAAATGTAAGGTTTATTGCCAAATCATACCAATAAGCCGAAAGGTTTTTTGCAAACAGAGAAACTTCCCTTGCGGCGTTTGCAAAATCTTTTTTTTCCAGCAAAGACTGTATTATTTTTCTTTTAAATTTAAAAACCCTGTTAATATACCTGTTCCCTTTAAGCATTACGGAACACGATTCGTCAACCACAAAATCAACAATGCTTCCCTTGTACTTTTTTTTAAGGGCCCTGACGGCGGCCGTTGACTGAAGAACATCTCCAAGCCTGTAAAGCTGTATAACAATAATTTTTTTCATCGCCGCACCAACTCCGAAGGCGCAACTTTCAGCGCAGGCACCAGGGAAGCAAAATATAAAGCCCTTGCTTCATCATCTTCATATCCTTCTTCTTTCATTTTTTCACGCAGAACATCGGCATTTAATGCGCCGGACGCCTTTTTTAAAACTTCAACAATTCTTGATTCCGTTACGCAAAAAATGTTTTTCTCCCCGATTCCTTCAATCTTTATCAAATCGCCTCTTCCTTTAACGGCTTCGGCAACCTGATTCGGGGTAACGGAGCGCATACACTTAACGGAAGGGCACCTTTCCCTGAAACAGGGCGAACAATGCGTCTTGCTTTGTATCATTAAACAGCTTTCGGAAAAGCCTCCGGTTTCATACGCCGATGTCGGCCCAAAAACGGCAACTGTTTTTGTTCCCAGAGCGGATGCAAGATGCAGTATTCCCGTATCCGTGGTTATCAGCATTGCGCATTTTTTCAAAGCTGAAGCCATTTGAGGAATTGTCAAAGAACAATCATACACGCATTCGGCTTCACGGGAAATTTTTTCGGCTTTTTCCTTGTCAGCCATTCCGCCCGTTATAACCGGATTAAAACCTTCCGATTTAAGCATTTTTGCGGTTTCAACAAAATAATCATCAGGCCACTTTTTTATTGCCGCACCGTTTCCTATATGAAGAATAACATCATTTTCTCCGCAAGAAAAAGAATCATCCCGCGCAAAATATTCAGGGGTATAATCAACAGCTTCAATTCCAGCATAATGAAGCATGGAATTAAAAAGCGCCACCGCATGAAACCTGTTATTCTGTTTTTCATCCCTTCCTCTTAAAGACGCGTAAAACCAATATGCATTTTTAATTATGCGTCTGCCCTGTTCAATTATCAATCCGGCTTTTTTCTCCGCCTGCGCACAGGCCTGAATTATCCCCGACAAAGTGCTTCCGTGAAGATTAAAAGAATAATCATATCCGGCAAGTTTTTCCGTTAATTTTCGGGCTTCATTTAAAGCGCCCTCAATATCTCCGGCCAGGACAAGCCCCCTAATTTTATTTCTGTCCAATTCAAAGACTTTTGAAACCCTCTTGTTTCCTTCCAAGGCCTTTGAATAGCAGGAATCCGCAACCACATCAACTTCATAGCCGTTTTCATTCAAATTTCTGATGAAAGGAGTGGAAAGGATTATGTCTCCAAAATCATTTAAATTTATAACAAGCGCCTTCTTCACTGCCCCGCCTCCCCTCTTGAGGCCGAAAGCAGACACTCCCTTACAATAACATCCGGATTGTCGTCTCTTCGGCTGATTCCCGATTCATTAAGCAGCCGAATTGCGCTGGCCGCCTCCTCGGCGGCAGACTTGAATGTTTTCATGCAATTTTCAAGAAAATCAGAATAATATTTTTTCATATAAGAGGATTCAAGCGCAATCACGGGAAGCCCGGCTTTAACAAGCAGAATCCTTAAAACAGCTTCTTTTGACAGATTATGTTCCGTAAACAAATACAGGCCAAAATTTTCATCCATGCAAACAGAAAAGAAATCCCTGTTTTTAAGAGAAAGTTTATAAATTTCTTCTTTGGGTTCAAAAATTATAAAATCCGCTTCGCCGAATTTTTTTGCGAATTCACAGGCCATATGCCCCGCGCCATTCCCGGCAATTATACAAAGCGAACGGCCTTTTGTTTCTTTAAGCCCTTTTACCTTCAATTCCGCCTCTCTTGAAGGCATGGAGCCGCCGTGAAAATTTATTCCTTTTTCATCATCGGTTATGTTGCCGTTTTTATACTTTAGCAAGTTCCACCCCGTATTTTACCAAATCCAAAACGGATTTCATTCTTGCCGCATAAGTATGCTCTTTTTTTATTCTTTCAGCCGCGGCCAGAGTGATTTTCTTCCTGTAATCAGGCCTTTTCAAATAATAAAGCGCCTTGTCTTCCATCTCTTCGGGCGTGTTAAAAGTGACAATTTCACTGTCTTTTTCAAAGAAAACATACAAATCATTTCTTAAGTCAACAATCTGAAACCCGCCGCATGCCGGTATTTCAAATGTCCTTGGATTTATAAAATCCTTATATTCGTCTATCCCGTCAAAAAACGGGGAGCTGTGAAGATTAATATTTACCGCGCTGTTAAAGTAAACCATTTCAACTTCTTTCCCTGTAAGGCGCCTTCCGCCAAGCCTGATGTCGGCTTTAATCCGCCCTGCATATAAATTCCAGCCGTCGCCAAAAACCGCAGGTCGTATCCTGCGGAGTCCGGACAATATGCTTACTCTGTTTCTGTAAGGCGCCGCAACAACACTTATATCCGAAGAATATTCCTGAATTCCGGCTTTTATTTTTCCCTGTTCTTTGGTCTGCGCGGCAACGGGAAGAAAAAAGGCATTTGATCCGGATTTTTTCAGGGTATCAAGAAAATCGCCTTTTTGTATGACAAAAAAATAATCATGCGCGTTGCAAATACCCTTCCAATAAGGAAAAAGTCTGTTGTCTTCAACAAACCAAAACGCTGTCATAATTCCGTTTTTTCTTATTTCAAAAGCAGTCTGTGCGGAAACAGGGGATTGCGCCATGCAGAAAACCAAATCAGGCTTAAACGCCAGTGCTTTTTTAATCACGCTTTTTGTGATTATTTCTATCATGGCGGACTGAAGAGCGTTCCCTCTTCCTCCAAATTCCTCCCCTTCAAGTTTTCTGAAAGATTCATAGAAAAAAGAAGTGTCGTAAACTTCGGCTTCACATCCGTTTTCTCTGAATCCTTCGGCCGCATAATAACTCATATCATAAGAACCGCCGTAAAGCGGGCTTATCACAAGAACCTTTAATTGCTTGCCGCTGTTTTGCATTACAAAATTATTTACAAGGCCGTTGTAAAAAGCCGAATAGGCATTGCCAAAATTTTTCAGCGCCGGAATTATAACCGGCACGGCGCCTTCAAGGAATTTTTTTCTTCCTTCTTCCGGATTTTCCAAATATCTCACATTCTTATAAGATACGGTTTTTTTTGCGGAGTAAATTCTGAGAGTTTCACAAGGTTCATATATATACACTTCCGAATCTCCCGCGCGTTTTGCGCAGGCGGCAACAATTTCGCCCGTTCCCGCTCCCGCCAATATTATATTTTTTCCTCCCGGCACTGATTCCGCGATTATTTCGGCTTCACGCTGCGGGTTTCTTGCGCTTGTCAATCTCTTATTTCCGCCGTAAATTCCCCACGAATTTCCGTCGTGCTTTATTTCAACTCCCATGGAGTTTTCCTTCACGGATTCCTCTATTCCATAATACATATGGGATCTCAAATAAACCGAAAAAATCCGCGCGGCTTTTTCAAATTCTCCTTTCTTAACCGCCTCTTCAGCCTCATCAGGAAGTCCGCTTTCTTTGTCTTTTCCGACCACACCCATGGAAAAATCCGTTTTTTCAAACTGAACCCAGAGTTCGGGATATTTTTTTGCAAAATAATAAAATGACCTTCCGGCTCTGTACTGCCTTACGGCAAATTGTCTCGGCGTTACAAAATGATCATGAAAGGCAAGAGCTTTGCTTGTGTATATTACCTTAAGACCTCGTTTTGAAAGCCTGTAGCCCAATTCTATGTCCTCATAAGCGGCATAGGGAAAAAATTCATCAAAGCGATCGCTTCCCAAAAAAGATTTAAGAATTGAGATGTTGCTTGTATAAAAAAATCCGTAACCGGCATCCTGCCCGTCTTTTAATCTGAAATATGCAAACTGCTCTCCGCCTTTTTCCGTAATATATTCCATAAAAGGGGTGACTTTAAGGCCTTTATGCCATTCTGTTTTTCCCAGTACGGCGCAGCATTCGTCATTAAGTTTTTTGTGGGCTTCACGGTGAGCTTCAAGAAAACCCTTATCCGGATAAATGTCATCTCCGGTAAAAAGCAATATTTCATTCTTTGCCGAATCTATTGCCTTGTTGCGCGCAAATGCGGGCCCCATATTTTTTTCCAATTTAATAAGCTTTAATCTTTTGTCTTCAAAAAATTTATTTATGTTTTCAGGAAATTCCGTCAAACTGCCGTCATCAACAACAATTATTTCATCATTATCACGAAGCTGTTCCTTCAGAATGCCCAAGGAAACGGCAAGTTTTTCAAACCTGTCTTTTGCCGGAATTATTACCGATATGTGCATCTTCAGCACCTCTTAATATCTTTTCATAATCCTGTCTGTTTAATCCCGATATAAAAGAAAATACCGCGGCTGACACCTCGGCTTCATTTAAACCCGCAAATTGCGCGGGTTCTTCAAACATAATGCCTTCAAGATCCTCTTCAACAAAATGCTGCAGGTTTCCGCCAAACCTTGCATCAAGGGCGGCAAGCGGCGCAATTGCGGCTTTTTGCATTGAAGAGGCTTCGTTTCGCCCAACCTTCTTCGCCTGATAAAGTCTTATAAAATCAATGCAAAGCTTCATAAAAAAATGAAGGAATTCCGCATAATTAATGCCGCAGTTTTCCGCCTCATTTTTTATCCTGTCAACATTTTCTTTCTGTTTTGCAAGAATTTCATGCAGCGTAAAATCGTATTCATTTTCCCGCATTAAACACAACCCCCTTTACTGCGCTACAAAGCAATCAATTCCTCGCCGCCAACGAATGTATCCTCATACATTTTCTGCATTATATAGGCAACGGCATAAACAAAACTGGAAAGCGCATATTTTAATTTCCCGAGGTTTTCCGCCTTGCTTGCAAGGCTTTTATCCCCTTCATTTTCCTCAACGCTGAAATACGCCTTAAGCATTGCGGTTTCCCTGTCAAAATCAAGTATCTTCTGCAGAATTTTTTCAAGTGTTTCCTTTGCCTCTTTTTTTGCGTTTTTGTCAATTCCGCCGTCTTCGATTTTCTTTATGTATATCAAAGCATCGGAAACCAAAGTGTTCAAAGCGGCATATGCAGTAAGCCTTTTCTTGAATATAACCGCCATTTCTCTTTCACGTTCGGGATTAATCCTTACTTCTTTTCCAAATTTTTCCCAAATTGCCGCAACGGCATCATTGTCAGAATACCTTCTGTTTTTACCGGCATTAAATATATTTTCCCAATACGAAAGATAAATATCCCTAAATATTTCATCGGCAAGCGTTTTTGCGTCCATTTTCCCCGACACAAGCTTCAAAGAAAAACCTTCTTTTAAATTCAATTCACTTCTCATCAGTTCAAGATCATGTTTTATTTCCATTTTTCCTCCTCCGCTTATTGCCGCCAAAGCCGCACAATAAAGGGCATCGGCGCTGATTTCAGACACGCATTTCATATTTGTGCAAACATCCGCATCATCACACGGCCAGCAGGATACAGTATTGAAAGCAACATACACCCCCGGAGCATGCGCCGTTGTTTCCCACGGAAAAATATCGCCGTAATCAACAACCAGCGTCTTTGTGCCGGCCGCGCCCGCAAGATGCATATTTAATGTGTCGGAAGTTATAAACAACTCAAGTTTTTTCAGCATTGAAAAATTGTCTTCCATGTCAAATTCTCCCGCACTGCTGAAAACCTTTGTTTTACATTCACCAATTATTTTTTCAGCTTCTTTTTTTTCTCCCGGTCCCCCAAAAAGCACGCAGTCATATCCCGCTTCCGACAGCATAAAGCAAAGTTCCGGAAATTTCGGGTTAAGCTTCATCTTGCTTTTCTTTGATGCGCCAACCTGAAGACCTATCATGGGCTTTTTCCCAAGAGAGTGTGCCTGCATCCACTTTTCAACCCTTACAGCCGAATTCTCGGAAGGCTTGTAGAAAAGTTTTTCCCTGTAAAGTTCGCCGGCTTCAAGACCAAGCGCTTCTTCCGTTATCCTGTAAAACATCTCAACAAGGTTAAGCCTGTTATAGCGCCTTGCCGCGGTAAAAAAAAGAAGATATCTGGACCAAAAACCGTTTATATGTATCGCGCCGTTTTCATCCAGTATTCGGCCAAACTTTTTTCCGGACGCGGCCAGCCAAGCAATAAAAGATGGTGTGTCACTGTAGTTGAAGTTAATGACAGCGTCAAATTCAACGGACATAAGCTCGTCAAGAAAACTTCCGCAGTAGTCTATCCCGTTTTCAATGTCATTTCTTGCCTTAACCGCCCTTATAACGGCGGCCCTGGGATAGACAAGCACTTTGTCGTTTTCGCTGTTTTTTAATATTTCGCAGAAACTGTCATCAGCCACAAACCACACTTGCGCGTCGGGAAACTTCCTTTTTACGGACCGAACAACAGGCTGCGCCTGCAGAATGTCCCCGTATCTGTACGGCTGAATAAAAAGAATTCTTCTCATGCCGCACCAAAAACGGTATGTTTTATAAGCATTATTGCGGCGCGCCTTTTTCCTTTTTCTTTTTGCGCCATTTCATCAAGCATCCTCGGGGAAATCAAAGCAGTGTCATTTCCGTATCCTGCCTGTCTGCCCGACAAAACGGACAATATTTTTCCATAAACCCCGCAGTCCATTTCATAAATTATTTTTTCCCTGAAAATCCTTACCCTTGTTTTTGGAATATATTTTATTCTGGCGGCTGTTTTAAACGCGCATTCTTCAAGATTTTCTGTAAACAGAGATATTCTGCAAGATGAAAAGCTTTTTAATATTTCCTCATAAAAAACTTTATATTCCGGTCTTGCTTCAAAAACAAACACTTCATGACCGGGCAGAATCGAGTCTGAATATTTAAAAAAAGAAAATATTCCGATAAATATAAGACAGTCATAATCATGAAGTTTTTCATCTGATTTATTTATTGTAAATTCCCCTTTTTCGGTTGTCAGCAGCACGCTTTCGCCTTTAATCTCTGCAAATGCCATTTTATCTCCCGTAATCCTTTTATTATTGGTATCGGTTAAATAAAGCATAATTAATGCCGCGTAAATATTCGATTGATTTTAAGGGAAATATAAGAAATCAAGCTGATAATATGGAAATATTTCCATTATTTGTGCAAGACGAAGCGTTTTATTTTGCGGAACAGGCGTTTTATTTGCAGTCTTTTCCGGAGAGTATACCCTTTATTATTTCAGGATTCGGCTTCATTAAATTCATTTCAATTCTCACTTTTTCGGGCAGCGCGGTTGCAAATTTTAATCCCGTAAGCTTTTCAACTTCGGCGGGCATTACCATAAAATCAAATATATCTCCTGACGCAGGCTTATTCGGAAGAAGGAATGCCGCACTTCTGAAAGAATTATCCCTGTCCTGATAAATTAAAACCTTATAAAATGCATCCGGAATTTTAAGCCCCGTACCGGTAACTTTGCTTTTTTCTTTAAAAACAGGTCCGCTTATAACCCACAATCCGCAATTTTTTACCGCAAGCTCATATACCATATTTTCAAGTTTAAGCCATAACCCGCGTGACATACCATGATGCATCGGGCATGTATTGCTTGTTACATAACTTTCGGCATGTGTTTTTTTATCCGGCATATGTTTTGCAGGCGCCATTTTTGCGGGCTCATAAGGCCATATGCCTTCGTAAAGAGACGGGTCTGCAGTGCCTGTTTTTACAAGGCTGTCTGATGAATATGTTTTTTTGGGTATTAACTTCAGCGAAGTATCCGGCTTTCTGATATGATAAGAAACCCACACTGGCATTTGATATTTGGGCGAATAACAGGAAATAAAACCATGCCTTGAAACTATTATCCCGTTTCTTGAAGGAACTCCGAAACGAACATGGTCATCAGAATTTGGTTTATACGCATGCAAATTAAAAAATGCAAGAAAAACGCTTAAAAACGCAATAATTCCCTTTTTCATTTCAAATCAGCCGGGCTGCCTTTAAGCCTGATTACATAGTGAGCCGTCCAGCGCCCGGCCCTTGCGGTATCACCGTATTCACGGGCTTTTTTTATCATTACCTTTGCAAGTTCCGCGTCATAAGGTTCGGTCTCAAGGGCCATATCAAGATATAAAAGACCTGTTAAGTGTTCGTTCATTGGTCCAAAATAAGCTTCCGCAGCTTTCAAAAGCACAGAAGGTTCTCGGGGGCAATACTTTAAAGCCATGTCTATCATACGTTCCGCCTTATCCTTTTTCCCAAGATCTGCCTGAAGCATTGCTTCACCTATAATTGCCTGCGCCGATTTTGCGCGTGAATATTCCGGAACCTCTTTTCCATAATTAAGCCTTACGGCCATTTTCCTTCCTTGGTAATGTGTAAAGTCTGAGTTATGGGAATATTTTGCGGTGTTTGTAAAAAAAGAAGCGGCACAAAGACCGCAAAAAATATATAAGACGATTTTTTTCGAAACCGACCACACATAAGACTGTCCCATAAGCAGAGAAACAGATATAAACGGCAGAACCGCCAATCTTGCCTCGCGCACAGCGGATTCGGAAATATGCATCTGCGAAACTGATTCGGAAATTAGCGGCAATATAAATAACGCGGCCGATACCGTTAATGATCCCCAAAAAAACCTTCTTCTTTTTCGAAAAAAAACATACAAAAAAGGCGCCATAAAAACAAAAGCTCCGAAAGTGTCATTAACAATCGAAGAAAAGGCGCCTGTCAGACGAACCACGGCTCCGTCACCTTTTGCGACTGTAAACGACGGAATTTCATACATTCCGCCCGCATTCATTGCGGTATAAGAAACTGCAAAAAAAGCAAAAGACAGCAATATTCTTGAAAATGCATTTTTCTTATATGAATGCATAAGCACAATCAATGATGTCAATGCGGCCGCCGCACCAAAAGGCTGATATACGGCAGCGGCAGCGCCTGAAAAAGCGAAAGAAATATAAATATAAATGTTTTTGGAAAACAAAGTGTGCTTTAATCCAAAAGAAACGGATAGCATAAAAAAAGAAAACGCCAAAAGAACCCGAACACCGCCTGCCGTGGCGGCCAAATGCATAAACTGCGGAGACAAGGCAATCGTTAAAAGAGACATTGCCATTGCCGGATTAAAAGTGCGCCTGTTTTTTACCTTCATCAATGAATTTAAATTAACAGCCGTTTGGTATACGCACAGCATTGCAAACGCGGCGCAGAAAGCCGAGGCAAGCGCGTGCCTGTAGCTTATGTTTCCCAAAGGCATTAAAGTGAAAAGACGGATAATTATGTCTTCCGGAATTGATAATGACCTTGCGGGCACAATTGAATAAGGGGAAGCCATTACGGCATAGAACATGAAAATCAGCCCAAAAAAGACCGCAGTCAATACCGCCACGATTTCCTCCTTTTTTGTTATATTTTATTTTATCAGCGCGGGAACTTGTATGCAACAGGCTTATAAAAAACAAAACCCCGCAAAAAAGCGGGGTTGTTTTATTATGGTGGGCGCTGAGGGACTCGAACCCCCGACCCTCTGCTTGTAAGGCAGATGCTCTAAACCAACTGAGCTAAGCGCCCGAAAGTTTAATCAAAACGCGAATAACAAATTATCCTATAAGGCTTAAAATGTCAACAGTATTTATGTAATAAATCCGCCCTTAAAACCCGCTTTTTCGGCAAAAAATTTAATGTCGTCAGGCATTTCACATTTGACGCTTATTTCTCTGCCATCTTCCGGAAAAACAAGTTCATACGCATGCAGCATTTGCCGTGAAGCGGCCCTTGCAAGTTCGTTTTTTACGGTTTTATTTCCGTATTCACTGTCCCCGACCACAGGATACCCCATTGAAGCCGCGTGTATTCTTATCTGATGTTTTCTGCCCGTGTCTATTGTCACTTTAAAAAAAGTAAGGCCGTTTCCTGACGATATTTTTTCAAAACAAGAAAGCGCCAGCCTGTTTTCTATCAAAAGGTCAACTTGTTTGCTTTCAAAACGCGCTTCACCAAGACAAACCGCAAGATAGATTTTTTTCACTTTATGTTCTTTCCATATATTCTTGTACTTTTCAAGAATCGCCCTGCTTTTAACAAAAAGCATTACACCGCTTGTCTGTTTGTCCAGCCTGTGAGCGGCAAGTATTTTTGGATTACTTTTTTGTCGTCTTAAAATATCTTCAACAGATCCCTTTTTTTCATTGCTTACCATTCCCGCCGGTTTTTCAACAGCGATTAATTCCCCGCTTTCATACAATATATTCAGACTTTTGACTGGCGGCGTCTTTTTTTCAGTATATTCTTTAATCTCAACACAATCGCCTTTATTCAAAATATGGCCTGCCATCCATATACGCCTGTCATTAACAAACACATTTCTTGTGTCAATTATTTCTTTTGCCCTGTTATTTGAAATTCCCATCGATTCGGCAAGAAATTCTTTTAACCGGACTTTGTTTTGGCTCACTGTTTTTTTCATGATGCGATTATATCACGCGGTTTTAAAATAAAAAAGCCCGGCTACAGCCGAAAAGCTTTTAACTTTTCCGCTGCGCCGGGTCTTGTCTCTGTCTATTTACAGGTCAAACTTCTCTGTTTACGCATTCAAATCCTTCGCAAAAACTGCAGTACAAATCAGTTTTCTTATAAACCTGATTGTCAGGTTCAGTAAGTATACAGGCAAAAGTTTCAAGCATATGTTTTATTACCCTATGCTGCCGATTGCTTAATCCCGAACTTGGAAATTAATATGGCTGCCACATTTGGCGTTACAAAAGCAGGAAGCGTGGGTCCAAGGGCAATATTTTTAAAACCAAGCGCAAGAAGCGCAAGCAATACCGCCACTGCTTTTTGTTCATACCATGCAATGTCAAATTCTATCGGTAAATCATTTATATCCGCGGCCCCGAATACTTCCTTGAGTTTTAAAGCCACAACCGCAAGAGAGTAGCTGTCATTGCACTGGCCCGCATCTATCACCCTTGGTATTCCGCCAATATCGCCCATATCAAGCATGTTGTATCTGTACTTCGCGCAGCCTGCCGTAAGAATTACATTGTCCTTCGGAAGATTTGCCGCCTTTTCGGTGTATTGCCGCCTTTCCTTATGTCTGCCGTCGCATCCACCCATTACAACGAACTTTTTTATCGCGCCGGACTTTATTGCGTCCACTATTTTATCGGCAAGGCCAAGTATTGTGTTGTGATTAAAACCTATGGGAATCTTTTTTCCCTGAACTTCTTTAAGCCCTTTCAGCTTCAAAGCGCATTCAATTACGGCGCTAAAGTCTTTCTTCCCGCCGGGTTTCCTGTCTTCCACGTGTTTTACCCCGTCAAAAGAAACAAGACCGGTTGTAAAAATTCTGTCCTTATAGCTGTCCAGTGGTTTTGTAATACAGTTTGTGGTCATAAGTATGGCGCCTTCAAAAGACGCAAATTCTTTCTGCTGATTCCACCATGAACTTCCATAATTTGCAGTCAAGTGTTTAAACTTTTTCAGTTTGGGATAAGAAAGCGCAGGCAGCATTTCGCCGTGAGTATATACATTAATTCCCTTACCTTCGGTTTGTTCAAGCAGTTCATATAAATCCCGAAGATCATGCCCTGATACAAGAATTGCTTTCCCTGCTTTCGTGCCGGTATCAGCCATTGTTATTTCGGGAATGCCGTAAGCTTCTGTGTTTGCCTTGTCAAGCAGCGCCATTGTTTTCACGGATACATTGCCGGCTTCCAAAATAAGGGAGAAAAGCGTCTCCGCGCTCTGATTATCTTGTGATGCCGCATCAAGCGCCTTATGAAAAAAATCAAAAATCTCTGAATCTTTATACCCAAGCACAAGTGCGTGATGAGCATATGCAGCAATCCCTTTTAACCCGTAAATAAGCATCTCTTTCAGCGAGCGTATGTCTTCATTTTTTTCATTCAAAACTGATGCATTTCCCGAATTGGCTTTTATTTCACTGTCTGTTTTTGGTTCCCAATATGCTGTTTGCGGCATTTTGGTTTCTTTTACAAAATCTGAAAGCGAATCTTTCAACCTTTTTTTTATTTCCAACCCCTCTTTTACAATCTCCATAACTCGCATCTCGGAGAAACTGACATTGGTAACCGTTGTAAAGAGCGCTTCTGTTACAAATAAATCCGCTTCATCCGTCGCTTTACCCGCGCGCCTGGCCGCAACAGCCCAATTAGAAACCCCTTTTGCCGTATAAATTAATGCATCCTGAGCCTCCGCTGTTTTTTCATCTTTACCGCACACTCCCGTTTTTAAACAGCCTGTACAATTTAAAGCTTCCTGACACTGATAACAAAACATAATACACCTCCTTATTTTTTATACCCACCGGTCATCAAGGACTTCTCCCTGAAGCCCAATGGTTATTGCTTTTATCGGAACTTTTCTTTTGGCTCTTGAAACAGCCCGCTTTGCAAGCTCCACAAGCCCGCCGCAGCACGGCACCTGCATTCTTATCACTGTAATCGTGTTTAAATTTGATTCATCAATCATTGCCGTAAGTTTTTGTTCATAAACTTCCATGCCTTCATCAAGTTTCGGGCAGGCAATTGCAAGCGCTTTGCCTCTTAAATAATCACGGTGAAAGTTTCCCATGGAAAAAGCAACGCAATCAGCAGCAAGCAAAAGATCGGCTTTGTTGAAATAAGGCGCTGTCGGCGATACCAAATGAAGCTGCACAGGCCACTGCCGAAGTTCCGAAGGCTGTGCACCGTTTGATGCCTCATAAGCGGCGGCAGGTTTGCTTGAAAAATCCATAATCCTTGAACCCGGGCAGCCTCCTGCGCCATGATGATGCCCGTGTACTTTTTCTTCACTAAATTCATCCTCTTTTATATCCATATTTTTTTCCTTAAGCACTTCGTAAGCGGTCTTAAGATATTCTTTCTGGCCATGGTCTTTAAGATGTTTAATATGCGCTTTTACGGTGTTGATTCCCTGCTTGACGATATTTTCCATTACAAGCCTTTCGTTATATTCACCGGTTTCTTTTTTTATTACCTTAAGAGCGCCTGTCGGACATTCGCCAACGCATGCGCCAAGCCCGTCACAAAGATAATCCGCAACAAGCCTGGCCTTGCCGTCAATAATCTGCAAGGCGCCTTCAGGACAGCCAGGCACGCAGTTTCCGCAGCCGTCGCATTTGCTTTCGTCAATTTCAATCACTTCGCGTATCATATTTTGCCTCTTTTCCGGTTAGCATATGCTAACCTTTAAATGAAAAAATTTTTATTGCTTTTCAATTAATTTTTCAAGCGATTTCCAAAGCTGCTCACCTTCGGCAACAAGGCTGAAAGCATAATTGCTTCCTCTCCAACGGGTTATCAAAAGCCTCAGACTGCCCATTATCATTACAAACAGGTGCCCTGCGGGTATGTCTGCCCTTATTTCCCCGTTGGCCTGCCCCTTCTTTATTATCTCGGCAAGCATACTTCCGTGTTCTTCAACGGTCTGAACAATTGCAGAAAGTATTTTTTTGTCATTTTTAAATATGTCGTGCGGAAACATAACTATGGCCATGCTCTTGTCATTTTCAAACTGCATGCAGCGTCCAAGAAAAAATTCCATAACCCTGTCAATATAAGGTTTGTTTGCATCGGAAAGCCTTTTTAATATTTCAGTTGTCCCGCTCCTGAACACATAAACAATGCCCTGCAGTATCTCATCCTTGCTTTTAAAATGCTTGTAGATTGCCGCATCGGTTGTCCTTATCTTTGAGGCAATATTTCTTACCGTCAAAGCCTTTATGCCTTCGCCAGCTATTATGTCGCAGCTTGCCTTTATTATTTCTTTCTGTCTGACACTGAATTTGTCTTCCACAAAACATCTCCTTGGTTAGCATTTGCTTACCTTATAAACAAATATATAACTCAAAACCTTTATTGTCAAGAAGGAAATTTATATATATTTGTACATTGCCCTCATTGAACCAATGCGTAAACCTTTTTTTAAATAAAACCTGACGGCGTTTTCATTTCTTTCATCACATACAAGCTGTATTCGCATCGCGCCCCTGTTTACCGCCCATTGCTGCATTGCATTTAAAAGCATTGAACCAATCCCTTTTTTCCTGAATTCTTCCTCAACGAAAAAATCTTCAAGAAGAAGCGAAAACCCTCCGGCTGCAGTTGATACTACAAGCTGCCCGGTTGCCATACCGATAACTTTTTTCCCTGCGCTTGCAACTAAAATCTTTGCATCAGGCTTTTTTATCATCATATTTAAAGCATTAATCTGCAGCATTTTATCCGGCCGAAAATCATCTTCTATCAAAAAAAGTTTTACAATCAGTCCGGCCAGCGCATCAATATCTTTTTTATTGGCTTTTCTTATTGTTATTTTCATCTGCATTTCTCTCTTTCGCGGCAAAAACCATGGCAGCAATGTCGGCATAGGCACCCGCCGCCGCAGCGTAAAGATCTTCATCAAAAGCACATGACCTGTATTTTTCCCCGTCACAGTCAGCTTCAATAAAAAAGAATGTCTTTGATTCCATACCGTCTCCGCTTATTCCGGAAGAATAATATTTTACGTTTATTCCCGCCCCGTATATTTCATCAAGACAGAAGAAAATTCCGTTAATAACATTATCCGACCTGCATGATGATTTTAAATTTCCCGCAACCGCCTCAATATAACTGCACCCTTTTTTCCGCAGAACACTGACACAGGCTTTTTCAGGAACTTTTCCGCAGTATATGCCCTTTTCATAAAGCAACGAAAGAATGTCCCTTTCACCAAATGACCTTTCACAGTTCTCCTTTATATATGCCGCAAGTTCCTCGGTCTGCTTTTTATCAGGAGTTTTTCCTGTAAGCCTTTTTATTTTTTCCTCTATACCCGCCTTCCCGGAATGCCTCCCTATTAACAAATCTCCCGGCATTATTCCAAACTCCTCCGGTTTAACACAGCCATATTCCCTTCCCATTATGATTTCTTTCTGATGCATTCCGGATGCGTGCGAAAAAGCATTAATGCCTTTAACAGCACCATTAAGGCAAAAAGGCATGCCCGTTATCACCGAAACCCTCCTTAAAGCATGCCCCATTAATTCATATTTCATTTCAGATTTAATAATTCCTGAGTCTTTTATATACACGGCAAGCTCTTCAAGGCTTGTATTTCCGGCTCTTTCACCGCAGCCAAGCATGCATACTTCCGCATGAGATGCCCCGGCTTCAATTGCGTTTATAGTATTGGCAAGAGCAAGCCCTCTGTCATCATGGCAGTGGATTCCAAGTTTTGTTGCTCCATGCCGAATTGCCGATACATTCTTACAAAGTTTATCAACAACTTTATAAACAAGCTCGGGATTAGCGCAGCCTGACGTGTCCGCAATGTTTACAACATCAACGCCGGCTTCGCAGCAGGCAATACAAAAATCCTCAAGCAGTCCCCAATCAGCGGTAAAGGCGTTCTCAATTCCTATTTCCACTGCATCAAACTGTTTTTTTGCATTGTCTATCATCTTATAAATTCTGCTTAACAATCCTTTAAAATCTGTTTTCAGCCTGTCAAAAACAGCTTCATCATCAACAGGGGTGCTTAAATGAAGCATTGTTTTTTTGGCTTTTCTCAAAGAATTTCTTGCGATTTCAATGTCATTTTCATTAACCCTTGAAAATACGCAGGCAACAGAATTTTTCAATTCAGCGCTTGCCAATTCCACTCCAAGGTAATCCCGCCTTGAAGAGGCAGGAAAACCAAGCTCAACTATATCAACCCCCAAAGCATCAAGTATTCCCGCAGCCCTTGCCTTTTCTTTTGGGGTCAATGCCATTCCAAAAGCCTGCTCTCCGTCCCGCAGTGTTGTGTCAAGAATTTGTATTTTTCTCATATCATAACCGCTCAAGGCTGTGAATCACCGTATTGTTTCTGCATAAGGCCGTACGCGCCGCTTAATAATGTTCCAAGCACCATTCCTATAACATACCCGTAAGGCAATGTCACGGCAATAACAGCCGTAAATATTATTACATGGAAATTTTCCTTTACAGGAAGCATTTTCCTTACAAGCGACATCAAAGCTATTGCTTCAAACAACAAAATTGTGCCAAGCACGGGCTGGGGAAAACCGGCAATAAGTCCCGCCACTGCCCCGCCGCCAAATGTGCCGGCAGCGATCATAAATATTCCGGCAATTATCACGGATCCCCCCGTCCTTGCTCCGAAGGCATGGTGTCCTGCCATGCCGCCTGAACCGTGGCATACCGGCATTCCTCCAAAGAAGGAGCTTGCAATGTTCATCAATCCGTAAGTTATCCCGATTTTCCTGACGGTAATATTTTTTTCAGGAAACAAATCCTTTGCTATTTTTTCCGTTGCAAAAATTGAGTTTCCTATGGACATGGGTATCTGAGGAAGAGCAAGCACAAAAAATCCCGTAACTATATCCGCAAAACTTTGAATTGCAAACACATGGTGATGTTTTGCCGCCGCTTCAGGCAGATTATTCCAGCCGCCTGAAACCAAATAATACATTATGCCTGTGCCTATAAGCAAAAATGCCGGCGGATATTTTCTGTTCCCAAGCAGCGCAAAACCTATTATTGCGCTTGTTATGGCAAGAATATATCCCGGCACGCCCGCGGAGGGTATGTATGTCTTAACCGCAGTCATTGCCAGCTGTAATCCAAGTGCAAGTTGTATGCCCCTGACCACAGTTTCAGGTATTATCCTGCACAGTTTTTCAAGGGTACCGCTTAAAGCAAGTGCAAGCATTACAATTCCTATTGCAAGGCCTGAAGCAAAAATCACATTTCCGTCAAGCTTTTGAGCTATCACTATCATTGCAACGGCTTTCAAAGGCTGTACTGACATCGGTATTCCGTAGGCTATTCCAGATATAATCTGCATAATACCAAAAATTACAAACACCTTCGGGCCGCTTATGCCCGAAGCCGCAATAACGGCAATTAACAGAGGAAGGCTTGTGCCCATGTCACCAAAAGCACCGGAAAATTCGTTTCTGTCAAACCTTATCCTGCTTTTAAATATTTTTATCAGTTCCATATTCCGGCCTCTCATGCAATTATAAATTTATCGGCCTTAACTCCGGCTTCAATCGCGTCCAGCACCTCATCTATATCTTCATTTGAATTTATGTTCCCATACCATGTTCCTTCAGGATACACCACGATTGCAGGGCCCCTGTCGCACACCTTAAGGCATCCTGCCGATGATACCTGTACAGCCATTCCCCTGTCCGCAATTGAATTTTCAAGATAAGGCAGCAGCTGATGGGAACCCTTTTTGTGGCATACACCCTGGGGCGAGCCGTTGGTCCTGAAGCTTGCGCAAACAATGATGTGATGGTCCGGTTTTTGCATTATTATTCCTCCTTGTTTTTTACTTTCAGCAGCCGCCGCCTTTTCCTCCGCAGCTTTGGCCGCATTTTGAACTTGTTATAACCCTCATTTTTGAAATGTCTTTTCCGTAAAATACCCCGTTAACAGCATCGCTTATCATTCCCTCAACCTGAACAACCTGAATGCCCCGCGCCATCAAAGCATAGTAGGGCGAAGTTCCGCAAGAAGATACAAAAAGCACCGACACATCTTTAAGCGTTTCGGAAAGTTTCTTCCATCTTATAATCCCTCCTCCGGCTTCAGGCGCAATCCTTTTTTCAACAAGCAGGTTTCCTCCTTTGCCGTCAGGGGCAAAAACCATAAATTCCCGCGCTTCCCCAAGATGCATATTCACAAATATTCCTTCACGGCTTGCGACAGCCGCATACGGCCTTTCAGCCGACGGTTTCCTTATCTCATCAATTTTCCCGCACTGCCGTGCTTCCTTTGAATTTACAGCCTTTTTCATTGCTTCATCCTCAATTAACGAATTATTTACGCCTATCAAGCCGGCGGCATCAGCCCTGCACCTGGCACAGTGTTTCATCTGAGGCATGTATTTACCGGCTTCCGTACGTATCTTTCCCATTGTTTCCGCAGAAGGCGGTTCAATTTCTCCAAATCTTGAACCCTTTGTTTTGTACATGGGAATGCAGTTTAATATATCAGCCCCAAGCTCAGACGCCTTTTTTGCCACAAGCACAGCCTCGTCTTCATTTACTCCCGGTATAATAACTGTATTTATTTTTACCGTTATATTTTTGGATTTTAACTCTTTTAAAGCCGCTTCCTGCCTTTCAATCATCAAGGCAGCGCCTTCCTGCCCGGCAATAACTCTTTTCCCCGGCCTGTACCACGAATATATTTTTGCGGCAGTTTCCGGTTTTACCGCATTCATGGTGATTGTCACATGGCTTATGCCAATGTCCTTAAGCAGCCCGATATACGGATAAATGTTAAGGCCGTTGGTGGCAACACAAAGAAGCATTTCAGGATATTTTTCCCTTACCATTTTCAGGGTTGATATGGTTTCCTCGGGATTCGCAAAAGGGTCGCCCGGTCCTGCAATGCCAACCACCCTGATATTCCCGGTTTTTTTGATGATTTCATCAAGATATGCCACGCCCTGTTCCGGCGTTAGAACAGAACTTGTAACGCCGGGCCTGCTTTCATTTACGCAGTCAAAGTCCCTGACGCAGTAATTGCACTGTATGTTGCACCTTGGCGCAACAGGCAGGTGCACCCTGCCGTACTTGTGCCTTGCATAGTCGTTAAAACAAGGATGATCTTTCATAGGATTTTCCGGCATATCTCACCTACATATAGGACCAGGAGAAATTTGCCTGTTCCTGTTTTTTTGAAATCAATGCATTAACGCATTCATCAAGCATATGCATCGCGCCTTCATAAAGGATGTGCTTTATCCTTTGGGCGCCAAAACGGTCGTGAACCGGAAAGCCCGCCTCCACCAGAGGCGCTTTGCACAAATATGCAAACCTCCTGCATTTGGAATTGCCGATTACAATGTCAACACCTTCCGTTATTGCCTCTGGTATTTCCTCAAAATCCGTGTCTTCAAGCACCCTGCATCCTGTTTCCGTTTCCAGGCCTGCATTGCCCAATATTCCCGCAACACACCCTTCCTGCGATCCTGTTGCCAATAAAACCGGCTTCATTCCCGTTTCAACGGCAAACATATAAAGTCCGGCCGCAAGAGCAGGGTCCGCCATTATTGCAACTCTTTTCCCGTAAAGATACTTATGAGCGTCTATATATGAATCGACAAGGCGTCCCCTTGAATCAATCAGTGACTCAGGGGCGGTTTTTCCCGTTTCCTTTTCAATTGTCTTAACAAGCACATCCGTCAATTCAATCCCGACAGGAAGAGGCAGCATAATGTTCTTAACCCCGTATTCAGATGAAATATATCTGCCCGGCGTATAAGCACTGTTTGCAAATCCCATTTCAATTGTTAACGCAGCCCCGGGCATTGCCTTAATGTCTTTTAAAGCCGTTCCGCCTTTTGGCAGTTTTTCATATCTCCCGTTATGGCCCGAATCAAGCGTTGCGGAAAAATCAGGAAGCAGCATATAATCAACTCCAAAAGCCGACATAAAAGACTTCAATTCCCTGAGATCAGCCGGAGACACCGGGCTTATTACAAAATTAATTTCCTGCCTTTTTGAACCTCTTTCACAAACAGAAGTACAAGCGGAAACAAGCGCTGCTGTATATGCCTCCACATAAGACATTCCAAAAGACGGTGTTGAAGCGGAAAATAAAAGAGGGAGTTTTTCCGATTCAGTGCGCATCTTCCTTACAATGCCCTGCACGTCCTCACCAAGCGTTTCAGTCAGGCAGGTTGAAGCTATGCCTATTGCATCAGGCGCGTACTGTTCCGACACATTATAAACGGCTTTCTTAAGCTGCTCCCCTCCGCCAAAAACCGCGGATTCTTCCGAAAAGCTTGAAGACGCCGCATCAAGCGGCTCCCTGAAATGGCTGATCACATACCTTCTTACATAAGTGGCGCAGCCCTGTGAGCCGTGTATCAAAGGCAGGCAGTTTTCAATTCCCTTGAAAGCAAGCACAGCCCCCAGGGAAGCGCAAATCCTGCAGCTGTTAACAGCACCGGATTTTTTCTGCATATTATCTCCTGCCTTTCATAAAAGTGTCCTTGGATGAGGAAAACCTGAAAACAGGCGACAAAAGCGAGCTTTCAACTTCTTTTGCAAAATTAAGCATTCCGACAAATCCCGCAAGCGGAATTTTTCTTTCATGGTTGTGGTCACAAAATCCCACGCCAAGTTTATAAGCAATCGGCCTTTCCTTTACCCCGCCTATCAATATTTCCGCGCCCTTTTCCCTCATGTATTTTGATATTTCGCGCGGATTGGAATCGTCAACAATAACCGTGCCTTCATCGCATAATTTTTTTAAAGTTTCATAGTCTTCCGTGTTGCCTGTTTGCGAACCCGCAAGCACCACGCTTACCCCTATCATACGCAGCGCTTTAACAAGCGAAAACGCCTTAAAAGCCCCTCCCACATACAAAGCTGCTTTCTTCCCTTCAAGAAGATTTTTTATTCTGTTGATTTCAGGCAAAACTTTGTTAATTTCATCCTTCACTGTTTCCCGTGTTCTTTCCATAATTTCAGGTTTTTTCTTAAAAAAAGACGCCGTGTCGTAAAGCGCCTTTGCTGTATCTTCCATGCCAAAATAAGACACCCTTATGAAAGGTATTTTGTATTTTTCCTCCATCATCTTTGCAAGATATGTCATGGAGCCCGAGCACTGCACCACGTTAAGTCTGGCGCCATGCGCCCTTTTTATGTCCTCAACCCTTCCGTCCCCTGTCATTACCGAAACTATCTCTATACCGGCCCTTGAATAATATCCCTTGATTATTTCCGCTTCGCCCGCAAGGTTGAATTCGCCAAGAATGTTTATTGATGCTTCCCCGATACCGCTTATATCGCCCGTTCCCGTCAGTTTAAACAATGCCTCGCATGCTGCTTTATAACCGTCCTTTTTTGTGCCCTTAAAACCTTCAGATGAAACAGGTATTACCGGTATGCCGTTTTCCCCGCTTAGCCTTGCGCATATGCTTTCAACATCGTCTCCTATCAGCCCGGCTATGCATGTTGAATATACAAAAGCCGCCTTTGGTGAATATTTGCGTATCAGGTCCGAAGCCAAAGCATAAAGTTTTTTCTCCCCTCCGTATACAACGTCAAGTTCCCTCAGGTCGGTTGAGAAACTGTTTTTATGCAGTTGAGGCCCGGAACTTACCGAACCCCTTATATCCCAAGTGAAAGAGGCGCAGCCAACAGGCCCGTGAACAATGTGGAGCGCATCCGCAACCGGATAAAGCACAACTCTTGAACCGCAGAAAACGCACGCCCTCTGGCTTACAGAGCCCGCAACGCTTTTAACGCCGCACTTTAAGGCGCGCTTTTCGCTGTCCCTGCCTTTTTCAAAAACCGAGAGTTCCCTTTCGGAAAGAATACCCGTGCTTTTCATTCGGCACTTCCCTTTTTACATTACAAGCTCAAATTTTTCTTCCGATGCATCCCTGTCCTGCCTGTCAAGGATGGCATCAAGTATTTTTTCAGTTAACCTTAATGCGCCTTTATAACCGGTAATCGGCGAATACTGGTGACCCACCCTGTCGTAAATCGGAAAAGACACGCGGATAAGCGGAATATCTTCGTCCCTTGCAATATATTTGGCGTATGTGTTGCCAAAAATTATGTCCGGCTTTTCATTTTTTATCAGCTGATGCATGTAAAAATAATCACCTGATTCCTTGACATTTACGTCTTCCCCGCAGATTTCCTTGATTCTTTTTTCAAATTTCTTGCCCGGAGTGCCGGTTACCACATGCCTTACTTTCATGCCAATATCCGTAAGAAATTCCGCCAGCGACACCATGTGGTCAGGGTCTCCAATTAAAGCGGCTTTCTTTCCGTGAAAATACTGCTGCATGTCCGTAATTACATCAACCGCCTGACCGCGCTCATCAGAAAGGGATTCCGGCACAACAACACCCGCAAGCATTCTCAGCCTGTCAACAAGCTCATCGGTTGCCCTGATTCCTATGGGCAGTTTCAATATTTCGCAGGGCACCTTGCATTTTTGATCAAGAAGTTTTGCCCCCGGCCCTGACGCAATGGGACCAAGCGCAAGCGTTGCAATGCTGTCACCCGCGGAAATTATGTCCTTTATTTTCGTGCCGCCTTTTGGATACATTTCGTATGTGCCTGTCTGCGGTGTGTTTAAAACATTTGAAGTGTCAGGAAACATAACGGCATTGATTCCCATCAAATCGCAAATCCTTCTTATTTCAGCCATATCAGAAGGCTCCACATAACCAGGTATTATATTTATGGCTCCGGTTTTTTTTCCGCTTGAAACGCAGAATGCGTCAACAATACCCTTCACCATATTCGCAAATCCTGTCACATGAGACCCCACATAACTTGGCGTGCTTGCCCTTATTACATACTTTCCGGCGGGTATCTTGCCCTCGTCCTGGGCTTTTTTTGTTATCTGGGCAACATCATCGCCTATTGTTTCCGAAAGGCAAGTGGTATGAACGGCTATCACATCGGGATTGTAAATTGTAAAGATGTTATTTATCGCTTCCAGCAGATTTGCCTGGCCGCCGAAAACCGAAGCCCCTTCCGTAAAAGAGCTTGTGCCTGCCATTACAGGTTCCTTATAATGCCTGGTTAGGGCGCTTCTGTGATATGCGCAGCATCCCTGTGAACCGTGGCTGTGCGGAAGGCACCTGTGAATTCCAAGCGCGGCATACATCGCGCCTATCGGCTGACAAGTTTTTGCCGGATTTATCCTTAATGCCGTTCTCTCTTTTATTTCCTTTGGCGTATGCCTTAGCAGCATGATCTGCCTCCTTGTTTAGTCTATCCCGTATCTTGCAACAAGCTCCGGATGTTTCTGCCATGGAGCCTTCACAAGGGACCAGACTTTTGTGTTTACCATTCTTTCAATTTCACGGTAAAAATTTTTTGCGCCTTCAAAACCGGCATAAGGCCCGCTGTAATCATAGCTGTGCAGCTGTTTAAGCGGTATGCCGTATTTTTGCACGACATATTTTTCCTTGATACCGGCACAAAATATGTCGGGCCTGTAAGATTCAATAAGGACTTCCATTTCATGGTGGTTAAGGTCATCTATAACAAGTGTATTATTATCCATTTCCGGCATCATGCCCGTATAATCCGAAAACTTAAAATCAGGGCCAAGCCTTGCTTTATCCGAATCACTGAGTCTTGGCCTGTAATTTTTTTCATCAGGAGTAACTGTCAGTTCCTCAATATTTCTGCTGTCCGCATCCACTTTTATGGTCGGCATGACTTTTCTTCCTTCATAGTCATCCCTGTGGGCAAATTCATATCCCGCAGCCACCACATTCATTCCAATTTCTTTGAACAATTCCTGATAATGATGTGCTCTGGAGCCGCCAACAAAAAGCATTGCGGTCTTGCCTTTTGTCTTTTCAGACACTTCCGACCTTACCGCTTCAACGGATTTCATTTCTTCCGCGATTACTGCTTCAACCTTTTCGCTGAGTTCTTTTTCTCCGAAGTATTCGGCAATTTTCCTTAAGGATTTCGCGGTGGCATTGGCGCCTATAAAATTCACCTTAAACCACGGTATCCCGTACTTTTTTTCCATCATCTCCGCAAGATAATTAATGGAACGGTGGCACATAACAACATTCAAATCCGCCGTGTGGGCGCTTGCAAATTCCTCATAAACCGAATTTCCGCTGAATGTTGAATGCAGCATTATTCCCGCAGCCTTGAATATCCTCTCTATCTCAAAAGCATCGCCGCCTATATTGTACTCACCAAGGATATTTACCTTGTATTTTGCATCCTTTGCCTTGTCAATCAAACCCACAACATCTGTAAAAACCTTGTTATTTGCCACATGATGTCCCGCAGACTGGCTTACTCCCTTATACCCTTCACAGGAAAAACCGAATATGTTTACATCCGGATACTTTTCTTCCATCTCACGGGCAACCGCATGAACATCATCGCCTATCAGCCCAACCGGACAAGTGGAAAATATCCCTATGGCTTTGGGATGAAAAAGTTCTATGGCTTCTTCTATTGCTTTTTTCAGTTTCTTTTCGCCTCCAAAAACTATTTCCTCCTCCTGCATGTCGGTTGACATTGCATAAGGCATGAAATTATCATCTTCAGGTGAAACCGGCTTTGTCTGGTTGCGCCTGGTAAGCCAGCTGTAAAATCCGCACCCAATAGGGCCGTGGGTTATCTGTAAGATATCTCGGGTGGGCCCAAGCACAACACCCTTGCAGCCCGCGTACGAACAGCCGCGCATTGTTATTATTCCCGGTATCGTCCTGACATTTGCCATTATTTCCGGTACTTGTTCTTCCATCCCGACTTCATTGATGATTATCTGCTTTGCCCTCTTCTTTGCAACCTTTGCAGGGTACTTAACCAGCATGTCTTCCGTTATACCTTTTGTATCCGGAATTTCATTATCCGCCATTTTTCATTCTCCTTTCAAAGTGAATTCAGGCTTCGTCAAGAACACTGTCTCCTTCTTCCGCCGTCCTTACCCTGTAAGCTTCATATACAGGGCACACAAAAATTTTTCCGTCTCCCGACTTTCCCGTTTTATTAACGGCAATTATTGTTTCAACGGTCTTTCTTACAAGCTTGTCCGGCACAACTATTATCAGCATCCTCTTTGGTATCAGCCTCTGCGCGCTTCCAAGCTGGCTTATTGCTTCTTCATAACCTTTCTCTGCGCCTTCAAGCGCCTTAAAGTCAACTATCCCCTTTCCTCTGCCAAGCACATCCTTTGCCGTAACGGAAGAAATATTCGCATCAAGCAGCGCTTTTTTGGTCTTATTCATCATATTCATCCTTACAACCGCAATTATTTCCTTCATAATCATGCCCCTTTCGCGGTTTCCGACACTTCCTTCACGCCGGAGCTTACCGTATAAACTTCTTCAACCGGGGATACAAATATTTTTCCGTCCCCAAAACTTCCCTTGCTTCCGGTTCTTGCGGCATTCATTACGGTTTTAACAACAAAATCCTTGTCCTTGTCCTGAACAACCATTATTATCAATTCCTTTGGGATTTCGTCATAAGTAACTTCCCCTATTTTTATGCCCCTCTGCTTTCCGCGGCCAACCACGCTCATTTTTGTGACTGCCGGGTATCCGGCCTCCATCAAAGCGGACAAAACAGCGTCAACCTTTTCCGGCCTGATTATCGATTTAATCATTATCATTTTTCATCCTCCTTAATTGGCTATGCCGTATTCAATCAGCAGTTTTTCAAGGTCATCGGTATGCATGGGTTTTGGTATGACAAACATCTTGTTTTCATCAATTTTTTTGGAAAGCTGCCTGTATTCATCCGCCTGGGGATGGGAAGGGTCATAATCAATCACGGTTTTTCTGTTTATCTCGGCTTTTTGAACCATGTTGTCGCGCGGAACAAAATGTATCATCTGCGTTCCCAGTTTGGCGGCAAAAGCCTCTATCATCGCTTTTTCATTGTCAACTTTTCTGCTGTTGCAGATAAGCCCTCCAAGCCTCACGCCTCCTGCTTCCGCAAACTTCACAATGCCCTTGCAGATATTGTTTGCCGCATACATTGCCATCATTTCTCCGGAGCATACAATATATATTTCCTCTGCTTTACCCTCCCTTATGGGCATTGCAAAACCGCCGCATACAACGTCTCCAAGCACGTCATAAAAAACATAATCAAGCTGTTCTTTTTCAGCGTACGCGCCAAGCTGCTCCAGAAGATTAATAGAAGTTATGATACCGCGCCCCGCGCATCCAACACCTGGTTCGGGCCCGCCCGATTCAACACAAATCGTGCCTTTATATCCAAGCTTCCTTATGTCATCAAGTTCAACATCCTCGCCTTCGTTCCTTAAAGTGTCAAGAACCGTTTCCTGATGAAGCCCTCCCAAAAGCAGCCTTGTTGAATCAGCTTTTGGGTCGCATCCAACCACCATTACTTTTTTGCCCGCCTCCGCAAGGCCTGCAACCGTGTTTTGTGTGGTTGTTGATTTTCCTATTCCGCCTTTTCCATAGATTGCTATTTTTCTCATATCTTCCTCCTTCTGCTTATTAAGTTCACGCACAGTTATATGCAACCTCCATGCCGCAAAAAAAAATAATGAAATAAAGGTTTTTTATATCCGATAAATTTTTAAACTGCGTGATTTTTCCCCAAGCGCCAAGACATCGTACAATTATTAACCGCAAAAAAAAGTGCTGATTTTTCAGTCAAAAACCCCTTACAATCACAAAAAAAACAATTGCAATTGTTTTTTGTGATATTTTGACCGGATTAAATGCTTTTAAATTATGATGTTTATTGGATTTGATTAAATATTTACCGCATTTTCATCTAATAAGAAACAGTTGAATTTTAAATGTGGCAAACGCCCAAATTATCA
The DNA here is from genome assembly GCA_964417645.1 of uncultured Spirochaetia bacterium. GTDB lineage: Bacteria > Oederibacteriota > PGYV01 > PGYV01 > PGYV01 > CAYQIS01. The sequence goes on from CAYQIS010000018.1 coordinate 41,559, forward strand.
TCGGCAACTCTGCCTTCAGGTTATTATGACATGAACCTTTGTATTATTCAAAAATTTACAAAATGGCCAAGCCAGAAAACAAAAGCAACCGCCAAAATATGCAGAACCCACCAGAGAGGTTTCCATAATTTTATTTTATCCATTTAATTCCTCCAAAACGTGTGCCCAAGCCAGTATACAAGCGAAAGGGATGCAAGATGAACAGCCCAGAATCCAAGGTTGGGATAACGTATTGTGCGCCAGCCGGTATGCCGAGCCTCTCCTTCCATGTTAAATAAGGTAAGCTGAAATATCGCCCATCCGATGAAAAATTTGGCAATTGTAAGCGCAATATGCTGGTATATCGGGGATTTTGCCAGAGAAAAATGCGTCATTGTTATTACGCCCACAATGCAGGTGAATCCGTTTATAAGATAAGCCCAGTGTATTGTTTTTCTGAAAGAGAATAAAACAGGCAGTATAAATACGCTTAAAATACCGGAAATAAAAGGCACAAAATTTGAAACATTTCTGGACAAAGGGTGATAACTGTAATGCATATAATATCCTGCCGCAGATATCAAAAACAAAGTTAATATCAAAATTCTTTTTACAAATACTTTCATTTCTTCCCCCTGTTTATTATTAAAAAAGCAAAAGCCGCAGTATTTTTAATTATACACTCTTTGCGGATTATTTACAAAAAAAAAGCCCGGAAACCTTTTGGGCTTCCGGGCTTATAAATTCCGGTTTATTTCTTTGTTTTCTTGTTGCCGCTTCTTTCCTTTACAAAATCTCTTCTCTCTTCCATTTTTTTCTTAAGTATTTCTTTCTGTTCCTTGGTAAGAATTGCGTCCGTTTCCGCCTTTACACGCACCATCTTCTTCATTTGTTCCGCTTTTTTCTTTGAAGAAGCGTCTATTAAAGAGTCTATTTTCGCCATGTCAGGTTTGTCTTTTTTCAATTCAGTTTCAATTGCCTCCCTGTCTTTTTCCATCTCATCGCGCATTGCGCCTTTGGGGTCGCAGGTGTCGCTTAATTTCTTTAACTTTTCCATCTGCTCGGCCGTAAGATTCAATTCCGATGCCATGGCAAGAACCATCCTTGGCCCGGGTATAAAGTCATCGTCAAAGCCCGGCCCAAATCCCATGCCTTTTCCCATACCCTTTTTGCCGCAGTCACCGGGCCCTCCCCAAGCAGAAATTGATAAAACAGCGCCAAAAACCAACATCAATGCCAGTGTAACCGATACAAATTTTTTCATTGTTTCCTCCTTTTGCTTAACGGCTCCGGATCCGCTTGCGTTTTTTATTTACACAATTTTGACGTTTAAGGAGGCCTAAAGGTTCCATACATAAATAAAAAAGCCCTTGGGAAAACCCAAGGGCTATTTTATGGCGGG
>CAYQIS010000019.1:0-42442 GCA_964417645.1 uncultured Spirochaetia bacterium
ATTATACGTCCCATGTGAATTTGGCGGGCTTGGACCCGTCAGACAGAGCCGAGGCCGCAGGCTATAATATAGTGATAAAAAAGAAAGAAGGCAGCCGCACCATTACCCGCCGAGGAGTGGGAGAAAACATTTATGAGCGGCAGGCTTTTACCGTTGAAGGGGACGTTATTGAGTATTATATTGAAGACTATGATAAAATTGCAAATATAGCCGTTGAATCATGGATGAAAAGCCCGGGCCACAGAAAAAACATAATGAACCCTGATTACACGCTTTCCGGCGTCGGTATATCCTTGGGTGACAAGAAAAAAATCAGGATTACCCAGGTCTTTTTTTAAATTAAGCCGGCAGCCTTATAAAGCATAATTATTTCCGGGAATTTTTCCGCAATATATTCCGAATTAAGGAAAGCAGCGGCCGGAGCTTCATAAATTTCTCTTTCTTTTACCATAAAAAACCTTTCACTTAAATTTATCCCGTCCTCTGTTATTGCATTTGCGCCAAATTTTCTGAAAAAGATGCCGCGCTGGGCGAAAAGCGATATTGAAAAAAAGAAAGAATCCACAAGAGGCTTCATATACCGGTATCCCCTGTATTCATTCATAAGAGCCGCTCCTGTTACATAAAGATTATATATTCCCGGCTCGCCAAAATATCCGTCAGCTTCAGGCGATAAATCCTTTTCCTTCATTTTACCTTCGGCAAGAAGCTCAAAAACTTCGTCTGAAACAGGAACAAAATGCCAGTACCCTATAACTTCGTCTTCAAGAACAAGAATTCTCCATGTTTGCGGAAAATCCGTAAATAACGAAATCCAATGTTCATTGCTTCCTTCGCCGCTTTCACTTAAATTTTCCATTGTAATAAGGTCCAGGTTCAAAAGTTTCTGGACAATGTCTTCAATTTTTATTTTTCTTTTTATACAATCCTGCCAGTCAAGTATTTCGGGTTTTAAAGACATAAATCTCCCTTTTAATAAATTTTTCAAACACACTTTTTTTTACAAAGGATTAACGTGAAACAAACATATTATAATTATATTTCATACTTATAATATGTTTTTATTTTGTCGTAAAGCCCCATAAAGCAATAATTTTTAAATACATTCTTAACGGCTTCAATCATGCCGCTGCTTTGCAAAAGATAGCGGTAATCCGCGGATTCTTCGGACCCCGTAACTGACTTTATTTTTCCGGCAGGCTCCGGCATATTAAGCACATAAACTTTGCTGTCTTTTATCTTAAACACGGAAATAAAAGGATATGCTCCGTTTATCAAAGCCAAATGTTTTCCGTTTTGAACTTCATTTATGATAAATGCTTCCCCGTTAATATTTGTTGTTCTCCCGTTGTATTTCAGTGTTTCGGCCTTTATTTTTTCACTTAACTCTTTCACCTCAAAATATTTTTTTATTGCGGAGGCAAATTCGGCGGTTATCAGCATGTCTTTCTTTTTCTTTATCATTTCAAAGAACAATCCAGACCTCCCTGAAAAATCGGCGGACTGAGCCGTAAGCACCACAAATTTATCCTTTGTTTTTACCGCAGAAGTAAGGTATACAGGTATACCCGCCATCATAAGATACTGCGCAAGCATGCTGTCTCCCTCGGTTCCGGGTTTTTTAATAACAGGTATGCTGAATATTTTCTGCATGCTGCTGAAGCGGTCGATTTTTGGGGCAAGTTCCATAAGTTCCGATACCATCGGTCTGATATTTTTCTGCGCAAGTATGCCCGCGCAAAAAAGTATCAGTTCCGAGGCTCCGCCTATAACAGACTGATATGCCTGCTCTGCATAAATTTTTGGGTCACAGTCGTAAGGGTCAAACCAGGCTCTTTTTGCCCTTTCACCGTACATTTCCACAAAATATCTCATAATCAAAGAGCCGTGAACCGGCATATATCTTCCTTTTTTATAATCTCTTGTTTCGGTGCCAACAGCGATTTCATCAAAAATTGAACTTAACCTGACAATGTCATAGCCTTTTTTATGATATTCTTCAATCCACTGCGGATACTTAACAACAACTTTTACTCTTTTATTTGCTTTTTTTGACGGTTCAATAATATATTTTTTGGCCGCATCAGCCATAAGCTTCATTCTGAATTTTGAAATATCTCGTTCACCCATGGCTTTAATGCAGGAAGGACATCTGCAAATTGTAAAAAACCAGTCATCAACAATTATCTCATTAAAATTTTTGGAAGTTTTTTCAAAAACTAATTTCATTTTTTTAAGCGCTTCCCTGTCGGTATAGCAGCCGGCGGCGGATTCTGTTTCATTATATTTTGCCCTGTCCGAAAAATGCGTTGTTGTTACTGCGCCGGAAACAATAAATCCTTCTTTCAAAAGAACATTCTTTGTGTTTTTTAACAGACTTTCATCAGCTTCATAACCATCCCTGTACGTTTCCAGATATATCTTCTTAAAGGGAATATTGGAATAAATTTTCATGAACTTTTTTATTTCAGGGCCATAATCACGCACATCAAAAGCGGTAAAGAAAAGTGACAGGAAGTAATTTTGTGGTTCATACTTTGTTGCCTTAATTGGCGAAAAATCACTAATCATCGGGTCATAAGGAACTGATACGGGCCGCTTGCCAAGCGGCCTTTGTATTTTCGCCGGATAACTTAATGCGTCTACGAACTCTTTGGGGCTTTTCATTGCTGCTTTTTGCGTCATTTTGACCCCTTCAAAAACTTCATTAAATATTATACACCCAAAGAGATTAAATTAAACTTTTAATGGAAGCTATATTAAATTAGGTTTCATATTGCGAAAAAGAACAAGTTTTAATTAAAACTATATTTTTAGATTTTAAATAACTTTATTTTTTAATCCTCGAACCGCTTTTATTCTCTTTCTTTTGAATTTCTTCAAGCTGTTTCCGGTAATATTTTTCCCTTTCTTCAATTGCATCAAGAACATCTTTTTGTTTTGAGTCAAGCCCGCTCTCAAAAGCTGGATTAGCCCGCATTTTTTTAATGGCTTTTATTCTTTCAAGCTGTCTCTTAAGTCTTAATTCCCTGGTCTTGCCTGCCCTGCGCATTTCCCTTACATATTGAATTTTTTCCCTTATATCCTTAATTTCATTATAGCGCTTTACAAAATTCTTGCTTATCGGCCTTGGCTTCTCCGGTTTCATAAGTCTTTTTGTTATAACAGTTTCATTGTCTTTATCAAGTGTTATCCTGTGCAATTCCCTGCCGCTCATATCCAAAGAAGAAACAACAACAGCTCCTTCATATACACCCACCTTGCCGTCATCATTGTCGTTTGTTTCAACTATAAATTCCGTTCCCTTAACTGCCGCCATTGCCATTTTTGTTTTAACAGCAAATTCTTCATCGTCGGTAAGTTTCTTAACAACAGCAAGTAATGTTCCTTTTAAAAGTTCAAGCAAAGTTGAATTTTTCTTTCCCCTTTTAAGATTTTTAATCACAAGTTTTGAGCTTGGATCCATCTTCACAATCGTTGAGTCATCAAAAACTATTTCTATCCTTCCGTCCCTGCCGGTAATCAATGTGTCGCCTTCGTAAAGAGGCGTGTAAATATCGGATAATTCCTCAATAAAACCTTCGGATTTTTTCTTTATTTCACATTCACCCTGTATGTCATTAACATATGCAACAGAGTAATCTTCCTGATTTTTTTTAATTGCCGCAGTTGATGCAAGCAAAACAGCCAAAGAAAATAATATTAAAACGGTTTTTTTCATAATTATCACCTTATGTTAACGGTCTTAACCGAATTTTGCTCAAAATCACAAATCACAAGATTCTTTATTTTTCTGTCCATCAAAACAGCCATGGATTCAACAGATCCCTTTTTTACAACGGCATTCACGCCTTTAAGCAGCGCGGCTCTCCTGCAATCCGCTTCATTTTTACAAAGCGCAAGTATGCCGTATTCCGGATTATAATCCGATATCAGTGAATACTGCATTGTTTCGGCATTTAATACCGCAATTAATGTTCTTTTCATAAAATGCGGCGCAAGAGCCGAACAATATGCAAGAAAATTTGCAACCCCGCATTCGTGTTTGCAAAGCGGAGGCGCCGCATGCTTTTTCATCATTAATGACTCCGCTTTAAGCGCCAACCTGTTCATCACATTAACAGCCTTAACCGGGTATTTTCCCACGGATGTTTCTCCGGACAGCATCAAAGCATCCGCTCCTTCAATTACAGCATTATAAATATCGGTCATTTCCGAACGGGTTGGGTAAGGATTTTCAATCATTGATTCAAGCATTTGTGTGGCAACTATAACTATTTTCCCTTTGGCGTTTGCGGCGTTTATAATCTTTTTTTGCATAACAGGAACATTTTCAAAACCCGCTTCAACGGCAAGGTCTCCGCGGGCCGCCATTATACCGTCACATACATCAAGTATGTTTTCAATATCCTTTACAGCTTCAGGTTTTTCTATTTTTGCAATTATTACCGGCGTGTTATCTGTATGTTTTTTAATTTCATTCTTCAGATCAATAATATCTTTTGCATGCCGTACAAAAGAAAGACATACAATATCAACACCGTTTTTTATGCCAAAAGCAAGGTCCTTTTTATCCTTTCCTGTCATTGAAGATATCGGAAGGATGACTCCGGGAATATTTACCCCTTTTCTTTTTTCAACAATGCCCGGCTCAATAACCGAGCAAACAGCCGCTTTACCTTTTATTTCCTTTACCCTCAGCTCCACCATTCCGTCGTTTATCTGTATTTTTGAACCGCGTTTTACATATTTATAAAGTTCCCTGATGTCTATCGGTATTGTCTTCATTCCTTTAACCGCATCCCCGCTTATCGCAACCGTTTCACCGCGTTTTAACACAATCGGTTCACTTATGCTTCCAACCCTGATTTTCGGACCTTGCAAATCCATCAATGCCGCAACATTGTATCCTGTCTTTCTCAACAACTTTATGTTTTCAAAAAGTTTTTCAAAAAACTTGTAATCCCCGTGCGAAAAATTAAATCTGAATACATTTACGCCCTCTTTCGCCAGTTTAAGCATAACTTTATAGTCAGAACTTGCAGGCCCTATAGTTGCCACAATTTTTGTTTTCTTTATCCTCATTTTTTTCCGCCTTTGGTCTCGGTCTCTATCCATTGAAGGTAATCCGGATTACTTTCTTTAATATCAAAAGAAATTATTTCAGGAACTTCATAATCATGCAGTTTCTTAACCCTCTTTATCAGGGTAGACAAAAGTGTTTTTTTTGTTTTGATTATCATAAGCGTTTCGCTTGCCTTCATAACTTTGCCTTTCCAATGATATGAAGATTTAACTCCCTTTACACAGCTGACGCAAGCGCAAAGCTTTTCACGAAGCAATGTATCAGTTATTCTTTTTACGATCTTTGACTTGTCAGAAGTTATAAATACAACGCTGTATTTATCCGCCATAAATTTGCCCTCACACTTTTATTTATCGATTATATCACATAAAAAATAACGGGAAGCGGTCGGAGGCGCCGGGCCGCTTCCCGTACAAACCCGCCTTATTAAAGGCTGTTTTTTCAAGCTGTTACGGCAGCTTTGTTTTTTGACGCAATTGATTAATTAAAAGTTTACCGCTTTTAAAAAACAACCCTGTCTCTTCCGGCCCTTTTTGCCTTGTACACGTTTTCATCGGCTTTTTTAATTACATCCGCAATATTCTTAAGCCCGTTATCGGTTGAAGCGCCGCCTATGCTTAAAGTTACCTTTATAATTTTTCCGTTGTATTTTACCTTTGATGCTTTAACAGCCTTTCTTATTTTTTCAGCCTTTTCTTCGGCCTCATCATCAAGCTTATCCCTGAGCAAAATTATAATTTCTTCGCCTCCATAACGGCATACAATGCCCTCAGGGAGAGCCGCTTCCCTTATTATCTGTGCGGTGTTATAAAGAACCTCATCGCCTCCCGCATGACCATAAGTGTCATTTATTGATTTAAAATGGTCAATATCACACATCAAAACTGTAAGTTTTTTTCCTGCCTGAATGTCGGCTATTCCGCTTATTATTGCATCCATATATTGTCTGTTATAAATCTTAAGCAGCGGGTCATAATGTGCCTTATGATGAAGACATGACAGCCAGTGTGTCAGCATTCCCCAAATTATCATTGCGGCCATTACAGGAAGCATAAACCTCACAGGCCATACCTGATCGGCAGTGAAAGAACAATAAAAAGCAATCATTGAAATGCTTACCAGTATTGTCCCGTAATTGTGCTCTTCTTCTATCGTAAAAGCCGATATTATTGCGGTAATTAAAAAAATGGCGGCATTAATCACCATGTGCCAATTATTAAACCAGCTTACAAAAACCGTCGGAAAATAATCAGGCTTTCCTCCCCTGTATTGTCCCGATATAAAAGCAAGAACCATTATATATATGAAAATATTTATAAACAAAGTGTAAAAAGCCGCTTTTTTTCCCGTATCATGAGTGACAGTGGCCGGCACAAGCACAGCCAGAAGCATATTCAGCATAAGAAGGGTTATCAAAAATTTCAGGGAAAAATGTCCGGCAGACATCCATGCATTGTCAAAAAAATTAAAAGAAACGCCCATTACTTTAAGGTCATAAGGCAGGCGGTTCATTATGATTATATAATTAATGAAGAATGCCGTAAGAGCATATCCGGACAAAAGCAATTTGAACTTATATATTTTAGGATATGATATGCTTGCTATAATCAGTATAAAAAAAGAAAGCGTAAACAAAGCAATGTTGTAAAAATTCCTTGCATCTTCTTCCCTGAATTTTTTTATCAGGTCATTTGAAAGCACAGAATACGCGGCATTAAAGAAAAGTATCACGAAAAAAGCTGTTATAAGAAACTCCGCCCTGTAGCGGGCCATAAAATTTTTCACTTCGGGTTTAAACATTGTGTCCTTTCCGTGTTTTTATTTATTACGGGAAGGATTATACAATAAAAAAACCAATGTTTCAGTTATTTTGAAAGTTAAATACATCTTGCATAAGTATAATGTCTCCGTCAATTCCGGTAACTTCTGAAATTGCCGTCACTTTACGGGTGCCGTCCTTTAAACGCGACTGCTGTATTATTATATCTATCGCGCTTTTGACCTGCTCGCGTATCGCGCGGTGCGGAAGTTCAACACCAGACATAAGCGCCATTACTTCTATCCGTGACAATGCGTCACGCGGGGAATTTGCATGAACAGTGGTCATGCTTCCTTCGTGTCCCGTGTTCATGGCCTGAAGCATATCAAGCGCTTCCCCGCCGCGGCATTCCCCCACTATTATCCTGTCAGGCCTCATGCGGAGAGAATTTCTTAAAAGATCCCTTATTGTTATTTCTCCCCTTCCTTCCATATTAGCCGGCCTTGATTCAAGCCTTACAACATGTTCCTGCGAAAGTTTCAATTCAGCCGAGTCTTCAATGGTAACTATACGCTCATCTTCCGGTATGAATCCCGACAGCACATTTAAAAGTGTGGTTTTGCCGGAGCCGGTGCCGCCTGAAACAAGTATGTTTTTTCTTTCCTTAACCGCGGAATTAAGATATGCCGCTGTTTTTTCATTAATACTTCCGAATCTTATAAGGTCATCAACGGTAAGTTTTTTGTTTGAAAACTTTCTTATTGTAATAACAGGGCCGTCAACGGACAAAGGCGGTATAACAGCGTTTACCCTGGAGCCGTCCGGCAGCCTTGCGTCCACAAAGGGGCTGCTTTCGTCAATCCGCCTTCCCAAAGGCATCACTATTCTTTGTATTGCCCTTATAACCGAATCATCATCGGTATAGGCAGCTTTTGTAAGCATTATTTTTCCCGATGTTTCAACATAAATTTTGTCTTTACCGTTCACCATGATTTCACTTATGGCCGGATTTTTTAACAAGTCTTCAATGGCACCAAGCCCTGCCACTTCCTGATAAACAGCTTTTACCGTTTCTTCGTATTTCTCGCCGCGGTTTCCGCACACTTCAAAGGCAATTTCCCTTATTTTCGCAAGCATTTCATTCATAATTTTCTCTTTTTTAGAGTTATCAGCAAGCATGTCGCCGGATATTTTCCTTACATCAATCGTTTCGTAAAATTTCAGCGCAACTTTGCCTGCATAAATGTTTTTTTCGGAACTATCTTCATATCCCGCATCCTGTATTTTTATTTCCACACGTCTTATCATTTCAGGGCGCGAACCGATAAACCCCGTTAATTGTTCGACAGGTTTTATTGAAAAACCTTTTTTTTCCGCCAATTGATAAAGTTTTCCCGAAGAAGCGTATTTGGCAACCAAATCAGAATAAGGAAAAACAAAGATTTCTCCCGGATTGCCGTAATTTTCAAATATTGTTTTTTTGTCAAAAGCGTCTTCCGAACACCCAAATAGCACCAGAGCCGTATTTTCTCTTCCCGGCCCTTCTGCGGAAATTTTTTCCATAATATACGAGCAGCGGTCCGCTGCATGCCTTGACAGCGAAGCTGTAATAACAAAAAAATCGGCTTTAAATTCCGAAACCTGCATGCCTGAATCCTTAACAATAATATCACCGCCTGACGGCAGTTTTCCTCCAAAAATAATTGATGCAGCTTTGTTATAAGATTCATATTTTGCGCCCATTTTGGCGGCACAAATAAGAGACAATACGGTGCAGCCGCTGCCGCCAGATGCCGAAGCAAACAATATTTTTTTCAATTTATGCCCGCTTCAAGAACACTTGGGGTAACAAAAATTACAAGCTCAGATTTTTTGTTTTCAAGCCTTGTATTTTTAAAAAATTCTCCCAAAACAGGTATTTCAGAAAGCAAAGGCACGCCTTCGGTCACTTTACTTTCTTCGTTGACTATCAATCCCGCTATCACTATTGTTTCTTCGTCATTCAAAGTCACCGTGGTTTGTGCGCTTCTGGTTCGGATAGCAGGCATTAAGCCGGAACCCTGCCCAAGACTTACCGCATTCGCATAATCAAGATTGCTTACGCTGGCCTTCATTTCAGCCCTTACCGCGCCTCCCTGAATCACTTCAGGTTTTACTTCAAGCGACACTCCGTATTCTTTCCATTCCACGCTTGCCATTCCCCTTTCATTAATTCTCGCAACAGGAACTTCGCCTCCGGACAAAAAATTTGCTTTTTTACCGTTAAGCGTGACAAGCTTTGGTTTTGCCAAAATTTTCGCCTTGTTCTTTTTTACAAGAAAATCAAGCGCGGCATAAACAGGGCCCCTGACAAATTTGCCAAATGCAAGAAGCGGTGGAGCTTGCTCGGCAGCCTGCAATATCCCTGACGGCGCCTTATTCCCGTTATCATCCGTAATTTGAGGCGGGGACAACAGTCCCGGCCAATCTATCCCCAAATCCGAAGAATCACCGTTAATAATTTCCAAAACCTGGACATCAAGCTGAACAAGCTTATCGCCTTTGCCGGGATTTTTAACCTCTATCAAATATGTTTCCTGCCCGCCCCTGTAAAAAATCTTAACCACAGCATTCCCTTCCCTGACGCCTTCAATTATAAGTTCGTTTTGGGACACAATGGTTGCGGAAACAGTTCCTTTTTTTATGACCTCAATCCTCTCTATTTCCTGCTCCGTCTTAATGAGTCTTGAAGACCCTTTCTTAACGTTGATGGCTGTCTCCGCCCTTAAACCCGTAAAAACCAAAGTCATAAACAAAAATAAAATTATAGCTCTCATTTATCCCCCTTATATTAATCTTTCTTTGGCGCCATTATTGTCTGCCTTATTTCTTCGCTTTCTTTTTCTTCCGAAGAAGCATCCGCCTGACTTTTATTTATCCTTGAAACAAGATCATTGAAAGATATCATTTTTGTCTTGCCTTTAACCGTGTCTCCCACCGGCCTTAAGGCAAGCGAAACCCTGCCTTTTTCCCTTGCAAACGAAAGAAGCTCCGCGTCTTCAGGGGTAAGCGCAAGAGTTACAGAAGCGTATTTTTCATTTTTTTGACTTCCGTTAAATTCATTTCCAACAGCTGCAACCCTTGCGGCCTGTATTATTGCCGCAGTAATCATTTTTGATTTTCCGTTTTCCTGAATTTCCATCGTAACCAAAACATCCACATTATCGCCCGCTTTAATCATAAACCCTACCCCGGTTTCTTCATTCACGGAAACAGACACGGCCCTCATGCCGTCAGGTATTGCGGTATTAAGCTGTTCGCCTTCCTCCATAAGTTTATTTGCAAGCACGGGTTCTCCCTTGATAAAAGGCACAATGGCAAGTTTTCCTTTGGCCTGTTTAAAATCCGTTATATGGGCTGCCGTTATATATCGTTTTGGAATTTCCATCCATTCAACCATGCCTGCATCTATTCTGCTTTTTGAAGGTATAAGTTTTGACGCGGCAATCACCTTTACGGGCTGCATTCCTGAAAGCAAATTTTTTTCCTTCCACGTAAGCCATGCAAACGCGCTGACCCCGGCAAGCACAGCACACAAAATACTTAGCAAAATAAGCCTGTCTTCCTTATTTATTCCTGCCAAAAACTTCATGTTCCCCCCTGTTTTTTATTATTACCAGCAGCATAAACTTTCCCGAATCCCTGCCGCCCGCAACACTTATTTCTTCCGTTTCTTTAATTGCGTGAATACAGAAACTATTTTCTGTTTTTCTCAAATTCAAATCGTATCCCAATTTTTTAAGCCGTCTTTCATAAAAATCAGCTGTTAATCCCGGGTCTGTTTCATCCGTTTCATAAAGAAAAAAATCAACAAAAAAGCCCGAATCAATACACGATGCCTTGTTAACGAGACGGGTGCCTTCAGGCTGAATTATTTTTGAAACATTCCAAAAACCATTTTTTATTTTTACAAAACTGATTCTGATTAATTCCGTGCTGCCCGGTTTTTCGGGCATGTTTCTTCCAACCACGGCATAAAAATTTTCACCTTTTGAATCGGTATATTCCATGTCATGCCATCCGTAACGCTCCCCTCCGGAAATCTGATTTGCAAGTTTTACCGTAAAACAGGTTAGTTTATTGCTGCCAATCATAATAAATCCCGAGCAAATATTTTTTTTATACAATGGATCCATTATTTCTTTTACTTCACCCGCCATAATTTCTTTTTGAACCTTCATTTCCCTGTCATTAAGCCAAAAACTTTCCTGTTGTTCCGTTCTTGTTTCAGAGATTACACCCGAAAAAAGCGCGGAAGGAATAAAAATAACTGTCAAAATCCGGGAAAACTTTTCCATAATATATCCATTATCTTTTTGTCCGGATTATTAAAACTTCCGCCTGCAGGAACATGAATAAACGTTTTAAGCCGAATCTTATTCTTCCCAAATATTTTGGAAAAAATTACAGGAACCGGATAATCATAAGCAATCATAATGTCCGCTCCTGCAGCAAAAGAAAAAGCACCCTGAGTAAGCCTTCGGCCTTTTTGGTCATATAAACCCACTTTATCGCTTTCAATGCCGTATATTTCCGCGCACTCTGCGGTTAATCTCTCAAGTGTATTTATATCTTCTCCGGAAGCGGCGGCCCTGATTACGGCATGTTCAATTTTTACAAGCGATATCTTTGCCCTGCATATCATTAACAGCTGAATCCCTCCCGCTATAACCAAAAGCAAAGCCGGCATCACAATCACAAATTCAGTTAACGACTGCCCTTTTGTCGATTTTTTCATATTTTTTTATCCGCACCGATTGAGCGCATATATTCTTCCGCATTAAAATCTTCAGAAAAAACAGGAATTACAGGCTTTACAACGGAAACATCATAAGAGGCCCCGTTTAAATCTTCAATATTCAAAGTGCCTCCGCTTATGCTTGTCATTGAATAAGCCGTAAAAACGGTTTTTAACAATCTCTTTTTGAAAATACCCGGAAAAATCGGTTTATATCCCCTGTTTAAAGAAATAACAAAACATGTATGCCCTTTCCCCGTTTCAACCAAATCAAGCGGCACTTCAACTTCTTCGGTTATGCCTTTTCTCACAAATCTGGTAATTTTACCGTCTTCGCTTTGATAAATATACCCGCCGTTTTTTCCTATTTTAGGATCAAAATTTACATTTTCTTTTTTTACGTACACTGTTTCCCCTGTCCCCGCTTTTGTATACGAGAAACCTTTGTCGCTTTCAATCACATCCTTAACCGTTCTTCTTTCAATATTGAACGAAGGCACCATGCTTCCGTTAAATACAGGAACGCTGATACAGCCGTTTTTTATGCCGTTTCTCGCAACAGCGGCGCAGGCAATATAAGGCGCTGATTCAACTATTATATCCTGCATTTTTTGAGCCATTTTTATGCCTGCCGCATTACCCGTAAAACAGGTAAGGACAAGCGTGCCTGCAAGCACTTTATTTGATATTGATGCAATATTAAGCGTTCTTGCATACCATATCCCCCCTTCAAGCGCCGCGGAATCAGCCGCATTCTGCAGCTTAATCTTTTGATAAATTATGTTTCCGACTTCAGCGCAAGCCAAAGCAAGAATAAACAAAAGCATAACAGCGACCAATAAGGGTATATATGCCTGGCCGCTCTTGCCATGTATCATTTTCATTCAGACACGGCAGCGGCGGAAGCGCTAAGCTTAATAAACGGCGCTGCATTCAATGTTTTCCCTGAAATAAAAAAACCAAAAAACCTGTTTGCAATCGGCACCTTAAGCGGCATCATATAATCAACGGTAACAACCCTGTATGTTTTTCCGGTGGAACTCAATTTTTTCTCCTTAATGCTGAAATCAGCGCGATTCAAAAATTCAGGCAGTCCCGCTTTTTCAACATTAAAAGGTTTTTTCAAAGAAACCGCGCCAATCATTTCAGTCACAGCATCAACGGTTTTTTTTGTTTCTTTTATGATGTTTTTTTCCGTGGCCATGCCGGATGTTCTTGCAGCCATATATGCAGCATATTGCAGCATCATGTAATTTGCGCAAATAATAAAAAATTGGGCGGCAGCAAGGCACAAAGCAAGCAATATCGGCAGCAGCAGCACAAATTCAACCGCCGACTGACCGTCTTTACCCCTCGTCATGTTTCCCCTTTTTTTCCCCGGTTTAAAAACCGCCGTCAGATTTATCTTACCTTTACTTCTTCCTCTATTTTAGAGGCGGCATCGTGAAACCCCTTGTTCACCGATCTTCCAAAAAATTTCACCGAAGCAATTACAGCCAAAGCGATTAAAGCAATAATAAGGATGTATTCGGTCATCCCCTGCCCGTTTTTCCTTGACAAAAATTTCATTTGTTACCCTCCTAAAGTATTGGAATTGTAAAAACTTTTATTATAAAATCAACCCATTCAAATATGATTTTCCCGTAAAATTTAATCATCATAAGGGATGCGGCGGAAACAATTGAAGTAACAATCATATATTCAGTTAAAGCCTGCCCGTTTTTTCTTTTAATGCGCATTATGACTCACTATGTTACAGCAGGCTTCAAAAAACCCCGCAAAAGCCAATGCCCCAATGAAAAAAAACAACAAAATAAAAAAATTCCTGATTAGCTTCATAATAACCCCTCTATGAGTTTTATGAGTTTAATTTAATGCAGTAATATTAATAAACAATGGCGGGTTTGTCAAATATTTTTTTAAATGTGCTTGTTAATTTCAGTTTTAAGCATTGCAAAAATTATCAAGGCAATAACCTGTATTCCCGCAAAAGTAAAACACAGTGTTGTAATTGACACTTCATAAAGCACGCCGGCAAGCCATCCTCCCAAAAGCATTGCAAGTCCGTAAGTGAAACTGAATATACCGTATCCTGTTCCTCGTTTTTTAACCGGCGTGATATCAGCGATTGCCGAGCGCATTATTGTTTCATGCGCTCCCATAACCACACCCCAAAGCACGGCAGATAAAAGCGCAAGCCATGCATTTTTTGTAAAAGCAAAAAATGGTATTAAAATTGACAACAAAGGCATTATTATTAAAGTGAGAAGCCCTCCGCCGTATTTTCCGGACTTTTCCTTAAACTTATCATAGGAAATCCCTATAGCCAAAGCCGCCACGCCGTCAACCGCCATTGCTATTCCGTAATAAACAGGAATCATAAAATCACTTAAAATATTCTGAGCCTTAAAATGATATCCCATAATGGCAAAACTAATGAATCCGGCTGCGGTCACAAAAGCAAAAATTGTATATGTCCAAAACAGTTTTGTAAGTTTGTCCGGCTCATTTGCTTTTTTTTCTTCAAGGCCGGAAGGATCCGGAACTCTGGTAAACGCATAAATAAGACAAGCCATCATAATTATAAAAGGAATCCAAAAAAGTGAATATGCATTTTGATAATCGGCTGCGGTTTTTTCCGCCGCGCCCGTAACCGCAAAATATATTGCAAATATGGCGGGGCCCGCAAGCGCACCTATTTGGTCCATGGCTTCATGAAGCCCGAAACCAAAACCGGTTCCTACCTGCTTGGCGGCGGATGACATTATGGCATCCTTTGAAGGCGCGCGTAGCGCCTTTCCTATCCTTTCCGTAACCATTAACACGGCGGCAATCTGCCATACACCAGTAAGCGAAAGAAGAGGAACAGAAATAATCAAACCGTATCCCGCGAAGGTAAAGAACCAGTGAGCCTTTGTTTTATCGGAATAATATCCGGATAAAAGCCGCAGTGCATATCCAAAAAATTCGCCAAGCCCGGTTATTAATCCAACCATTGCCGCATTGGCCGCAAGGGTTTTCAAATAAGGTCCGTTAACGCTTCTTGCCCCTTCGTATACGATATCGCCAAGAAGGCTTATCACACCAAAAATAACAAGCAGTTGAAACGCTTTTTTCTTTGTGTTTTCCATTTTTGCGCCTTTCTGAATATTAATATTATTATGATTTACAATATAACACGGATTTTAAATTTCAAGAAGGTATACTGAAATAAAACTCAGCTCCCTTACCGGCTTCAGACACAACCCATATCTTCCCTCCGTGTTTTTCAACAATTTTTTTGCATATTGCAAGCCCCATACCTGTGCCTTCATACTTTTCCCTGCTGTGAAGTCTTTCGAACACGGCAAATATCTTGTCAAAATACTTTGGTTCTATCCCTATACCATTATCCTTAACACAAAAAACATGCCTGCCTGACTGTTCTTTGGCGCTTACTTCAATTTCGGGTATTTTGTCTTCATCCGTAAATTTCAAAGCATTGCCGAGAAGATTTTGAAACAAAACCACAATTTGTGTTCTGTCTGCTTTTATTTCAGGCAGATTTTTTATTGTTATTTTTGCCTTTTTAAGCTCAACCTGTGCCGTAAGTGCGCTTAACGCTTCACGGCATGCCTCTTCCGCGTTAAAAACATCATATTCTTTTTCTGTATGTTCAATCCTTGAATAAGCCAAAAGGTCTTCTATTAAATCTTTCATTCTTTTGGTGCCTTCAAAAATAAAATCAATATACTCCTTAACTTCTTTGGAAATATTTTCCGGCAGATTTTTCTTTAACATTTGTGCATAAATCGAAATTGTTCTTAAAGGTTCTTTCATGTCATGAGATGCTATATATGCAAACCTTTCCAATTCTTCGTTGCTCTTTTCAAGGGCTTCCTGTGTTGATTTCATCTCGGTTATGTCAACAATCGTCAGCATATCCGCATATTTGCCGTTATAAATAATCCTTTTTCCAAAAACTGCCGCCCATGCAACTTTGCCGTCTTTTCTGTTTACCTTTACATTATACCTTTTTAAAACATCCGGGTCTCCGCGCATTCTTTTTTTATACTGCTCAATTACAATATTTCTGTACATCGGATCTATTATTTTAATGAATCCAAATTCTTTCATTTCCTTTAATTCTTCTTCCGAATATCCCGACATTTCACAAAAACTGCTGTTTACATATTTAATTTCATTGTCCTGAACTATAAAAGTTCCAAGCGCAGACTGTTCCGCAAGCGTCCTGAATTTTTCTTCACTTTCAGCCAGGAGTTTTTGTCTGTTTTCCATTCCGCAAGCCATATCAGAAACAGAACCCGCCAGACTTCGAATCTCCTCAAATGCCGCTTTTATTTCATTGCTTTGAAGAAATAATTCTTTGTTTGCAAGGGACAAGTCTGTCCCTTTGGCATATAATTCAATTTTTTTCTTTAAGATATCAACGGGGGTCACAAGAAACTTGTCTGTAACATAAATCAACACCAAAGTAAGCAGCAATACGATTACAATCAGTTCCGCCATTCTGAAAAACAATTCCCTGGCCAGAGATTTTATCCTGTAATCTTTGTTTAAATAAATTTTAAATCTGGCAATCGGCGAACTTATTGTGCTTAAGTACCCGCTTTCAATTGTAAACTCATCATGTATTATATTCTTTCCCGAAGGAGGCGTGTCTGATATTTCAACTTTACCGTTTTTACGCAACATTCCAAGAATAAGCCTTTCGCCGTTTGCGGTGCTGATAAATATGGCTTCCACTTCCTTGTTTTGAAATTCCGCCGCAACCAGATTTTTAACCGTACCTTCCGCAAATTCATATATCGGCGCCCTTAAAGTTATTGTCAATCTTTCTGCAATTTGCTGCATGACAGCTTCCTGATTTCTGTTAATAAGCATTAAACCGGCCTCAAAATGTATAACTCCCATAAGCACAATAAAAAATGCCGCAACCGCCAGAAACAAAATTGAAATTTTTTTTGAGATACCCGCGGAATTCATTTATTTCTCGTCTTTTAAAATATTATATTTATTCATAAGTTTATCCACCTCGCCGTTTTCCGACAATTTTTTGAAGCCTTTGTCAAACTCCTGCGCAAGATACCCGGAATCTTTTCTTTTTGGAGAAAACGGCACATATAAAGGGGCGTTTTCCGAAGCAAATCCTGCAAAACGAACAGCTTTTTCATCCACTCCCATTTTGGCAAGTGTGTAATACATTACTTCCCGATTTTCAACTATCACATCAACTCTTTTTTGAAACAAAGCTTCAATTAATCTTCTAAGCCCGTCATTGCCTGTAACTTCAAATATCTTATTGCTGCCGGACATTTTTTTTATGTATTCAAATATACGGTCATCATACATATAATCTTTGATAATTCCAAGCTTTATATTTTTAAGCGAGTTTATATCCTTATATGTCCATTTTGAATCATTTAAAGTAAAAAAAGAAGACCTTTGGTTTGCGGCCGCTGTTTTTGGATAAATTAATCCCGGGGCCTCATTTGGACTTGCGCTAAGCGCCGAATCAACCGTTCCGTTTTCGGCTTCTTCTATACAGCGCGCCCAGGGCTTATTAATATATATTACATTGTAGCCCAACGGCTCATAAATTTTTCTGACAAGCTCAACAAGATAACCTTCTTCAGTGTCATTTATATTGTTTGCAAAAGGCGGCCAAGGATCCGAGCAGAACACAAGAATCTTGCCATTAATGCTCTTTTGCTTTTCTTTATAATTATCCTGTTTTTTAAATTTTTTTGTATCCCAGGGATAATAATTAAAAAAAACAATTAACACCAAGGCGGCCAAAAGAACAGACAGAAAAAACATAAATTGTTTTTTTTTCATGCTATTCCCCCTTAAATGTAATTATACCCTATAAACTCTTTAAGTCAGCTGCCAATATATTCCCTTGGTTTGTTTCCGTCAGCCGCCGATACCAATCCTTTTTCTTCCATGTCATCAATTATGCGCGCAGCCTTGCTGTAGCCGATACCAAGTTTTCTCTGAAGATATGATGTGGAAATATTTCCCTTGGCTTTGGCAAGTTCTATTGCTTTTTGAAAAAGAGGATCAGCGGCGCCTGTTGGTGAGCCGTCATCATTCAATAAAAGATCAGCATCCTCTTCCTTTAAATCAAACTCAGGCGAAATATCCGGTTTTCTTTGTTTTTTTATAAAATGCGTCACTTTTGAAATTTCATCCCCGCTGACAAAGCAAGCTTGGCCTCGTATTGGCTTGTTAATATCAGAAGGTGCGTAAAGCATATCTCCCCTTCCAAGCAGTGATTCTGCACCCTTCATATCCAGTATGGTGCGGGAATCAACCTGTGACATAACCTGAAAAGCAATCCTTGAAGGGAAATTTGCCTTAATTACACCTGTTATTACGTCAACAGAAGGCCTTTGTGTGGCAAGTATTATATGTATTCCAACAGCACGGGCAAGCTGCGCAAGCCTCTGCAGGGAAGCTTCAACATTAGCTTTGGCAAGAGTCATCAAATCGGCAAGCTCGTCAATAACAAGTACAATATAAGGAAGGGATTTTTTCAGGTCTTCCTGGTTGTAATCAGGCTCTGTTTTAAGCTGTTCATTGAATTCAAACACCATTCGGTTGTATGTTGCAATGTCGCGCGCGCCTTCCTTGCTTAATATGTCATAACGGTAATCCATCTCATATGTCAGTTTTTTCAAAGCATAAGCGGCATGTTTTGGATCTGTGATTACAGGAGCAATTAGATGCGGAATATCACGGTAAACCGTAAGTTCAACACGTTTCGGGTCCACCAGAAGAAATTTAACTTCATCAGGCGAAGCCTTGTATATTATGGACATAATAATAGAGTTGACACAAACAGACTTGCCGGAACCGGTTGCGCCCGCAATAAGAAGATGCGGCATTTTTCCAAGTTCCGCAATAATTGGTTTACCGCCCAAATCTTTTCCTATTGCCATTGTAAGCAGGGAATCTGATTCCTGGAATTTTTCGTGTTCAATCAATTCCCTGAGCACTATCATTTTTTTTGTTGATTTTGGAACTTCTATTCCTAAAAGCGCCTTGTCCGGAACCGGCGCTATTCTTACCTGCTCCACTTTCATTGCAAGAGCTATGTCATCCGCCAGATTTTGAACTTTTGAAACTTTGGTTCCCGTAGCCAATTCTATTTCAAAGCGGGATATCACAGGGCCGTCAACAACATTTACAACTTCCCCTTCTATTCCAAAGTCTTTAAGAGTCTTTTTCAGCCTTTCGGCATCTTCCGTATAGTCCTTAACACCGCCGCTTTCACTTGTTACAGCCGGCTTTAACATTTCAACGGAAGGAAGCGTATATCCTCCTTTTGATATAACGGATATTGCCGCAGGCTTTTTTGGTTTTTCCTCATGTGAAATTATATTTATTTTTTCACGCTTATTCGGCTTGTTTTCTTCATTTTTATTTTCTTTTTCCGTTTCTTCCATTTCATCATCAGACGGCTTTTCGGCGTTGTTTTTTGCTTTCGGCAAAGATTTTTTTGTTTCTTTCTTTTTGGTGTTTTTTAAATCTTCTTCGGTTTCGTTTTCCTCGTTTTCTGCACGCTTTATAAAAAATCCTGTTAAAAATTTAATTGTAAGTTTTGCCGTATTAATTACGCCTTCATGCAGCATCCTGCCAAGTTTAATCAGCAATTCTTCCTTCCCAAGCAACACCGCGGAAACTCCCGCAAGTATTATCGTAAGAATGTATGCGCCTATTGTGCTGAACCATCCGGTAAAAATCAAGGCAACTTTTTTGGCTATAAACCCGCCCTGCGCAAACTCATAAGTTTCAGAAAAAATCTGTGCATGAGCGGGAAGTTTTTGCCATGCGGATTTTAAGGCCTGTGAATAAAAATATTCCACTTTTTGAAGTCTGAAAGTTTCATACAATCCGTTTTGAACGAAAAGCGATATAAAAAGAGCCAAAGTAAAAAACGAAAGAGAAAATCCCCAATAATATCTTGCGTTATTATATTTATATTCTTTTTTCAAGAGATTATAAGAATAAAACCATAAAATAAAAGGTATGGCGTAAGCCGCACGGCCGGCAACAACAAACAGCATCCTGGATACAATTTCACCGAAAGGCCCAAGCAGATTTTTTCCGTTCAATGATATAAAAGAAAAAAATATCAGCATTGAAATCAAAGAAAGACTGATTCCAAAAAAAGTATCCTCGGAATTGTTTGTTTTTTTTTGCAGCTTTCCGGCTTTATTTTTTGTCTTTTTTTTCGCCACTTTTACTCCCTGCCTGATTACATTTTTAAACTAGTGGATTATACAACAAACCGCTGTAACGTGCAAAAAAATAACGCAGGGCTTTTTAAGCCCTGCGTTATTTAATGTTACCCCGTTTTGTAAAGCTTATTTTTTTTTCTTTTTTGCTGCTTTTTTCTTTGCTGCCATGTTTTCTTCACCCCTTTCAAGTTGCCGTTTTTTATACACCTTTTTTCACTTTATTTTCAAATAACAGCTTATCTTGTGTCCCTTAATACTGCCTTACTCAATATGTAGTATATATAAATAAATAATTTTGTCAATTAAAATAACCTGAATTATTTAAATTTATAGCTATTTTATAAATTATTTTAAACTATTTTAGCTTATTTTAACTTTTTTTTACATTTTTTATATTAAGTTTATCCACAGGTTATTAACAGTTATATTATTATAACTTAGTTATTTAATTTTTACTTAAAATAATTCAAAAAAATATTTTTATTTTTATCTCCCTGCCTTGAAAAAAAACAAAAACCCTGTATTATATAAGCATTTAAAATACTTAACTGTGGAGGCTTGTATGTCTGAAATCAAATTTGGAACTTCCGGCTGGAGAGGAATAATAAGCGACGATTTCACTTTTGACAATGTAAAAAAAGTGGTACAGGCAATAGCGGATTTTATAAATACAAAAAAGGAATTAAAAGGCAAACCCGTTATAGTTGGCGGAGATGCAAGATTTCTTTCTGAAAAATTTTGCGAAATAACCGCCTCGGTTCTTGCCGGAAATAATATTCATGCCTTGGTATGCGATCGTGATACACCAACCCCGGTTATATCATTTGAAATAATAAGAAGAAAAGCCGCGGGCGGCATAAACTTCACGGCTTCGCATAATCCGGCAGAATATAACGGACTTAAATTCAGCCCCAGCTGGGGAGGCCCGGCCACTCCGGATGACACAAATGCAATTGAAGCCAATATTAAAAAAGTTAAAAATATAAAAATAATGGACATTGAAACCGCAATAAAACAAAAAATGATAACTTACTTTGACCCAAAACCGTATTATATTAAACGGCTTAAGGAAATGATTGATTTTAATGCCATAAAAAAATCAAAGTTAAAAGTGGTTGTTGATCCGCTTTATGCAACAGGCAGGGGGTATCTTGACACGCTTCTTATGGACGCAGGTTGTAAAGTCACTGTAATTAACGATAAACGCGATGTTTTATTTGGCGGATTCCCTCCCGAACCTGCAGAAAAAAACATACAGGATCTTATTGCTTCGGTAAAGAAGCTTAAAGCAAATCTTGGACTTGCAACAGACGGGGACGCGGACAGGTACGGAATAATTGATTCTGACGGAAGCTACATTCAGGCAAACAAAATTCTTCCGCTTCTTCTTGATTATCTTATTAAGAGCCGCGGATGGAAGGGTTCCGTTGTACGCTCCGTTGCAACATCTCACATGATTGATGCAGTAGCAAAAATGCACGGCAGAGTGCTTCATGAAACCCCCGTAGGCTTCAAATATATAGGCGAAATAATGCAGAAAGAAGAGATAGTCATCGGCGGCGAAGAAAGCAACGGGCTTACAGTACACGGCCATATACCTGAAAAAGACGGCATAATAGCCTGCCTGCTTGTGGCTGAAATGGTGGCGGTTACAGGCAAAAACGTATCATCGCTTGTAAAAGAACTCGAGAAAAAGACAGGACCCTTCATTAACGCGCGCAAAAACTTCAGGCTTTCAAATGAAAAGAAAGCCGATCTTGTAAAAAGGCTTAAAGAGAACAAATTCAAAAAAATAGGCAGTTATGATATTAAGGAAGTAATAACAAAGGACGGCTTCAAATATATGCTTGGAAAAGACATGTGGGTAATGATGCGACTGTCAGGAACAGAGCCGATTGTAAGACTTTACGCGGAAGCAAAGACCAACAAAGACTTAAACGCGATTCTTTCCGCAGGAGAAAAATTTATTACCGCCTGAATTAAGTAAAGCTTAATAAAACAACAAAAAAGGACGCCATAACCGGCGTCCTTTTTTGTTGTAAGCTTTTATATCAACTTATAATGGGCACTTCCTTATTATCTTCAATTTCTCGTATGCAATCCGCGCTAGCTCCGCTTTTCCTTTGCTCTTTCAATAAACACTTTTGTGCCTTTTACTTTTCTTCCTGACATTTTGCGTATCACATTTTCCGCTTCTTTGGAATCAACATTAACAAAACTGTGCCTGTCAAACATATCTATTCGGCCTATATGTTCCCCTTTAAGCCCTGTTTCTCCGGTTATTGAACCCAGTATATCCTTAACCTGCGCTCCGGTTCCTTTGCCTATATTCATAAAAAGTTTTGTCATTTTCATATCGGAACGCGGATTCCTGTTTCTGCCAGTTAATCCGCTTCTTAAATATCTGTCCCTGTTTGAAGGGCTGTCCTGCAATGTGCGCTCCGGCGCGTTAACATCCTCAAAAAACCGCCCTTTTTCATCATAACCGTCGCTTACATTAAAAAATAATTTATATAAAGCCGCGGCTATTTCAACAGAGGTAAAGTCTTCTGAGGCCAATTTTTCAACAACTTTTATTTCTTTATCAAGACCTCCTTTTTTCAAGACTTCACGTATCTGAGAAATATGGCGTTCAGTGCGCAGATCTTCAAGACTTTCCCTGGTTGGTATCTTTCCCTGTTTTATTTTAACTTTGGCATAACGCATTATATCCCGGATTTTAAATATTTCATCCGGATAAACAAAAGTAAAAGCTTTTCCTGTCCTGCCAGCTCTGCCTGTTCTTCCTATCCTGTGCACATAATATTCTTCATCCGCGGGTATATCGTAATTAATTACAGCGTCAATATCATCAATATCTATGCCGCGAGCCGCAACGTCGGTTGCAATAAGGATGTCGGCTTTCCCGCTTCTTACTTTTTCCATTACCTTGTCACGCATCCCCTGTGTCTTATCCCCGTGCAGAGATTCACATATATAACCCCTGGAATTAAGCTGCTCGGAAAGCTGGTCCACCATCATCTTTGTGTTGCAAAAGATTATAACAAGCCTGAAATCATGCGCATCAAGAAGCCTGCATACAGCTTCAAGTTTTGTTCCTCTTTTCAATTCATAATAAATTTGTTCAATCGACGGAGCGGTAAGAACCTCGTGTGTTATTTTCACGTGTTTTGGATTTTTTTGATACCTTTTTGTAAGCTTTAATATGGGTTCCGGCATTGTTGCCGAAAACAAGACGGTCTGCCTTTCAGGTTTTGCCTTTTTCAGAATTTCTTCAATGTCCTCAATAAATCCCATATTAAGCATTTCATCAGCTTCATCAAGCACAACAATTCCGGCGGTGCTAAGGTTAATGGTCTTTCTGTTTATATGGTCTATAAGCCTGCCCGGAGTTCCTGTCACTATCTGGACCCCCTGGCGAAGCGCCCTTATCTGCCTGTCTATCGGCTGTCCCCCGTAAACAGCAAGAACTTTCAGCCCTTTTTTATGCTTTCCTATTTTTCCTATTTCTTCCGCCACCTGAACAGCCAATTCACGCGTAGGACATATTACAAGAGCCTGTGTTTCTTTGGACTTGGAGTTAATCATTTCAAGCAAAGGTATTCCGAATGCCGCCGTCTTTCCCGTTCCCGTCTGGGCCTGACCTATAAGATCTGCGCCTGTCATCATCAGAGGTATTGTTTCCGTTTGAATTTGTGTTGCCTCTTCAAATCCCATCTCAGCCACGCCTTTCATGATATCAGCCGACAAACCAAGTTCTGAAAATTTTTTCTTTTTCATTTACTGCTTCTTTCCCGCACCTTGTGCGATTTTATTCCGCCCCGGATATCTCGGATCTTTTTCTTTTGTTGTGATCAAGAATTTTTTTTCTCATTCTGATATTTTTTGGTGTTATTTCTAAGAGTTCATCTTCAGCTATGTATTCCATTGCCTGTTCAAGAGAAAATTTTCTGGCAGGTTCAAGCTTTATTGCGTCATCAGAACCCGACGCGCGCATATTTGTAAGCTTTTTTTCCCTGCAAACATTTATAACCATATCTCCTTCGCGGGAATTTTCACCGGCAATCATTCCCGCATATACTTCAGTTCCGGGTTCTATAAAAAACGCGCCCCTGTCCTGCAGCTTGTCAAGAGCATATGCAACCGCAATACCTTCTTCCATAACCACAAGAACTCCTTTGTTCCTTGTGGGAACATCCCCTTTATAAGGCCCGTAATCATGAAAACTGTGATTTAATATTCCTGTGCCTCTTGTATCTGTCATAAACTCGTTTCTAAAACCAAGAAGTCCTCTCGTGGGGACCATGAATTCAAGCCTTGTATACCCGTCTTTACCGGGAATCATATTTATCATTTCGCCTTTTCTTATACCCAATTTTTCTATTACCACCCCGACAAAATCACTTCCAACGTCTATTATTGCATGTTCCATTGGTTCCATTAAAACACCGTTTTCTTCCCTGAAAATTACCTGAGGTTTGCTGACCTGCAGCTCAAACCCCTCGCGTCTCATATTTTCAATTAATATTGAAAGCTGCAGTTCCCCCCTTCCTTTTACAATAAAAGAATCCGAATTTTCTGTTTTTTCAACAACAATTCCGACATTTGTCTGCAGCTCTTTTTGAAGTCTTTCCCAAATATTCCTTGATGTTATAAATTTTCCCTCACGTCCCGCAAAAGGAGAATCATTTACTTTAAATGTCATTGCAACAGTGGGTTTGTCAATATTAATTGCATCAAGTTTTACGGGGTTGTCTTTACAGGCAACGGTTTCACCCACATCTATATCATCGGCTCCGGCAATTGAAACAATATCGCCTGCGTATGCTTCCTGAAGCTCCACCCTTCCGATTCCCTCATAAGTAAATATTTTGGTGACACGAAAAGGTTTGTTGCCGGTTTCTTTCATAAGCACAACTTCATCGCCAACACGGATAATTCCGTTTTGTATCTTGCCCGTTCCTATTTTTCCCACATAATTGTCATAACTTATTGCGGATGTAAGAAATTGTAGCGGTTTGTTTCTGTCGCCGCTTGTATTCTCAACATGGTTTAATATCATATCAAACAGCGGCGTCATATCGGTATTTTCATCGCTTAAGCGGTATCTTGCAAATCCGTTTTTAGCCGACGCATAAACAACCGGAAATTCAAGCTGATGATCGGCAGCATTTAATTCAATAAAAAGATCAAATACCTGATTCAGCACTTTATCGGGATCAGAATTTGGCCTGTCTATTTTATTGATTACAACTATCGGCATAAGTCCCAATTCAAGTGATTTTTTCAGAACATATTTTGTCTGGGGCATTGCGCCTTCAAAAGCGTCAACAACAAGAAGTACGGCATCAACCATTCTTAATATACGTTGAACTTCCGATCCAAAATCCGCATGTCCCGGAGTGTCAACAATATTTATTTTATAATCTTTATAATAAAAAGAAGCATTTTTACTGAATATTGTTATGCCTCTTTCCTTTTCCAGCTCATTGCTGTCCATTACTCTTTCTTCTATTTTTTGATGCGCTTTAAACACACCGGATTGTTTTAAAAGACAGTCAACAAGCGTTGTTTTACCGTGATCAACGTGAGCGACTATAGCAATGTTTTTTATTTTGTTCATCATTTCTCCGTTAAAATTAATATTCAAAAATTTTCCGATTCTCGATGAGGAATTTTGTCTTGTATTTCTCCCATAAAAAACGAAAAACCCGGGGCTGAATCGTAGCCCCGGGCAAAAGCAGGGAAGATTTTACCACCAAAACTCTTTCGACTTCTGGTTTCTCTTTCTACTGCCTTGCCACGGACACTTTCTTTTTCCTCGTGCGGTTTCCGGTTACTATTTCTGTTTCCAGTACCAATACACTTTCCGTTCCCCGCTTTTTCTTTCCTCTTACAATATAATTATACCATATATTTTTCAAAAATCAATTTTCCGGGCGTTAGAATTGAATGTAAGTTAAAGGATTTTTTCTGTCCCTTCTGTCACCCGGAAATCTTCTTTCACCGCGCCTCGGATTTATTTCAAAAATTTTATTTTCATAAATTCTTTTGCTTGTCTCTCTTCTGTTTTTGCCTGTTCTTCTGTCATTATAACCGCACATATAAACGCCACCTTTTTTATTTATTTTAAAATTCAATTAAAGAAAGCGGATTTTTCGGATCTCGTCTGTCCGTGCCTTGTCTTCTTTCCTCGCCTCTTACTTTTCCAAGCACCCACTTGCCATAATGTTTATATTCCGTTCTTCTTGATGCTTGCCTTCTTTCCTTCCCCGTCCTTCTGTTGTTGAATGCCGACATATTAATCACCGCCTTTTTTCTTTCTGTAATAATTATAGTTTTTGGAAACTGCTTTCGTCAACATGACGAAATATATGACAAAATATAATTTTTACCCTTAATAAAACACATTTTATACGCTGTATGTTTCAAATGTTTTTTTAAAAGCGGTATTGACTTTTAAGAACCTCTTCCCTATAATATCCAAACAGTTCAACCGTTTTTTATTATTTAATCATCAATTATGGAGTGTAAAAATGCCAAAAAGAACTTACCAACCGCACAAGAAAAAGGCCAAAAGAAAACACGGCTTTTTAAAAAGAATGTCCACAAAAAACGGACGTAATGTAATAAGCAGGCGCAGAGCCAAAGGGCGCAAGCGCATGACGTCCGTAAAATGGTCTTAAACGGAGAACGAGCATAGGCGGCCGGCAGAAATCCAGGCCTGAAATATTAAAATTACTGAAATACGGCAGGAAAAAAAGCAGCACCTGCTTTGCTGTTTATATTTCTGAAAACCCTGAAAAGAAAAGACGTCTTTACATTGGTGCTGTCGGAAAAAAAATTCTTAAAAAAAGCACTGATAGAAATCTTTTAAAACGAAGAATAAAAGCTGTTTTTTCACAGAATAAATCTCTGGCCTCAGGTCAGAATATACTGATAATAACAAAAGCTGATGCGGCAAAAATTTGCAATTATGCCGGGGTAAAAAAAGAAATTTACGGGCTCCTGTGTGAAAAATGAAGCATATCCTTTTGTTTTTAATAAATATTTATAAGAAATTTTTATCGCCATTGCTGCCGTCTTCGTGCAGGTTTTATCCCACATGTTCGGAATACTCAAGGCAGGCAATAAAAAAATACGGTTCCCTTAAAGGGGGGTTAATGAGCGCTTACAGGATTATTCGCTGTAATCCCTGGAACAAGGGCGGAATTGACCACGTAAAATAACGGAGGAAAGAATGAACAATGATTCATTAAAACTGGTATTATTTCTTGCTTTATCCGGTCTCATACTTTTTGGATACCAATTTTTTTTCATGCCAAAAGAAACAAAGCATCCGCCGATTTCGGCTTCAACCGAAGCGCAAAAGCAGCCTTCTCAGGCAAATATTCAAAATGAGTCTTCGGTAAAAAAACAGGAATCTTTAAAACAGATTAAACCAATCAAAGAAAATCTTTATGTTCTTGAAAACTCCATGGTATCAATGCGTTTTACAACTGCGGGGGCTTCTCTTTCTTCGGTTAAAATAAAAAAATACTCCGACAAAGGCGAACATACAGAACTTATTACAAGTCCTTCATCATACACATACCTTTCTCTTACAAACCCTTACAATGACATCGTAAATGTAAACTGGACTTACGAAGGAGAACGGGATGCGGACAACGGAAAAACCATAATTTTCAGCCTTATGCTAAAAGACGGTCTTAAAATAAAAAAAGAAATGACCCTTGTAAAAGACAGTTATCTTTTAAAAACCAAACTTATTTTCATAAATACCTCTTCAGCGACCATAGCGGTAAAAGATATGGGTGTTACCTGGGGGCCAAACATTCATTACACTCCAATGGAGACAATGCATACAAGCAATACTTTTGCAAAATTTCAGCGTTATGCTTATATGGACAACAACGATTTAAAGAAAAAAGACATTAATTTTCGAACAAAAACAGACGTCACAACGATCATACAAAAAAAACCTCTTTGGATAGCTTATAAAGATTTTTATTTTCTTGCATCATTCATATTCGATTCTCCTTCGGATTATAAATCCATGTATGCA
The DNA here is from genome assembly GCA_964417645.1 of uncultured Spirochaetia bacterium. Taxonomy (GTDB): domain Bacteria; phylum Oederibacteriota; class PGYV01; order PGYV01; family PGYV01; genus CAYQIS01. The sequence goes on from CAYQIS010000019.1 coordinate 27,934, forward strand.
AAAGAACTTGTGGGCGGGTTTGCTTTTATAGGGGTGAACTTCAATGACATTGCCTTGGCTCCCAAAACTTCACAAGAGCTTAATTTCTCGTCTTTCATAGGGCCTCAGGAATACAAGCTTTTAAAAAAGACTTCTCCAAACATGGATCATCTTGTTGAAATGGGATGGCCAAGATTTCTTGGCGTCTGGATGTTCTATGCAACGGATTTCTTTTATAAGCTTACTAAAAATTACGGTTTTGCAATAATACTTATTACAATTCTTATAAGGGCTGTTTTATGGTTCCCTTCACAGAACAGCTTCAAGCATATGAAAGATACCCAGAAAAAAATGACCGTAATAAAACCCCGGCTTGAAACTCTTAAGAAAATTTATGCAAATGACCCCCAAAAATTAAATGAAGAAATGATGAAACTTTATCAGGAATATAAAATAAATCCTTTCGGCGGATGCCTTCCAATGCTATTACAGCTTCCTATTTTTATAGCGCTTTACAACATGCTTATAAACATGGTTGAATTAAAAGGCGCTTATTTCGGACTTTGGCTTAAAGACCTTTCCATGCCGGACAAATATTATGTTATGCCTCTTTTAATGGGTCTTTCAATGTTCATACAGCAAAAAATGTCAACAACAATGCCCGCAACAGACGAGCAGTCAGCCATGCAGCAGAAAATATTCCTCTGGGGCATGCCGATTATGCTTACTTTCATGTCATTAAACTGGCCTTCCGGCCTTCTGCTTTATTGGACCGTGTCAAACATACTGGGCATAGCCCAGCAGTATCTGGTAAACAAAACGGCAAATTAAGGTGTAAAAATGCCAAAAAAAACCGGCACAAGCATATCAGCTGCAGTAGCTGATTTTTTAAACAGCCCAGAAGGCAAAGGTTCAGAAATTTCAAAAATTTCCGTAAATATTATTTCCGAAAAAATTTTTACGGACAGACACGAATATACGGTTGAAATAAAAAGTAAAAACGCACATTCGGGCATACGCAGGGAAATTTCAAGCTTTGAAATTGAAACATCAGTTAACATTGTCAAAAATCTTTTAACGCTCTGCGGTTTTAAATCTTTTAATGTCACAAATTTAACGGATAACGGTTTTTTAACAATAAAAATCTCTGCCGGAGAAAAAGACGGTCTGCTTATAGGAAAAGAAGGAAGAAATATAACCGCGCTTCAATATTTGCTTTCCGCGGCAGTCGAAAAAAAACTTGGCAGACCTGCACCGGTTATAATTGACGTTAACGGATACATGGAAAAGCGCATAAAAATTTTAAAACAGGCGGCAAGATCTCTTGCAAATGAATCCATGGAAAAAAAACGGGAAGTTACCACCGAACTTCTGCCTTCTTATGAGCGCAGAATAATTCACGAGGAAATATCTTCAAAATTTCCTTCGCTAAAAACATTCAGTGTGGGCAGAGGGCAGTATAAAAAAGTGGTAATTACGCCTCTGATATGAATTCGGAAACTGTTGCGGCTGTTTCAACTCCTCCAGGCCGTTCAGCAATAGGTTTAATACGCATAACAGGACCGGATGCCATAAAAATTCTGGATTCTGTCTGTAAATTCGCCACTAACAAATTTGAATCTTCCAAATTAGAGCCCCGCAAAGTCTATAAATGTATTCTTCATGATAATTCTTTGGATGTTGACGAGGTTCTTATAACAATATTCCGAAATCCAGGCTCCTATACCGGCGAAGATATGTCCGAAATATCGTGCCACGGAAATCCGTATATAATTATAAAAATAATGGAAATTCTTATGGAAAAAGGCATAAAACCTGCCGGGCCCGGCGAATTTACAAAACGCGCTTTTTTAAACGGGAAAATGGATTTATCACAGGCAGAAGCCGTGGCTGACATAATAAATGCCGACAGCCAATCCTCGCTGTCAATGGCTTTGTCACAGCTATGCGGAAGCGAAAAAAAAGCAATTATTAATCTTAAAAACAATCTTATGAATCTTTTGGCGGAATTGGAACTTGGCATAGATTTTACAGACGAACAGCATCCCGTAATATCCTCCGAAGAAGCCGTATATAAAGCGGAAAAAATTTCAGAATTAATCTTGGAAATGATAAATAATTCTTCAACGGGACTTATGATAAAAAACGGAATAAAAACCGTGATTTGCGGCGCACCAAATGCGGGAAAATCAAGTTTGCTAAATGCGCTTTTAAAAAAAGAGCGCGCAATAGTGAATGCAATACCCGGAACCACTCGCGATATAATAGAAGAAACCCTTGAAATAAACGGCCTGCCTTTTAAACTTATCGATACGGCAGGAATAAGAGAAACCAATGACCCTATAGAACAGGAAGGCGTAAAGAGAGCCCTTAACCAGGTTCACGATGCTGATATCATAATTTTTACAGTTGATGCATCATGTCCATCTTTTATTGATATGCCGCCAAAGAAAAACGGAAATATTATTGTTGCGGCCAATAAATCGGATATTACCGGAAGCGTTGATTCGGAGTCAATTTGCCGTAAACTTGGGGTTAATCCCGATTTTGGAATAAACGTTTCGGCGTTAACAGGCAAAGGTATTGACCTTCTTAAACAAAAAGCGTATTCTTTTGTAGCAGGCGATAACAAAGCGTTCGATCCCGCAAAAGTTACCGTTTGCAATTTAAGGCATAAACAAGCTTTGGAAAATGCTTTAACTTGTATTGATTCCGCGGTTTCGGCATTAAAATCCGAAATGAGCTTTGAATTTCCCGCGGCGGATATAAAAAGGGCCGCGGATTTCATCGCCGAAATCACCGGAGAAATTACCGGAAACGACATACTTGAAAATATTTTTTCAAAATTTTGCATAGGAAAATAAAAAAATGAATAAAAACAAAAACAGAATTTTTATAGCTTTAACCGTTGTCGCGGCATTTGTTTCCGTCTTGACTTTTTACTTTGCTTTTTTTTCCGTTAAGCCCAAAAAAAAACGCGGCTTAACGGCGGGCATGCCCGCAGTATCATTTACCGTGGGGCTACAGGACGGCAAACCCGTGGAACTTTCATCCTTTTTTTACAAAAACACAATAATACTTACATTCACGGGAAAAGATTTGCGTTCGGAGAAATTGAAAAAACTTTTGATTGAAGGCTTTGATAAAATTAAAAATGCGGAATCCAAAATTATATGGTTTGACCTTAACGAACAATCGGGATGGTTCGTTCTTACCCGGCCCCCATATTTTGAAAACAGCCATAAATACAGGTTTCCCAAAGCAACCCTTCCGCCGATTTATCTCAACAAAGATTATCCCGTAATTTATCTTATAGACAAAGAAGCTGTAATTAAAATGATCTATCGCGGCTATTCGCCGACAGCCGTTGATGATGTTGCAGCCGCTCTGTCAAAAAAATGAAAAAAACAAACTTTGGTATATCATTTTTTTTTATTCTTTCAATACCGGCAGCGGTTTTGGGAATAATTTTAATTTATGCATCCCATATAAAACGGGAGGCGGCGCTAAGCGCATGCTCCCAGGCCGACTTTTTAAAAACTTTTCCCGCAATAATGAAAGCCGGCGAAACAAAAGACGCGCCTGCATTTCATCATGACAATTCTTTTAAAAACAACAATTTCGGCGGTTTTATAAAATGCTCATATTTCAGGAACGACGAAACTCTCCGGGAATACAAAGTTACGGTGACTTATTATAAAATACCGGTTTTCACCCTGGATATAATCGCCGAAGCAAAAGAATTAAAATGAAACCCGGAAAAATTTTAATGCTGTTTTTTGTTTTTCTTTCTTTGCTTTTGCAAACAGCGGGTTTTATTTCAATAACCAGACTGCAAAACACACTGGAAGCTTATAAACTCAGAAAAACCGCATTAAAGTATATTCCTTACGTCTCGGGCAAATTGCAAAAAGCCGGAGGCTTCACATATTCCGATTCCTGCATCATACTTTCGATGCCTTCTTTTTTCGGAGACATTGTTTCATCGGAGTCTTATGACATTTTGACAATTCACGCCGCCTCAGACAGGCTGTTTTTTTCAGTTTATCCGGCCGCTGATTCCGACAGAAAGCACCGGACATTTTATATTAACAACATAAAAAGTTTTTTATTCAGGGAAGTTGACGAATATATTTATTTTGAGGTTAACCTGGCCGGTGTTGAAAGAACATTTAATTTTTACAGGCCTTTCGGTTTTACTCTTGTTTCCGAAGGCGGTGCTCTTTGAACAAACACATAAAAAAAGCATTAATACTTCTTCTTGCTTCAAATAATTTTTTTTTGCTTCTGTTCGGCATTTGGAATTACAAAAAAACCGTTTATGAAACCGACAGAATTTATGTTTCTTCGATACTGGACTCTGTACTTTCCGTTGCCAAAAGGGCTTTTGAATATATTCCCCCGGAAGCAGGGGATCATTCCGAAAAATTTACTTATTTAAAAACATCCTGTTTTTATCAAATCAGGCACCTTAACGAAAAAAAATATTTAATTACGGTAAAAGCTTCATATAAAAGCAACGATTATGAAAGGGTTTATTTAAAAAGTTTTTAATATTACAATATTGTCTCTGTGAAAAGCTTCCTTATAAAAACCTTCCCCAAGTATTTTTTGTATTTCGGCATTCTTTTTGCCGATAATTTTCTTCATATCTTCGGATGAGTAATTTGATATTCCCTTTGCTATCTTTTCGCCCTTTGAATTTAGTATATCCACCGCGTCGCCAAAAGCAAATTTTCCATGCAAGGAAGTTATACCCACAGCCAGAAGGCTTTTGCCGGATTTAACAAGCGCCTCTTCAGCACCCTTATCCAGCACAACAGCGCCTCTTGATTTCAAAGCAATTAATATCCATCTTTTTCTGCTTTCTATCCTTGTATTTCTGCTGTTAATAAGCGTGCCCGTATTTTCACCCCTTGCAGTCCTAAGAAGAACATCTTTGGAATTGCCGTTTGCTATTATATGGGGTATTCCGGCAAGATGAAGATTCATGGCGGTCTGGAGCTTGCTTAACATGCCTCCCGTGCCGTGACTTGTTTTTCCGTCCGTTTCCACTTCTGATATGGTTTTTTCCATATCATCAATTACCTTTATTATTTTGGCATCCTTGTGCTCCATGGGATTTTTGTCATAAACACCGTCCACGGAAGTTAAAATCAAAACACAATCAGCATTTATAAGACTTCCAACAATTCCCGCAAGCGCGTCATTGTCTCCAAATTTTATTTCTTCCGTTGCAACAGTGTCATTTTCGTTAACAACCGGTATAACGCGCCATTCAATAAGCTTGTTCAATGTGTTTCTGGCATTTGCATTTCTTGTTTTGTCATTAACGTCATCATGATTCAATAAAACCTGCGCAACAGTTATGCCTTTTTCTTCAAACATTTTGATATACTTTTTCATCAAAAAAGGCTGGCCAATTGCGGCTATCGCCTGTTTTTCCGGGAGGCTGAAACTCTTTCTGTTAATTTTTATTTTTAGCAGCCCTGTTCCTATTGCCCCGGAACTTACCATTATAATTTCAACGCCTTTTTTATGAAGCAAGGATGCCTGTTCCACAAAATCCTTAAGAAATTTTTCCTTAAGTCCTTTTTCATCCACTATAAGATTTGTTCCGATCTTTACCACAATACGTTTATACATTTCGCTTTATTCTCCCGTTTCCTCCGGATCATATACAAAATCCCTTTCTCCTATAACTATTATATCGCCTTCTTTAAGATTATTCTGCCTGAAAAGTTCGTTCAATCCGGATTTTTCAATATATCGTCTGAAAACAATAAGTGTTTCTTCTTCGCCGAAATCAAGTCTTTCAATATATTTTTCTGTCTTCTTGTCATTTAACCTGTAAACACCGGGCTCTATCATTGTAAGGGTTGCAGGTTCGGCTCCCTTTATCAATATGCCTTCCTCTTCAACAACTTTTGGAACAGGCGCGTCTTTTATCATTTCAAAAACCTTCGAAGGTATAAAAGAAATATTGATTTCGGATTTGGCTGAAATAAACTGTATAGGAACATTTTTTTTCTTAAAGTCAGCTTCTATCGTTTGTTTTTCTTTCTCGCTCAGCAAGTCGCATTTATTTATAAGCACAAGCTGGGGCCTTTTGGCAAGTTCCCTGCTGTAAGCTTTAAGCTCTTTGTTAATCATCCTGTAATTTTCAAATGCATCTCCCTGTGTGGGGTCAACCACATGAATATGAACCCTTGTTCTTTCAATATGCCTTAAAAAATCAATTCCAAGACCTTTGCCTTTGGAAGCCCCTTCAATTAAACCCGGTATGTCAGCAGCCAAAAAAGAATGCTCTTCCTCTCCTTCATGTGCTTTTCCGACACGTATTATTCCAAGAACAGGAGTTAATGTGGTAAAAGGATAGTTTGCTATCTTTGGCCTTGCATTTGACAGTTTTGATATCAGCGTTGATTTTCCGGCATTTGCCATTCCGATAATTCCGACATCCGCAATCATTTTAAGTTCAAGTTCAATGTTTATTTCCTCGCCGGGCTCACCTTTTTCATGAAACCTCGGCGCCTGTCTTGTTGATGTCTTAAACCTGGCATTTCCTCTGCCGCCCCTTCCTCCCCTTGCTATTTTAATCATGTCGCCGGCATTTTTTAAATCTTTAATAACCCTGTTATTGTCAATGTCCTTAACGATGGTGCCGGGAGGAACTTTAAGATATAAATCTTTTCCCTGTCTTCCCGTCATATTTGCGCCAAGCCCTCTTGTTCCGTCTTCCGCTTTAAATGTGTGTGTAAAATGAAAATCCACAAGTGTTGTAAGATTTGCATCCGCAACAATATATACATCCCCGCCCCTGCCTCCGTCTCCTCCGTCAGGGCCGCCTTTTGGAACGAATTTTTCACGCCTGAACGAACAATGGCCGTCCCCGCCTTTTCCGGAAATAACTTTAAGTTTTACATTGTCTATAAACATATAATTATTTTATCACCTTTTATTATTTTTATCCCGCCATATAAAAAAAAAGCGGCGGAGTATAAACTCCGCCGCTTTAATATTCCGCCGTTTATGCAGGAACCACGTTTACCCTTTTTTTTCCTGCTGCTGTTTCAAATTTTACAATTCCTTTTACTTTTGCATACAAAGTATGATCTTTGCCCATACCCACATTTTTACCCGGATTAATTTTTGTACCCCTCTGTCTTACTATTATTGCCCCTGGCATTACCATATTCTCGCCGTATGCTTTTACTCCAAGCCTTTTTCCGGCCGAATCGCGGCCGTTCCTTGTGGAACCCTGCGCTTTTGTATGTGCCATTTATTCACCTCAACCTTTTACTTCTATCTTGTTTATCTTAAGCCTTGTATACTGCTGCCTGTGTCCTATTTTTTTACGGTAGTTTTTGCGTCTTTTCCATTTAAAAGTTATTATCTTGTCTCCTTTAACAGCTTTATCCATAACTTCAGCCGTAACTTCAACATTATCAAGGGAAGGCGAACCAACTTTGATGTCATTATCTGATACAAGCAGAAGAACTTTTCCAACAGACAAATCTTTTTCTTCCGTTGCAAGTTTATCAACGTCAATTACGGCGCCTTCGGATATTTTGTATTGTTTGCCGGCTATTTCAACTATTGCATACATTATATTGCACCTTCCTTATTTAATTTTTCAGTGGTGAGCCGGGAGAGGTTCGAACTCTCGACAACCGCCTTAAAAGGGCGATGCTCTGCCAACTGAGCTACCGGCCCACTGAGTTTTTACAGTAATGCAAGATATTTTACAAAAAACAAACTTAATGTCAAGAAATATTTGATAAAAAAATGCCTGTTTTTTTATGTTTTTCAATAAAATAAAGGTTTTTTTGGAATAATTTTGCAGTTATAATTTCATTTTTATTTTATTATTTTGTTATAAAAACTTTTTTAACCGTATTTGTTCCGTTGTGTTCAATATATATAAAATACATTCCCCTGCCTGCTGTTTTTCCGGATTTATTCCTGCAGTCCCATTCAATTTCATTCCACCCGGCAAATTGGGTTTTTCCTTCAATATCCGCAACAGGTTCACCTGTTAAATTATAAACTTTAATCCTTATTTTTTCCCCGGGCGCCTGCGCTTCAACCCTTATTCTCAGCTTCTCGCCCTTTGACAAATCAACCACATTCCTGTCAACAGCCCTGGAAATATTCGGGGTTGCCGTATTTGTAAATGTATGGGTTGCCGTAAATGTATGAGAAGGGGTAAAAGTGAATGTATAAGTGTATGTATATGTGGCGGTATATGTTTTTGTGAATGTAGGCGTGGCGGTATAAGTATGTGTGTTTGTAGGAGTGTCTGTTTCAGTGGGCGAATTTGTAAAAGTATAAGTATATGTGTATGTGGCGGTATGTGTGGGTGTAAATGTTTCAGTATGGGTGCTTGTATTTGTAGGCGTTTCGGTATCAGAAGATGTTAAAGTTACTGTTGCGGTTGCGCTTTGTGTGACACTTGGGGTGTTTGTCTGAGTGACAGACGCCGTTTGCGTTCCTGTAACTGTTTCCGTTGCCGTTGCTGTCACGGTATGGGTGACAGTCAGGGTTATTGTTCCTGTTACTGTCTGCGTTACCGTGGATGTATTCGTGGGTGAAATCGTTTCAGTTGCCGTTGCAGTTACCGTTTCTGTTGCTGTTTTTGTAAATGTCCGCGAAACCGTGGGAGTTGCGGTGCCGGTAACTGTAAATGTATTTTCAGGAGTATTCGTGCTTGTAACGGTAACGGTGTAACTTCCTGTTGCCGTGGGAGTCATGGTTCCGGTAAATGTGGAAGTAATTGTAACGGTTGTCGTGCCTGTTCCTGTTGATGTTTCCGTGGCGGTTCCGGTTGCTGTTAAAGTAAAAGTTTTTGTAATTGTCAAAGTGGGAGTCATTGTGAACGAAGAAACACTTGTTGCAGTAAGAGTTTTTGTGGGTGTGTATGTGGGCGTACCCGAGGAAAACATTATTAACCTGAAGTTAATGTCGGCATTATACTGATCTGTCCAGGTTAAACCGCCGTTTACCGTTGATATACTGTATGCATTTACTCCGTTATATGTCAGCTGCAGTCCTGTTGCATCGATAGGCCAAGCAAAAATATAACAGTTTGAAGAATCCAATGATCCGGGTGACCTGAAAATCAGCCTGTATGCCCTTCCCTGCCACAGGGTTATTGTTGAAGGAAGGTTTGTTTCAATCCATGAGGTCATGGTTGCAATTGCGGGTGTGGCAAAAATTCCGGAAGATATTGTCTGATTGCCCGTGACATCGTATATTTCATAATATAAATTGTCAGCCGGCGTTCCAGCCCTCCTGCAATACAAACCAAGCCTGTTAAGGTTCATGCTTTCAGGAGCAACAAAATATTCCCCATACTCGATGTCGTCGGAACTGTTTCCCCCTCCCCCATAAATGTACTTGTTTCCGGAAGTGGTTATATAAGGATTTCCATAATAACGGTATTCGGGACTGCCGATTACAAAAACAGGCATCCTGCCCAAAGGGGTCCAGGAAATTCCGTTATACTCCAGCACTTCCGCAGATGGGTCATAAAACTGATCATAAGGTATATAACCGTGTTTCGGCACAGCATCGATAAGTGATATGCAGTTTTCGGCATTAACCGTTCCCGCATAATGTTTAACAACAATATGATAAACATTTCCCGCGGTAATATTTCCCGAAATTGTCCTGATATTCCATCCGTCTGAAGGCGCCCATATTGTTGAAGCAATAAAATTTCCGTCAGGTTCTCCGCTGCCGTTGTCCGCCTGAATTCCCGCAATATATAAAGGCACTGTTCCAACCGGATTTAAAAAATAAAGCCTGATTTCATTAACGGAGGCAGTTTCTCTTGCAGTGAATCTCATGGAATACATCTTAATGCTGCTGTCCAAAGCATTTAAATAAGAACCCGACAATATGCTTTGATTTCCAAAATACACTGTCCTGTCATAAGGCGTTGCAGTTGGAGTTACCGTTGGCTCCGCAGGTTCGTTTGATGCAACAAGTTCATAACTTAAATCATAATGTTCTGTTTGTTCCCATGTGCTTCCGCCGTTTCCGGAGTATTTTCCGGCGTAAGCAAAACCTCCATAGCTTGTATCTCCGTATATAAGCGCGCTGTTCCCCGTATTTGAAATTTCAATCTGATAATAGCTGCTTGAATTGCTTCCCGCACCGTCCGAATAAAAATAAAGCCTGTAAATCTTTCCCGGAAACAAAGTTACAGGCGGGAAAGATTTTTGAACCCATCCAAAAACATCATCAGGCGCTTCGGCCGGATATGCCATTACACCAGATACAACATCAGTGCCTGAAGTTAAATCCTTGATGCAAAACATCAGGTTTGAAGTAGGTCCGTTAACCTTTTTAAGATAAGCTTTAACGGATGCAATTTTTGTCACGGAATAAGGGCCGGGAAATTCTTCCGCAACCATTCTGTCGTCGTCTGACATAAACGAAGTATCATTGCCGTGAACAGTAAAATTTAATGTTCCGATATAAGGATTTCCAAAATTGTTTGTGCCATACTTGTCTTCAAGCACAATTACAGGCATCCCGGACAGATTATTCCAATATCCTGAAACATAAAAAAGAGTGTCTGAGTATTCATCGTATCTTTGATTTTTGGGCCATATCTTATGATTGGGCAGGGTAAGAGCAAACTGAGCGTAAGCTCCTCCCGAAATTGTACCGGCTTTTATTACAACATGATAAATAACCCCCGGATTTAAAACAACGTCCGGTATATCGATTGTGTTCCATGAATACTGCGAAGGGGAATAATTGGGAACCATTGAAATCCAATTTCCGTTCGGCGTGTGCTGCGCCGTACCGTCATCAGCCTGTATTCCTATGTCAAACTTTGGCGAAAGATTTAATCCCAAAATATACACTCTGATTTTATCAAGAGCAACGGTGTTTGGCGCCGTAAATCTGTAGCTTAATGTTTTTAAATTGTCGTCAATAATTGCAACCGAAGAAGAATCAATTACACTTTTGTTTCCAAAAAGCATAACCGGCGTGGGAGTAGGTGTATAAGTAAAAGTGTGTGTGGGTGTTATCTGTGCCGTGGGCGTCTGAGCCGGAGCACAGTCAAATATCATAATGCGATTGTTATTCTGGTCGGAAACATATATTCTTTCAGCATAAGCAAACGCGGAATAAGGATTGTCAAATTTGTTTACTCCGACACCCGGGGCGTTGGACGTAAAATCCGGCTGCCCCAATACAACATCTGCATCCGGCCCGTATGTCATCGGGATTGAATTAAATATAAGGATTCTGTTGTTTCCCGTGTCGGCGACATACAGTCTGTCGCTGTCTATCCAGGCGCTGTTCGGATTTTTTAAAGTGTTCGCGGACGCAGTTCCTCCGCGGTTGGGAAGCCCTGTATTAAATGACGGCTGGCCTATTACATAGTGTGCGGGACTGTTGTTTATGTTCGGAATAAATCCGTGTATTACAACCCTGTTGTTGCCCGTGTCCGCAATTACAAGCCTTGCTCCGTCCGTATGAATGCCTTTCGGGTAATAAAGACCGCTTGCCGTATTGCTGTTTGATGCCGTGGTAAAGCTTGTCTGACCCAGGACTATATCAGCGGCAGCGCCGTTCACCCAAGGCAGATTATTGTATATCAAAACCCTGTTGTTGCCCGTGTCCGCAACATAAAGCCTTGTGCCGTCATAATATACGCCGCCGGGAGAATTCATCCCTGTTTGGGTGCATGCGGGGGAATTTGAATTAAAATCAGGCTGCCCCACAACAACGTCCGCGGCCGCTCCGTTTGCCGCGGGAATATTTTTGTATATTAAAACCCTGTTGTTGCCTGTGTCCGCTATTATCAAAATTTTCCCGTCACAAAAAACAGAACCAGGCTCTTTTAATTTATCAGGCCCGACACCGTTTAAATTTTCGGAAAAGCCCGGCTGTCCCAAAACAACATTTGCAGGCTGGGCGTTTGACAAAGGTTTAAAAGTATATATAAGCACCCTGTTGTTGCCGGTATCAGCCAAGGCAAAAATATTTGAATTTCCGCCGCCGGCGCCGGGAGACGAAATTGATGAAGCCGATATTCCGCCGTTATTTGGGATTTTTTGCAAAAAATCAGGCTGTCCCAGAACAAGAGAGGCATTCTGATTGGCAGCAAACTGGCAGTATACCCCTTGCTTAAATTTAAAAACAAAATCTCTCTGCGGCCTGAAAACAATGCTTGCCCCTCCGTCTGATGTTGAAAAGAGTTTTGCCAAAGTTCCGCCGTATGTAAGGTTGTCAAAAAATGTGGTGTTCATCATGTTGTCAGGCGCCGCAATCTGATAAAATGCTCCGCTTGTGGAATTTGGCGAATTAAGAAAAATTCTGTATGTGTTGTTATTATAAAGCAATGCCTGAACAGGCAGTTTGCATCCTTTCCAAGAAAGCGAAGTTGTAACTTCATCAGCACTTGCAAGCGTTCCTGCGGTTACGGTGACATTTGCATCAACATTATAAAGACAATATTTAAGAGAATCATTTGGCACCCCGACACGCCTGACATACACTTCAAATGAATCAATAGGATAAGTGCCGTCTGTCCACGGGAACTCTTCCCCGACCCATCTTCCGGCTGCGCCCGCGCCGTAAATGCCGTAATTGATGCATGATGCATAAGGATTGCCAAAGTGCTTACCAGAAGACTCTTCAATTGCAAAAACAGGCATTCCGGAAAGCGTGTTCCACGAGCCGCTGTAAGAAAGCGTTTCGGCTTCAGGGTCCTGTTTAATTTGTTTTAAAGGGAAAACTTTGTGATTTGGCTTAGTATAAACAAAACTTGCGTTTCCTCCAAGCAAATTATTTGGAATTATCACAATATGATAAACTTTGCCCTGCGTCAAAAGAAAGTCCGGTATGTCAAACACCGTGAAACTTCCGCTGTTTAAACCTCCGGAAGCAAAAGTAAGAAAAGTTGTTTCAGGAGTTCCGGGCACAACCGTGCTGTCGGCACACAGCCCCACGTCAAAAGTCGGGGCGCCCGTTACAGTTAAGGCAAAAATATAAAGTTTTGATGCAACCATATCTTCCGGAGCCTTGAACCTGTAGCTTAATTTTTGTGATGTGCTGTTTATCATATAAAAGTAAGCGGTGTCATCAATTGCGCTTTCATTTGACGGCGGGAATTCCGCGGCAAAAATATTTAATACAGACAAAATTAAAAAAACAGCAGCAATTGTTTTATATAATTGCCTGAAATTTTTAATTTTCATATTTTCTCCCCAAATTATTTTATATAAATTTTTCTCTGTTCAATTTTTCCGTTAACTTCAATAAGCACAATATAAAAACCTTTTCCGGGTTTTTTCCCTGCTTCATTTTTCAAATCCCAGATTATCTCATTCCATCCTGCATCGGATATGTTTGTTTCTATTTTTCTGACAACTTGGCCTGTTAATGTAAGAACTTTAACCCTTACGCGCACAGTTCCCGCTGTATCAAGCTTAACTTTAATCTTCAGCGGAATGCCTTTTGAAGCGTCTATTATGTTGTTATCCAAAACGTTTGATATCGCCGGAGTGTGGCTTTGCGTGAAAGTCGGCGTAGCCGTAAACGTGTGTGACGCGGTGAAAGTATGCGTGCTTGTATATGTGTTTGTGGAGGTATAGGTTTGCGTGTTTGTATGGGTAAAAGTGTTCGTTTGCGTATGGGTAAAAGTCATGGTCTGTGTGTTGGTACTTGTGTTTGTCGGAGTCCATGTGGGTGTTTTTGTTTCCGTTTGAGTATAAGTATATGTAAAAGTATTTGTATATGTAGGTGTATTCGTGTTTGTGGGAAGTTCCGTTTCAGTTGATGTAAGCGTGACAGTTGCTGTAAAAGACGGGGTTAAGCTTGGTGTTCCTGTTGGGGTTACAGTACGCGAAGCCGTCTCTGTTGCCGTCATTGTCGGGGTTGTGCTTTGTGTTGATGTTCCCGTTATTGTCTGTGTTATTGTATGCGACACCGTTGCCGTTACCGTGGGACTTACGCTTTGAGTTGCGGTATTTGTACTCGTTTGTGTAACAGTTTCCGTTATCGTGTCTGTTACAGTCATGGTTGCAGTAAAAGAAGGGGTGTTTGTACGTGTTAAAGTGGATGTTGCGGTTCTTGTAAACGTTCCTGTTGCCGTAAAAGATGGTGTTAAAGTTATTGTGGGGGTTACTGTAAAAGTAAATGTCGGGGCAACGGCAGGCCCGTTAAACCTGAACCTTATCCATGCATCATAATTAAGGTAATTTGTGTACGACAAATTATTGTTGGTTGAAAAACCCGCATAAGAGGCTTCTCCCATGAAAGTTGCCTTCTGCAAGTCTGCAGATCCTGAAAGTGTCTGTCCGCAAAGCAGATGCCAGCGGTTTGTTGACGGGCTGTTCGGAGAGCTTAAAAAAACCTTATATACCTGGCCTTCGGCAAGAGAAAGCTGTGAAGCCAATGTGGTTTCAACCCAAGTTCCGGTTGTTGCAACCGGCGCATTTGAAACACCTGCCAAAACCCCGCTTGTCATGGTTACTTTCGCGGCTTCATCATATATATAATA
>CAYQIS010000020.1:0-36441 GCA_964417645.1 uncultured Spirochaetia bacterium
TATATGTCACTGTCGGCGTTACTGTGTCAGTCACTGTTTCTGTCACGGTGTCAGTAGCTGTTTCTGTTACCGTGTCTGTCGCCGTCTCCGTTACCGTATATGTTACCGTCGGTGTCACTGTATCAGTTACTGTCTCTGTCACGGTGTCCGTCGCTGTCTCCGTTACCGTATATGTCACTGTCGGCGTTACTGTGTCAGTCACTGTTTCTGTCACTGTATCAGTAGCTGTCTCGGTCGGTGTCTCTCCCGTAACATTAATTGCAGGCTGCACCGCTATCCCTGTAAGCGTACCCGCATCAGTATCTTTGGTTCTTATTTCAAACACTGCAGTCCCTGCCCACGGCTGAACCGTGGCGCCGGTTGTTCCCACACCGTAATATATATGCACGGTATTAGAAATTGACATATTTACCCCAGAAATTAATATTTCCATGCCCGAAATCACAAGACCGGAATAGCTTCCGCCGTTCATGACAACATTAAAAAATCCGGGATCATTAGGATTGTCGCTTGGATCAGACCAATTGTCCGGAATTTTTATTCTTATCTCCCCATTATTAAAAACAGATTCCGCTGTATATGTTATTGAAACCCAAATACCCGTGCTTCCGCCTGCAACTTCCGCAGGATATATATCCGCAGTTCCGTCTCCGTCAGCCGAAAATGTAAAATTAAATGATATTAAAATTAAAAATAAAGACAGAATTATCCCGTAAAAGATTTTTACTCTTTTTTTAACTGTCTTCGTGCTGTCCGTTTTTAAGGACATTAGTCTCCTCGATCTGCGTCAGGTATTTTGCTAAAAAAGCAAAAAACGCAGACCCATGCTGTAATAAATTCCAGCAAACGAAAACAAAATCTCGCTCTATTTAGTAATTAATTTCTTGTTTTATGCAGTATTTTATAGTTTTTTGCAGTTATAATTATTTCTAATTTATTATATATATTTTAGTTTCGGCTGTCAAACCAATATTCTAAACTTATTTTTTAAAAAATATGTATTTTTTTAATTCTTGATATATAATATACATTTAAGATGTGTTTTATTAAAGAAATTCTTTAACTAAATTATAAACTGTCAAAATTATAGGGTGATTTGATGTCCGAACCAAAAAAAGGCTGGCTTGAACGCCGCGAATTCGAACGTGTCAAAGATGTACTTAAAATTGCATATTACCCTGTAACATCAGATTCTGATATTGCATCAGACGACTACAAAGATACAACAATTGACAAAATAAAATCCGGCCGTTTCGGAAGCTCGTTCACGCAGGCCTTCACTGAAGATATCAGCAAAGGCGGATTATCAATAGCAACCGCCGAATCCCTGCACGAAGGCCAAAAAATAATACTTGACATGTTTCTTCCAAAAATTTTAAAACCTGTTAAAATTCTTGCCGAAGTGCGCCATGTTGAACAGTCTTTAAAAGGTTCGGGAACTTATAAGGCCGGGCTTAAAATTGTTTCAATAAGCAAGTCGGATTTAAAAAGAATAGAAAATCACATATTTACTTTAAAAAACGGAGGTTTAAAATGAGCTCACGTTATGTACACCTTGAAGGAAATATTTATTTTGACACCAAAGACAAAGTGATTGTTAAAAATATGGGCGGCAGATATGTTTTTCTGCGTCACGACAGAAGAACAAAAAATATTCCCGTGGAGGACGAAAAAAGAGAATTTAACAAGAAATCCGCCGATTTGATACCGGTATCATCAGGTCTTTTTTATGATAAAAAACTTCGTCATCTTTATAAAAAAATAGGCAATAATCTTGTTTTATATTCCAAAGACCGCAGAAAAACACAAAAGACCGTTCAATTTGAGCGAAGGGCAGAAAAACTTTGATTATCCGGCTGAACAGGCTGTTTGCCTCTTAAAGACGCAATCTTTACGGATAATTCTTTTGCTTTTTCTTTGTCCATTATAAGTTTTGCGGATACTCCCACCCACCAGGCAAAAACCCCAAGGTCATTTTCCTCTATTTTATCAAGAGTCTTGCCGCCTTGTATATGTATGGCCTGGCGTTCAAGAAACCTTTTTGCCTCAGGGCCAAGATATCTTGCAGATAAAGAGATTATTTCCTCGCTTAAACGGCTCATTTTTCACCTTTTTTATCTTCAGGATACATCCTCACAATCCTTAAGCTTGTAAGCATCCTTTGAAAGGATTCCGCGAGCTCGCCTATTTCATCGCTTCTTTTTATTTCTATATCCCTGTCAATTTTCCCCGTACTCACAAGTTCGGCGGCTTCATTTAATTTTTTTATGTCTCTTATTATTGTGGCGGAAAAATACATGATTATCAGCCCCGCCACTGCCACGCATATTGTTATAATTATATAAATTGTGTTTCCTATAAAATTTTGTCTTTCCAAAACTCTTTGCGCAAGCATATCAACGCCGATTGCGGCAACCGGATTTCCCTTGGAATCAAATACAGGCGCATAACCGGAAAGAAACGTTCCCCATTTATCCTGCGCAAAGTCCTTGTCGGATATTTTTTGTTTTACTCCCAGAACCATTTCCGGAGTGGATTCATTGTACACGTCCCCGGGCAGCGCCGCGTCCGAGTCTTCACCGTAAGACCCGTCAACAAGAAATATAACCCTGCCTTTTTCAACCTTGTAAGCATAAACATATTTTATGTCATGATATGCCTGTTTTGCTTTTTTTAATTTGTTTCTTATCTCAATAAAATCCTTTGATTTTTCGGAGCCCTTGCCTATGCCCAAAAGTTTTTCTCCGGAAATGTCAGAGGCAATAACAGCCGCAACCGATATAAGCTGTTCCTTCATTTGATCTTTTAAGACTTCCTTTGTAACACCGTAAGTGCTGTAAAAAGCAACCAGTGCCGCAACGGAAATAAGAATAACAAAGGAAAGCGTAAGCTTTGTCCTTAAGCTTTGCATTATCTTCATTATTGCCCCCTTTTACTTTTTTGTTTTCTCACTCAATTCCCATGGGCATAAGATTTTCACCGGTATTTGATATCTTTATCACAAATATTTCAGACCTGAACACAGAGTCATTTTCATCAATCACGGTAAGCTGGGCTGTATATTCACCTTCAGCGCAAGGCATGCCGTCATCAGCCAAACCGTCCCACACATAACTGTCGTCAGGCATCTGAGGCCCTTCCCATTTTTTCATTATTTCACCCTTTGAGTTTTTAACCGTAAGTTCCCATTTATATATGTCATATTTTTGCCTTACCTTTGTCCTTAAATATGTCTTTTTAACGCCGCCAATCGGCGAAAATATCTTCGGCTCCGCGGTCACCGAAGTTAAATAAGAATTAAAACCATAACTTATGCCAATTGAGTGGAACAAAGATGTGCCGTATTCAAGGGCATAATCAAGTGCAAACCCGGAGTTCTCATATCCAAAACCGCCTGTTATTGCATTCTTCTCAAGCGCTTCGCTTACACCGGCCCTTAAATAAATACCCTGTATCGGCTTATATTCAATTCCCGCATTTATTGAAGGCGGACTGTTTATAAACCGCTTCTCCGCGTCCAAAGAAACCACAGCAAAAGGTTGATCAAAGGTGTAGGCAATCCCTGCGCGCAGTGAAGTCACAAATTTTTCCGAAGATGTTTCATATTTTATTTCCAAAGGCAGGGGATTAATCACCGCAAGCCCCATGTCAATTGACCCAAATTTTTTTTGCAGTCCTGCATCCATATTAAATCCGGTATATTGCTTGCCAGACAAAGACCTTAGCGCGGCCTTAAACGTTATGCCTCCCTTAATACCGTAAAATAATTGTCTCCCAAATCCCATTCCAAGAAACATATCATTAACCTGGGTTTTCCCCGTAACCACCCCTCCCTCATTTACATTTTCATATTCTCCGTAGTTTACAATACCCAGATTTAATCCAAAAGCCCCTGCTTTGCCAATGGGATTGACATAGGCAAGTGTTTCATAATGTGCCCCTTCAAATAAAGTCTTTACTCCCAGCTGTATACGGTTTTCAACGGCATTGTCAAGAAGGGCCGGATTGTAATACATTGCGGCCGCATCATACGAAGCAGCTGATGCGGCATTTCCAAGAGCCGCATAGCGCGCGCCCATGCCCGCGTTCATGAATTCAAGCGGCATGCCGGAGTAACCTGCAAAAAGATTAAAAGACGCGGACAGCATTATGACTGCCGTTAAAATCCTGCGCATTCTTTCACCTCATCCTATTTTTGGAAGACTGCTTAATCCCTTTTCAACCGCTTCCTTTGAAAGCGGAACATCTTTTACAAGCCCGTTTATATATGCATCGTATGCCGCAAGGTCAAAATGGCCGTGCCCGCTTAAATTAAAAAGTATCACACGCTTCTCGCCTTTTTGCTTTGCATCAAGCGCTTCTTCAACAGCGGCTCTTATTGCGTGATTTGATTCCGGAGCCGGAAGTATGCCTTCTGTTTTTGCAAACATTACGCCGGACTCAAAACAAGGCACCTGATCAAACGCCTTTGCTTCTATTAATTTTTCATCAAGCAAAAGGCTTACAAGCGGCGCGGCCCCGTGGTAGCGCAGCCCTCCTGCATGGATGCCGCTTGGCACAAAAGAATGGCCAAGAGTGAACATCTTTGCAATCGGCGCCATCATTCCCGTATCGCCAAAATCATATTCATATCTTCCCTGCGTAAGCGACGGGCACGCGGAAGGTTCCGCGGCAAGTATTCTTACTTTTTTATTTTTCTTTATTTTGTCCGCAACAAACGGGAAGGAAATGCCCGCGAAATTACTGCCTCCGCCGTGACAGCCAATAACAACATCCGGATATTCACCCGCCATTTCCATTTGTTTTTTTGCTTCAAGTCCTATCACGCTTTGATGCATGCATACATGATTAAGCACGCTTCCAAGGCTGTATTTAACATCATCATGTGTTGCGGCAACTTCAACAGCTTCAGAGATTGCAATTCCAAGCGAGCCCGTGCAGTTCGGGTCCTCCGCAAGTATCTTTCTTCCTATTTGGGTAAGGTTTGACGGCGAAGAATGGACTTTTGCTCCGTAAGTCTGCATCAGGAATTTTCTATAAGGTTTCTGGTCATAACTTACCTTCACCATAAAAACTTCAATTTCAATGCCAAACATTGCGCCCGCAAGCGAAAGCGAGCTTCCCCATTGGCCGGCGCCTGTTTCTGTTGCAATCTTTTTTACGCCTTCTTTTTTATTATAGTATGCCTGTGGGATGGCTGTGTTTGGCTTATGGCTGCCCGCGGGCGAAACGCCTTCATACTTGTAATAAATATGAGCCGGCGTGCCAAGGGCTTTTTCCAGGCCCCGCGCCCTGAAAAGCGGCGAAGGCCTCCATAATTTATATTTATCAATTACCTCGCCGGGTATATCTATCCATCTTTTTGTGGACACTTCCTGCTCTATTAAAGCCATCGGAAAAATCGGGGCAAGGTCTTCGGGGCCTATGGGTTTTCCTGTTGCAGGATGAAAATAAGGCGCCGGAGGTTTTGGAAGGTCCGGAATTATGTTGTACCATGCCGAAGGTATGTCTTTTTCGCTTAATAAAAACTTGGTATGCTCTTTTTTTACAAACATGCATCCTCCTGAGAATGTTGGCGTTTACGGTAAAAATCACCCTTGTATCGCCTAATATATCATTTTTGCCTTTTCAAGTCCATATTTTACAGCCCTGTATTCATATCCTTGGGGTGTGTAACTTTCACCTTATATTTAATTTCAGTTTTGCCCTGCGGTGCAACTTTAACTTTCCACACCGCAATTCCTTCTTCTTTTTTCTCGGTTATATCAGGGACGGATTTTATTGTCTCAACTTTTATTTTTTCATTTCTGCTTACAGGCAGCGGTTCTTCAACAAACATTTCAACAGGTCCCGATTTATAATTTTCAATTTTTATTGAAGTTTCATAAGTTTTGGTCTTTTTGTCCCCGAATATTCCGCTTTCACCCGTTATTTCCTGTCTTTTTCTTTCAATTTTTATGTTTTCATCAACCCCGAAAGAAAACTTTATTTTTTCGCCTTTTTTGATCGTATTTTCCAAATAAGACTTTCCGGCATAGTTGCCGTCAAGATACAATACGGTCTCGCCCGGAAGAATTACCATTTCGCTTTCATTTTTAAATTCAGCCGTAAGATAAGCATAAATACTTTTTGTCGGAACCGCGGAATAAAACATCTCCAAAACTTTTAATTTGGCTTCGGTAACAGGCACTTTTTTCGTTTCGCCGCTGTTTTTTATCGTAAATTTACCGCTTAATTTTACTTTAAGATTAAGTTCCCCCGCCTCAATCGCATCAACCGCCCGCGGGGCCTGCGCCATTAATTTTTCCGTATCATTTTCAGCAGCTTCAGCCGCCATGCTTTTCATAACAGCCGGTGCTCCCGCTCTTTTTATCCCGTAATCATAAGTGTTCTTTATTTCATCAATATACCAAGGATCCGCCTTTGGCAGCGCTGAATCAAAAAGAGGGGTTCCCGTTGCAATTGTAAGCTTTACATCATTCCATTCTTCACCGCTAAATTGGCTTATAACGGCAAAATATTTTGTTGTAATCTCTCCTTTCGCGTAATTCAGCCCGCTTTCATAAGAAGGGGCCCAGCCGGCATTATAAACCGTATATCTTATCCTTATTCCCGCATTAACAGTTTCATTTGATTCAAGCCTTAAAACAAGAACTTTTCTTTTAACCGTATACTGACTCTGCATCTGCGAAAGCCTGGATTCAAGTATGTTAACCTGATTGACCGAATCATTTATGTCTTTGTCAAGCGCCCTTTTCTCCTTGTAAGCCGAGGAAAGCGAGTCTGCAATAAATTTGTAAATTTCAAGCAATGACGCGGCGCTTACCGGCACGCTTCCTGTTTCTTTTGAAGCAGCTTCAGACCGCCTGGCAGAAAGCGCTTCAAGAAATTTTATTTTCTGTTCGTTTACCTTAAGAGCATCCTGTTTTGCCGCAAGTTTTTCTTTGGCATTTAAATACTCCTGCCTTAGAATTTTTTCCTCTTCCTTTAAAATTACCGCGGATTCCACATCCCTAAATTCATATTCTTTAATTATAAAAGAGGGGTTTTCATCGTTTTTTAAAACCATTATGCTTCCCCGGTCAATATCTGCGGGTATATCCGTAACCATAAATTCGCTTTCTCCGGCAACAAGCCTGATTTTAGCCAGCCTTTCAACAACGGCGCTGTTCATATAAACCGTCACGGCATCAACGGGCGCTTTTATTTCCGTTACTGCAAAAGAAGACAATGCGAAAATAAAAAATAAAACGGCTGAATTTAAAACTGTTTTTTTCATGCTTCATCCTCCTTATTTCCGATTAAACAACTATATCACCCCAAAGGACAGCTTGCAACAAAGCAAACCTTTTATTTTTATTTTTTATGCTTGTTGATAAACCCCTTAATGTGTATAATATACAAAAATCATGGGCCGGAGTGGTGAAACGGCAGACACAGGAGACTCAAAATCTCCCGTCCGCAAGGGCATGTCGGTTCAAGTCCGACCTCCGGCACCATAAAAATCAGAACATGGACGGTGGAAAATGAAAAAACCCGAAAGAGAATCCAGAAAATACCCCCGTTATACAAAAATATTGGGTGTTTCATGTGTTGTCCGTGAATTTCCAATGGAAGTGACCGGAGAAAAGGCAAAATTAAAACCCGGCGAATCATTCCGTGCCACCACAATAAACGTCAGCGAAGAAGGAGTTCTTCTCAATTGTGATTTCCTTTTCCCTGACAGAACCATAATAGATATCACTGTTCACGATGATGCCGTGGCTTCGGAAAAATTTGTAATAAAAGGCCGTATAGAATGGACAAAAAGAAACGCTTACAAAATTTTCGGCCGCTATTCGGCCGGAGTGCATATAATCGAAGGCCAAAAAGAACATATTAAAAAATTAATAGAACATTTCAGCGAGTAATGCACAAGAAAGTACTTTTACTCTGCTTTTTTTCAGCGGTCATACTTTTTATATACTCCCGCAGCGCTCCCCCTTCTGTTTATCACGGAGATTCAGGCGAAACAATAACGGCATCATACACTCTTGGCATACAGCATCCGCCCGGATATCCTCTTTTTTCGCTTTTGGGAAAACTGGCTTCAAAATTGCCGGCCGGAGATATATCTTACAGAATTTACCTGCTTTCTTCTTTTCTATCAATAGCATGTTTTCTTGCCGTTTTTTTTCTTATCAAGGAATCGGCAAGGGCGGCCGGATTTGATAAACAAAACGAATTTATAAGCGCATTGTTCGCCGCTTTTTTTTCCTTGGGAACCATAATTTGGGAACAATCAACAACCGCAAAAGGCGGCATTTATATGCTTAACATTCTTTTTTCGGCTTCAATCATTCTGCTTGCATTAAAATGTTTTAACAGCGGCGGCAAAAAAAGAATGTATTTTATGCTGGCTTCATTCCTTTACGGGCTGTCCATGGGCAATCACCATATGACCCAATTGGTTTTGTTCCCTTTATATGCGGTTCTATTTTTCATTGCGGCGGAAAAAAATTTTTTCAGCAAAAAAAATATCTTCTTGTCTTTATTCTTTTTCCTCACAGGCTTCAGCATATACCTGTACCTTCCGCTAAGGGCGATTTCCGGTGCTGTTATCAACTGGGGAGATCCTTCAAACATCGAAAATTTTCTTCAGGTTTTCAGCCGATACCAATATATAAGAGCCGAAGGCGCCAGATCTGCAGCCGCCGCTTTCAATCAGTCTTTATATTACCTTTCCTGCGTTTTCAAAGAGAATGTTTTTTTACTGCCTTTCATGATAATCGGCGCATTTTTATTGTTTAAAAAAAACAAAAAAGCTCTTTTTTTGGCCCTTTTGCCTTTTTTCATTTTTTTATTTGTAACAGCATTATATTTAAACCTTAAAGAAGAACGTTTTTACATAATGCAGACATATATAACACCCGTCTTTATTGCATCCTCTTTACTGGCTTCGTTTTCCGGCTATGCATTCGGCGGAAAAATCGCACGCGGAATAACCATACTGCTTTTGTCGTTTTTTTTAATAATAAACGCCTCAGCAAAATGGAAAAACAACGATAAATCCTCCTACTATTTAGCGCGAGATTATATAAACAACATGCTTATTCTTGCCGATGCAAATTCAATAATATTCACAACAGGCGACGGCATAGTTTTTCCTTCCTGGTATGCCAGATACGTAAAAAAAATACGCCCCGACGTGACTTTTATAGGAAGCCCGGTTCTGCCAATGAAATGGGTGCGTGATCAAATAACCCTGCAAAACCCCGGTATTATGGTACCCCGCATTACAGAAAAAAAGATAGGAACAGAATCCACCGGATTAATCATAAACGCCATTATAAAGATGAACTTGTCGCGATATCCGATCTATTTTTCTTACAACAAACCTGAAGACAATGCGCTGAACGGCGGTCTTACTCTGATGCCCAAAGGCCTGCTTTTCAGGGTGCTGCCGGAGCAATTTGCAATTCCGCACGAAGCTTATATAAAAACCCAGGAGATTGCATGGAAAATAATGAATTTCAGGGGGGTCTTTAACGACACTTCAATAAATGATGTTAAACTTTATGTGAAAGACTATGCTATCTCCGCAAATGCAGCCGGAGTTTTTTTTGAAGACAAAGGCCGAAATGACCTTGCCCTTTTATACTTCACAATGGCCCATAAAATGACGCCATATGATCATGAATTTATCTATAACATGGGTAATGCAAACTTTAACCTGAATAACCCTGACGAGGCGCTTTCGCTTTATGAAAAATCATTGCGAATAAAGCCGGATTACGAGAGCGCCTTATATAATGCCGGAGTTGTACACTACAAAAAAAGCCGCTACAAAGATGCCTTATATTATTTTAAAAAAATCAAGGACATTAATCCTTCAAGAACAGATCTTGATCCGATTATTAACACATTAACGCGTTTCCCCGATACGCCCCAAAAATAAAAAATGCCGCGCCGTTAATGACGCGGCATTTAAAAAAATTATTTTCAATCAGACCTTCTGTCAACCACAAATTCACTTTTCGGAAATTTCTGCGCATATTGTTTAAGTTCTTTTGCGATATCCTCAATTTCGGCATATCTTGATATTTTTCGTTTTACATTCCAAACAACGCCTATAGACAATATCATGATGGGCGTTCTGGTTTCTTCCCCCATGCGGCTGTGCGTTACAATATATCCTTTTTCTCTGTCTTCTCTTTCATAGTGTTGGGCTATGAGCAGGTCAAAAGATTTAATCAGCTCACTGGAAATCTTGGCGTATTTTTCATGGCTTGTTATTATCACAAAGTTATCCCCGCCAAGATGCCCCACAATATCTTCCTTCTCACCGTTTTCCTTTACAACATCATAAATTAGGCTTGCAAGAAATTTCAGCACGGCGTCCCCTTTGTCGTATCCGTACCTCTTGTTGTAATATTTAAAATCTTTCATGTCCACATAACAAATCGCAACCTTTTGATCTTCATCAAGTCTTCTCTCTATCTCCTGCTGTATAAAAAGAGCGTCCGGAAGCCCGGTTAAAGGATTAAGCCTTCCGTTCTTTTTGGCGTGCTCGTAAATCTGGGTGTCAAGAGAGATGTTAAGGTCAAAAACATCCGGAGTGTCAACTTTTTCTTTTAAAAGATCATCCTGAAGGAATTTGGAAGAAGTGATTAAATCATTTATCCTTAAATTATATTTTTCAAGTATATCTTTTATTGCAATTATTTTCTTTACCATTGTCTTGCTGAATTTTCTGTGTCCTGAAGGCAGCCTTACCGGCTTAATCAGACCAAGACTTTCCCAGTATCTTAAAGTTCTTTCAGACAAGCCGCTTAATTTTGCGCTTGCCCCTATTCCAATCAGTTTTTCTTTCATGATTTACCCTCGTCTTTTATAATGAATTTTGAAAGTTTATCGTCAGTGATTTTAGTATATCGAAAAACAATTTTTTTGTCAATTATTCGCTTTTGTTTTAAGCCCGTTCATTAACTCTCTTGACACCTGCCGGCAAATCCTCTATTATTACTTTAAAATACAGGAGGCAAAAATGTCCAACAAAAGAAAAAAAACACCTGATATAGCAGCAGAATCCGCTAAATCTTCAAAGAAACTGATTCTATCCGTAACGGCAGTGATAATGATTTCTGTTTTAACCGGTATAATTGCAACAATTTTTATGAAAAATAAACCTGCGGCCAAAACCATGAATAACGGCAAAATCCTTACAATAACAGATCCGGCAACAGGCAGAAATTATACCATACCCATTAATCCCCCTTCTTCTTCGGCGGACAGCGTGGTATCCGTTGCTTCAAATGCCTCGGGTGTTCCTTCGGGAGATTCTTCCGCCAGAAAAGATTTCAGCTATCTTTTTAAAAAAGCTGAATCCAAAACCGTAATAGCGCAGATAACAATCGAAGAAGCAAAATACCTTTATGACAGCGGCAAGGCTCTTTTTATCGATGCCAGAGGAGACAATCAGTACAACGAACTTCATATAAAGGGTGCCATTTCAATTCCGGCCGGCGCAGAACCGGCTGTAATAGAAAAATATGCATCCAAGCTTAAATCGGCAAAAGTGCTTGTCACTTACTGCCACGGAGTTGGATGTCACCTTGCAGATAAAACCGCATATCTTCTTTATGATGCCGGATACCACAATGTTGTTATCTTCTTCGGCGGGTGGAATCAGTGGATGCAGGCAAATTATCCGGTATCAAAATGAAAGAAAAGCTTCTTTTATTCATAAAAGACATAAGGGTTCAGATATTTCTAAGACTTCTTGTGGCCGGAATTTTCATTCTTTCAAGTTCAACCAAAATATTTCATCCCGCACAAATGGCCGATTCAATTGACAATTACAGAATTATCCCGGATTTTCTTAAATTTACCATAATGCCGATGGCATACATAATACCATGGCTTCAGTTAATTTGCGCAGCCATGCTTTTATTTGATGTTTATGCAAAAACCGCCGCTCTGATTCTTTCCGGTCTTTTAACCATATTCACTCTGGCAATAGCTCAGGCATGGCTTCGCGGCATCGAGATTGAATGCGGATGCTTTGACATGCTTATTGAATGGGGGGAAAAAGTCGGCGCGCAGGCGGTAATCAGGGATCTTGTATTTCTCACAATGACCCTGGCTGTTTTTTACGGGTCAAAAAACGGTTTTAATTTCCACGGTCTTTTCAAAAAAAAATAGCCGTTTTATTTTTCAACAAGGCAATGGCCTCTTAAAATTTTAATAATTCTTTTGTCAGCAGAACTTAAAAGCCTTTTAAAAAAACCCCGTTTGGCCCTGCCGCCCCACTTTTTAACAAGCAGGCTTATATTTCTTTTTTCAAAAGAATCGCCTTTTTCTTCCTTGACGGCACTTATGGTTTTGCTTCCAAAATGATGTACAAACGCATCTCCTGTAATAAAAGACTCGTATCCGGCTTTCTCAAGCCTCAGATAAAAATCGGTGTCTTCACCTATTCCCGTTTCAAAATCTTCACTGAATAATCCTATTTCCCTGAAACGTTCCGAAGGAATAAGCATAAACCATCCGGCAAAACCTTTTCTTTTTATGCCCTTCATCTTTTTTACATATTCGGCCGCATATTCTTCCGGATCATAATCCAATATTCCTTCACGGGTTCCGGGACTTATTATGCCGGGATTTTTTATTTTTGAAACGGCGCAAAGCAAAGGCGGCACCGTATTTTTGGTAATAATAACGTCATTATTTATTATCGCAATATATGGAGCCTTTGCTTTTTTTATGCCTGCATTCCATGCTTTTGCAACCCCAAGATTTGACTTGTTTTCAACAAGAGTTACACCTTTGGATTTCAGATATTCAACATTACCGTCCTTTGAGCCGTTATCCACGGCAATAATTTCATAATCTTCGGGCGGCATTGCGGAAATTATGGATTCAACGCACTTAACGGTATATTCTTTCTGATTATACACGGGCATAACAAACGAAACTTTCATAATAACCTTCTTATTTTTTCCATTTTCTTTTTTGATGCCGCCGCAAGTATACGGTAGCCCCTCGACAAATCATAATCAGGTACATTTATTTTTCCTCCGTCCGGAGACTGCAGTTTCATTTTTCCGTGCATTTCCGCAATAAAAAAAGGCGCAAAATTTTCAAGAGTCAAAGTTCCCCTGATATCAACAAAAGCGGAAAAAGAACCTTTTAAAACCAAAATTAATTCTCCGACAGTTGCCCCGTAAGATCTGACATTTTTATAATTTTCGATAATTTCCGGAAGTTTCATACAAACTTCACCGCTTGTCTTCGAAAAAGTAAAAAGCAGCGATTGTTCTTTATTTTCAACTCTTTTAAAACCTTCATAAAAACATTTGGAATCGGCATAAAAATATTCACCGCTGTAATAATTTCCGCAAAAAGACATAAAAGGCCTTCCGTACGGCGAAAATACTGCCAATCCCATGCAGACAAAAGGAACTCCGTTAACATAATTATCCGAACCGTCAACAGGGTCAACAATTATGGTGTAATTCTTTCCTGTTCCGGGATTACAGACAGATTTTTTTCTCTCTTCGCTTATTATAACGGCGGGATATTTAAAATTTTTTTTAAGGAATGAAATTATCTGATTTTCAACAGATTTATCAAAATACTTTGTAATCTGACCCTTGGAATTTTTACCCACAGGCCTGCACGAAATGCCATTTTTTATTCTTTCCGAGATATTTTTAAAAAGACCCAAAAACTTTTCGTGCATTTATTTCCTGTATATAATTATTTCGTTATAATAACAACCGGCATACCAGTCAGGAGCATCCGGAAATCCGCCAAAAAGTGTGGCAGTTGCTATTTTAGACTCAAAATCAACAAGGGTTGTGTTGCCGTCCCCGTCCACCTGATACATCTTGCCGTTGGTATTTATTGTAATTGTGTCATTTTCTTTTGCCTTAAAAGAAAAGCTGTTGTTCGAATTAATATCTTTGTCGTCCATCGCGCTCTCTGTGGGAAGAAATGATTTGTTAAACCTCTCGGTATTTACATTTATCCAAATATAGTCCCCGGAACCGTTCCAGGAAATAGAACTTCTGTTTATAACGGTCACATTTAAATCCTGTCCGCATCCCGTAAAAAGAAAAAGAGAAGCCAGTGCCAAAAAAAATAATGCCCGGATCTTTTCCATTTTTGCCTCCCTTGTATATTTTAATCTTTTGTGAAATTTTATAACATAAAAAAAACTTTTTCAAGGATGTTCTTTTTCAAAAACAACCGTCAGATAATAAACCATTCCGTCCTGAGGCGGATTTTGTCTGGTATGAGCGCGTTTATAAGCGGCTTTTAATCCTTTTTGTGTTTTAACGGCATATCTGCCGGTCACAAACAATCCTTCTTCTCCTGTTTTTAATATGTCCCTGTTATTAAAGGGAAGGGTAATATCCGCCTTGATTTTTTGTTCATATTTTTCGGGAATATAAATGTCAAAATCATACCTTCTTATCAAAAAAGACTTTTTTGCGCATACGGTCAAACTCGCGGGTTCAATTCCGGACACATAATCATCAAAAATTTTTATTATCTGCTCGTCGCCGCCATATACACACTTGTCTTCCGTGCCTTTAACCTCAAAAAATGCCTTCCCTTCCTTTAACTCAACATAAAGCAGTTCATTTTTGTCAACAGGATACCATTCAACAGCTTCTTCAAAATCATAATTATAACCGGAATTACATGTAAGACATTCCGAATCAGGAATCATAACATGCCATTCGCCCTTTCCTTTCATAGGTTTAATATAATATTCCACGGCATAAGATCCTCTGTAACCGGATATCCTTGCGGGTATCTGATAACTGCGCATTAACGCAACGGCAAGCCTTGCTTTTTCCAAAGCATTACCTTGTTTTTTTTCCAATACTTCATGCGCGCCATAGTAAGCTTTATGCAGATTCTCAGCCAAAACAGGGGCGGCGTATCTTGATGATATGTTATCCCTTATATATCCGAACACAGCATCCGCAAGATAAACGGCATTTTTGCGATGTTTTTCAGGCAGTGACAGCTGCAGTTTTTCGGCCTGTAATTTTATTTTATCGTTCATTTTGTCCATATAACGAGCGGAAAAGGTGTATTCTTTAACTTTTAAAGGGAATGATTTTATTCCTGTAAACCCGTATTCCGGCAGCTTCCTTTTGTTAAGCCCGGAGTGTTTACACATTACATATACACTGAACGAATGTCTTTCAATACCCTCCTCCGTATAAGGCAGAACCGCAGTTTCATCTGAAGCAATCAGAAATGAACAAAAGAAATTCATGATAAAAAAAATTATTGTTTTTGTTTTCATTTTACTCCCTTAAATACAAATTTGTTTGTCCCGGAAAGTCTTTCCGAATCAACATAATGCACCCCAAACAATTCATCACCCGTATGGGGATTTTCATGTTTCTTAAAATCAATCCCGGGAAACAGCCGCATTATATCGGATCTTAATTCCTTATCCGTGGGCCTTGTTATAAAAGCAATGCCTTTTTTATCAGTGTAAATTCCTTTGTCAATCATCATTTCTTTTTCAATATAATAAAATCTGTTTTTCGGGGCGCTTAAAAAAGAAAGCATCAGCATTTGTTCCATTTTATAAAAACCATACATGTTATCGGCCTTTGACACATAGAAGACCCAATCTGATGACTCGGAATTAATTGTTCTGGCTATACCGCTTGCCTCGGGAGAAAAATCCATGAAGGCAGATTTTTCTTTCGGATAAACCCAAAAATATTCCCGAAGGCTTGAAACGGAAGAAAACAAAGCAATAAAAACAGCCAAAACAATTATATGTTTTTTCTTTCTTCCGGCCATTTCAAGAATCCGTGATATTCCCATGGCGCCGGCAGTGCACAGCATAATCATTGCTGGGATCACCCCTGATGTTCTGTATGCCTGCGGCGCTTCAACCGTATTTGTAAGTATGCCGGGCAGAAGCATCACAAAAAACCATATTAGCGCAAAGCTGCCCGCATAAGGCGCATAAGAAAAAATGCCGGCCGCAACTGCGGCCAAACCCGCAAGAAGCAGGAATCCGGATATTTGTTCAATCACGGGTTTTTTATAAAGATTGTGTCTGCCGTTATAGTCGCCTTCATAATGAAACATCAAAAGATGCAACTTTATGTTTCTTAGCAACGGGCTGATACTTTTTTCTTTTTGGATATCGTTGGTCACGCTTACATCCTTCATCCTTCGCGTATAATCATCATAGTTTTTCACGGCATAAAGAATAATCGGAAGCGATACCGCAGAAAACACGGACACGGCTATGAAAATATTTTTATAATTGCGGCGAAAAAAAGCCGTCCCGCTTTTTATCATTAAGAACAAAGCATGCAAAACCGCGGCAATAAGCACAAAGTTTGCGGCGCTGAAAGTATACATTAAAATTCCCGCCGTAAACCCGCTCATAAAAGCCCACATTATTCTGCCTTCCTTAATCATTCTGAAATAAAAATAAAAGAAAACAATCTGAACAAATATAGTCTGCATACCCAGAAATGCAACCCTTGAAAAAATTATGTGCCATCTGGAAAAACAAAGAAGAAAAGCGCCAAAGAATGCCCAAAATGAATTTTTAAGAATATACCTCAATAAAAAGTAAAAGGCCGGAACGCAAAGACTTCCAAGAAATATATTTACAAATCTCAAAGAAAAAATATCGGCTCCAAAAATTTTCACAAACGGGGACGCAAGCCATATAAACATTGCGGGCATCTGAGTGTATCTTGGTATAAAAATTTCAAAAGAGTTGTTCTTCAACATATACATAACTTCATTTCCGTTTTGCGCTTCATCAAACCAATAACCAAGGGGAATTTTATCGTAAAAGACAATTCTTACGGCAAAAGCTGCCAAAGTAAGCAATATCACGGGCCACATTTCTTCTTTTGTCCCTAATTTTATATCCAAATTGTATGCCAATCCATTTTTAAGAGACAAAAAGATCAGCAAAGCTCCGCTCAAAGCAAAAACTTCCGCGATTAACACCAATTTTTTGTCATAAAGAGAAAAAATAAAAACAGAAAAAGCTATAATTGCAATTCCCAAAAAAGCCGAAAGTATTTTTTTAAAATTATTACAATAACAGTCATACTGCGTCATCGGATAAATAACCAGACCAACAGCCATTATCAAATAAGGCATAATACCCGTGTCATAAGGGGCAAGCAAAAGAAATAAGGCGCCCGATAAAATAAAAACAGACATTAACAAGGTAAAATACAGGCCTTTTATTTTCATAATTCAGAAAAGCACTGCCTGGTCTGATTGCGGAAGACCCTCTATCAGACCTTTATTTTTCATAAACTCGGCAACATTCTTATTCACCTTTGTTCTTCTTACAAGATCTTCAACAGAGGTGAATCTGCCTTTTTTTCTTTCCTGCTCAATTAAAAGGGCCACTTTTTCGCCAAGCTGCGGGATTATAGTTATCGGGGGTAAAACTCGATCATCCTTTACAACAAACCTTATCGGATGAGAATCATAAATTGAAACGTCTGCAAAAGCAATGCCCCTTTCAAGCATTTCAAAAAGCACTTCAAGAACTTCTATTCTGTCTTTTTCTTTTTTTTCGGCTTCTTTATTTATTCTTGATTCCCTTATCCTGCGTTTAACTCCTTCCATGTCATATTCGGTAAATTCAAACTCAAACCCGCTTCTTGCCCTGTTAAAATAATCCGCATAAAAATGTGCCGGATGATGCACTTTTATATATGCAATTCTCACCGACATCATTGCATAAGCAACCGCATGGGCTTTTGGAAACATGTACTTGATTTTTTTACAGGAATTTATGTACCAATCAGGAATTTTATTTTCCCTCATTATTTTTTCCTGCTCCGAAGTAAGTCCGTTTCCTTTTCTTACGCTTTCCGTTATTTTAAAAGAAACGTCTTTAGGAAGCCCTTTCCCGATAAGGTAATTCATAATGTCATCGCGCACCGAAATTACCTCTTTAAGCGTTGCAGTTTTATTTCTGATCAATTCTTCCGCATTCCCAAGCCATACATTGGTTCCGTGAGAAAGGCCCGCTATGTAAACAAGTTCTGTAAATGTTTTTGGCTTTGTGCTGTTTAACATCTCTCTTGTAAATTTTGTTCCGTATTCGGGAATTCCAAGAGTGCCCACCGGAACTTCATAATTTTCCGGATTCACTTTAAGCGGCTTCAAAGAGCTGAAAATCTGCATTGTTTGTTTGTCGTCAAGCGGTATATCCTCAAATTTTACATTTAAAGCGTCACAAAGATACTTAAAAGATGTGGGCAGTTCATGCCCAAGCGCGTCTATTTTGACAAGCGTATCATGTATGTAATGATAATCAAAATGCGTTGTATATCCGTCCCTGTCTTTGTTATGCTGAACGGGGGTAAATTCATGAATATCCCTGTCGGAAGGGACCAGCATAAGTCCTCCGGGATGCTGCCCGGTTGATCGTTTAACGTCCCTGCATCCGATTGCAAGTCTGGTTTTCTCGGCTTCTTTAAGTGTCACTCCCGCTTTTTCCATGTACTTGTTCATGAAATCTTTCCTGACCGCATTTTCCTGAAGAGTGCTTATTGTTCCCGCCCTGAAAACCTTGTCTTCGCCAAACATTTCTATTACAAATTTATGTATCTTTTCCTGGTATTCACCGGAGAAATTCAGGTCAATATCCGGAACCTTGTCGCCTTTGAATCCCATAAAGGTTTCAAAAGGTATGTTATACCCGTCCCTTAATGTGGGCGCTCCGCAATCAGGGCAATTCTTTTCCGGCAGATCCACTCCCGCAAGGTCTGTTTCAACAAATTCAAAGTAACCGCATTTTCCGCACAAATAATGAGCCTTTAAAGGATTAACTTCGGTAATTCCGCAAAGATAAGCCGCAAAAGAGGAGCCAACAGACCCTCTTGAACCGACTATATATCCGTCCTTATTGCTGCGGTCAACCATCTCTTTGGCAATCAGGTAAAGCACGGCGTATTTATTGCCTATAATCGCATCAAGCTCCCGCTCTATCCTTGCTCTTACCTCAGGATGTATTTTCTCCCCGTATAATTCCAGCGCTTTATCCCAGACGGCTTTTTTTACGCGCTGATCAGCATCTGCAATTACCGGAGGATTAAGCCTGTCCGGAACAGGCATAATACCGCCTTCTATCATCGAAGCAACCCTTGCCGGCCCTTCTATTACCACTTCCGCGGCAGTCTCTTTTCCAAGATATTCAAATTCGGAAAGCATTTCATCGGTGGTCCGCAGATACAATTCGGCAGACGCTTCATTAAAGCCCATCGCAAGCATTAAAAATTCCCTGTACCTTCTGTCGTGTCTGTCGTAAAAATGAGCATCGCAGGTGGCAACAACGGGTTTTTTTTCAGCTCTGCCAAGCTCAATTATTGCCTTGTTAATTTCATGAAGTTTTTCCAAAGTTAAAATGCCTTCTCTTATCAAAAAATCATTATTGGTGTCAGGCTGTATTTCAAAATAGTCATAAAGCTTTGAAATCTGTTTTATTTTTTCCTCAGGTTCATTTTTCAAATATGCCTGATAAAGCTCTCCAAGCCAGCATGCAGTTCCAAGCAGCAAACCTTCCCTGTGTTTCAAAAGTTCGCTTTTGGGTATTCTTGGCTTTTTATAAAAATAATGAAGATGCGAGCATGTGACCAGTTTATATAAATTCTTGAGTCCTGTTTTGTTTTTCGCAAGTATTATTATGTGCCATGGTTTTACCTTTTCTTCATCGCCGTCATTATCTTCCTTCGAAGGCGGTTTGGCATCCCTGTCTTCAACAAGATATCCTTCCATTCCAAATATTATCTTTGGCGCGCCTTTTTCTTCAATGCATATTTTATAGGCTTCATCCGCAGCCCTGAACTTTTTCTTTCCGTTTTCCTCATATTCAAATACTTCCGGATATTTTTTCTTTAGCTTTTTTATCATTCCTGTGTAAATTTCCGGGAAAGAATGCACCACACCATGATCCGTTACGGCAAAAGCGGGCATCCCCCAGGAAAAAGCTGCGTCCAAATATTGCGAAGGCGCCATCAAGCCGTCCATGGCGCTCATCTTTGTGTGGGCATGAAGTTCAATGCGCTTAATCGCCGCGTTGTCTCTTCTTTGTTTTTCCGGAAGCATGAAGATTTTCTTCACCCTGGCAGTCAATTCCCGTTCAATTCCGTCAAAATAAACTTCCGCCGAACATCTTATATTGCCAAGTTTTTCAGACATTTCAAGAAGGGCGTCCCCTGCATTGACAAAACATATGCATTTAATCGTGTCTTTTTCATTGGTCAAATAAAAAGAAACAACAAATGTCCCTCTTTTTTTTCTAAGTTCTTTAATGTTATCCGGCTGTACAAAAGTTCTTCCTTCAATTATATATTTGCCTTCCTGCGTAATATCTTCTATCGGCACAGAATCACCCTTAATTTCCTCCGCCGTGATAACCGAACTTTTAACACTCTTCGGCTGTTCTATAAAAATTCTCTGCGCCGCGGAATTATTTCCCCCGTATGTGTTCTCTTTCAAACAGAATTCAGGCTCAACAGAAACCCCAAAAAACGAACTTATATGTTTTTTTAACCTGTTTACCGCCGCAGGCTCGGAAAGTTTTGCTTTTACAAGAGACGTGGCACATAATATTTTAATTTTTTGTTCATTTATGCATTCAACACCGCATTCAGAAAGCCATGCGGAAAGATCTTCGGCGTTTTCGCAGAAAAAAGGCCACATTTCAGCGATTAAAGAATGTTTTTTTACTTTATCGGAAAAACTGAAAACATATTTCAGCCGAAGTCCCGTTTGTTTTTCAACCATTGACCTTAACATGCTTAAACCGGATATTCCTTCGGCATTTTCAATGCGCGCATTTAAAAATATCGCGCTGTCCAAACCTTCGGATTTAATTTCGGCGGAGCCAAATGATATTGATTCAAGAGCTTTTTCGGCCTCGGTTCCGGCCGCTATTTTTTTTAATATATTCTTACTTTCTTGTTCATCAATGAAAACAATATAATTAAGCGCCATAAAGCACCTTTGTCGTTTTTTTATTACCGAAACATTATACAGTTTTAAACAAGTTTTGCAAGTTTGTTGGCGGCAATAAGCACCGGATCCCATACAGGCGAAAAAGGCGGCGCGTATGCCATATCCAATTCTTTGAGTTTATTAACCGAAATTCCCTGCATTATTGCAAATGATATAACATCTATACGTTTTGCCGAGCCCTGAGCGCCGGAAATTTGTCCGCCCAAAATTTTTCCTGTACCTTTTTCCGCTGTAAGTTTTACATAAATTCTTTCCGAGCCCGGATAATACCCTGCCCGATTTCTTGACTTTATAAGCACCGAAATATAATCTATTTTTTTTGCTTTTGCCATTGCATCAGTAAGCCCTGTCCTTCCCGTTTCAAGGGAGAAAAACTTAAATACCATGGCTCCCGCCGTACCGGCATACTCACTGTAAATTCCTGCCGCATTATATCCGGCCGTCCTGCCCTGCCTGTTTGCCGTTGTACCCCTTGGCATGTAAATGTCCCTTGCTTCGGGTATAAAAAAAACGGTGCAGCAATCACCTGCCGCAAAAACATCTTCCGCCGAAGTCTGCATCCTGGAATTTACAACTATGGCGCCCTTACCGTCCGTTTCAATGCCCGATGAAGCCGCAAGAGCGCTGTTCGGTTTCATTCCGCAGCTTATAAATCCGAAATCGGCCTCAAAATTTCCGCCGGATGTCTCAACAACAATACTCTTCCCGTCGGAATTTATCGAATTGATTTTTTCTCCAAATATCGTTCGAATTCCGTTTCGCAAGGCTTCCTCAGACTGCAT
The DNA here is from genome assembly GCA_964417645.1 of uncultured Spirochaetia bacterium. Classification (GTDB taxonomy): domain Bacteria; phylum Oederibacteriota; class PGYV01; order PGYV01; family PGYV01; genus CAYQIS01. The sequence goes on from CAYQIS010000020.1 coordinate 21,816, forward strand.
AGAAGCAAACTCATCGTCCAGCCACCAGCAAAGATGTTTGTTTCTGGCAATTATTGTTATTTCTTTTATCCCTCGCGCCTTGAAATTCTCGGCGCATTCAAGAGCAATATGTCCGTCGCCAATTATCACGGCTTTCCCGGGCTTTCTTTCAGATATGAAATTTTTTAAATTTATCCCGTCAGTCAAAGTTCTCATCCTGAACAGCAGCGGACAATCGACGCCTGGTATATCGGGAACAAAAGGTGTTGCCCCTGTTGCAATTACAAGCTTTTCATAACCTATTGATTCTTTTTTGCCATCGATAAGATTTGTATATTCCACGGTTCTGTTTTTTAAGTTTATGGCGTTTACTTCATGATTCACAAAAACATTTACGCCCTTTTTTTCAAGCGCTTCTTCCGGAGTTACGGCTATCAATTCATCCGATTTTTGTTCCGTATTGCCGATAAAATAGGGAAGTCCGCAAGCTCCGTAACTTATGTAAGATCCTTTTTCATAAACAATAACCTCAAGTTCAGGGTTGCTGCGCTTTGCTTCGGCGGCGGCGCTCATTCCCGCCGCAACGCCGCCTATCACTATCAAACGTTTCATCAGGCGCCTACTTGCCCATTATACCTTTAAGAAGTTTTTTACCCGCATCCTGAGCTCCTGACGAGGCTTTTTTTGTTATTTCACTTTTTGCTTTGTCAATTGACGCAATTGACTCTTTAAGCTTTTTTTCATATACGGCAAGCTTTCCTTCTATTTCCTTATTTCCTCCGGAAAGCACCCTGCTCAAATTTGAATTTTCTCCCGCAATGACTTTGCCTATTTCCTCATTTATGTCTTTCTTTGCCTGTGCAAGTTTTTCACCGTAAATTTTGTTAAGATTTTTCCCTATTCTTTCGGCGGCATCGGTTGAAACAGACATATCAAACCCGCCCTCCCTGCCCGCAAGTTTTATATACGCATTAATTTCATCAATTCCGGAAAGCGCGGTAAGTAAAATATCATTTTTGTCCTTCCCGGCAAAAACAATCTGTCTTAAAGCAATATCGGCATTTAAAGAAATAATACCTCCCTTATTTAATGCCGTTGCCTTATAATCTGACATTCCCGGAGACATTGTTATATTTCCCGCATCAATCGGGCCGACTCCCCCTTGTTTTGGACTCATACCGGTCATGGTTAAGGTAAAAACATCATCAATTGTGTCTATATGGTCAATTTTTCCAGTTAACCTCACCGCACCCGCTCCGCTTGAACCTATGTTAAATGTGATGGGCATGCCTGTAATATGCTGTTCTGTTGTCAAATTTTCAATTTTCCCCGTAAAAACTCCCGGTTTATCCGCTCCGCCTGTTGTAAATTCAATCTTGCTTATCAACAAAGACGGATATCCTCTTCCTCCGGGAAATATTATATCCCGCCCTTTAAGTCTTTTCTTTTCAATGGGTTCTTTTTTCTTTTTCTTCATCCCTGCGGGAATGTATTTTTCGGCCGCATTAAGCAGGGCAAGCGTTCCTGACACCCTCTCATACCATACCGGCCCCACAAGCGCCTTAATAACGCTGTCAGCCGAAAACGCACCAATATTAAGTTTCTTCATTATATTTTCTGTATCCCTTTGTCTTGCTTCATTTATTTTGCCTGTCATTGACGCACTGTAATCATAAAACTCCTGTGAATCTTTTTTTGCCTTATTAAGAGAATCCTGTGCCGCCAAAGCTTCTTTTCTTATTGTTTCAAGTTTTGCCAGTGCTTCCTGCGCTTTTGCCGAATCCTGAGGTCCTCTTATATTTATTGCAGCCAATTCTTCAGCGCTTTTCTTTATTACCGCGGCTTTTTCATCTATCTTTGCGCTTTCAACGGAAGCAAGCGCCTTTTTCTTTTTTTCTTCGGCAACAGGAAGCGCTTCCTTAATAAGCCTGTAGCTTTCAAGCTGATCAGGAGAAGCCATTTTCTTTATGGATTCTTTATCCACTCCCTTCAAGGAATCAACCATTTTTGCTGCCGGAAGTTTTTGTATTTCTTTTGACGCTTTTTCCGTAATGCCGGCCATAATTTTCCCCGTCAAAGAGTCTTTTTCCTTTTTTTCTGTTTTGCGGAGTTTCGAAGGAGGAAGAAAACCGCTTGTTTTTCTTTCTGTTCCCGTTTTAAACCCCGTAATTGACATTTCTTTAATTACAATTTTTTTCATCAACGCGGCTTCAAGATTAAACGCAAATTCTGCTTTTTCAAATTCAAACAAATTCTTGAATTCATTTCTTGAATCTCCGGCTTTCATACCGTATATCCCCAAAGACTGTCTGAAAATATCCGCTTTTACTGAATTTATCTCCACTTTTGCCTTAAAAACAGGCTCCAAAGACGATATTATTGCGGATTTTATCAAGCCGTTCATAAAAACAAGATAAAAAACAGTAAATACCGCAGACAAAACAATTACGGCTATAATTCCTTTTTTTCTTATCATATTATTCCTCCGAAAAGAAGCGGTATAAGCCGGTTAATTTAAAAGCCTGTACCACCTTTAATTTGTTAACCGCGGCCTGAAGTTTTTCACGGTAAAATCCCACAAATTTTACGGTACCTATATAAACAGGCACGCATAAAACCGCGGCGATTATAAAACTGCCCATTACAATCGTATTGTTAAAACCGGTAAGCGGAACAAAAGGCGTATTGTTCATGGCCGTAAAAATTCCTTTTAAAGGATCAAATTTCAAAACTGCATAACCTATAATGTCCGCAAGCGGATCGGTAAGCACCGCAAAAATTTTAAAAATTGCGGCGCTTAAAAAAAAGAATGATATGTTTGCGGCAAAAAAAGCAAGAAAAAGAACAACCACAAAAAAATTAAAAGGCTCGGCGGAAAGATAAGCCGCAAAAAGCCCAAGCGAAGCCGCAAGGGCAATCTCCTTCGGATCTTTATCGGAATTAAGCACCTTAAATATTTTGGTAAATTGTTTAATCATATACCACCTCTATTTAAGAATTTTATATATGTCTTTCTTCAGCTTCCTTTTCAATTCCGGATCAAAAGCCGCATATGTTATTCCGGCTTTTAAAAAACCGTATTTATCGCCCGTATCGCATCTTATGCCTTCAAACTCACACGCTATCATGCCTTCGTTCCGCATAACCTGTCTTAAAGCATCAGTAAGCTGAATTTCACCCTTTGCTCCCGGTTTTGTGTTTTTTATATGAAAAAAAACCGTTGAAGGAAGTATATATCTGCCCACTATTCCAAGATTTGAAAAAGCCGTTTTTTTCGAAGGCTTTTCTTCCATATCAATAACTTCAAATATCCTTTTGGCAATCTTTCTTGGCTTTATTATTCCATAGGAGCTTATCATTTCATCGGGAACTCTTTCAACCGCCACCACATATTTCCCGTATTTATCCATTGCATCAATCATCTGCTTTATAGCCGGCTTTCGCGAAAATATTATGTCGTCAGGCAAAAAAACGGCAAAATCTTCTTTCCCAACAAAACGCTCCGCATGCAAAACCGCATCGCCAAGCCCTCTTGCAGTTTTCTGAATCACGGAGCTTTTCTTAAAACCCGAAGGAACTCTGTGCAGCTGTTCAAGCAATTTAATTTCGCCTTTTTCCTTTAAAATCTTTTCAAGTTTTAAATTTGGTTCAAAATAATGATTTATTGATTCCTTGCCTTCGGCCGTGACAAAAAGCACCTCTTCAATCCCGGAATCCAAAGCTTCTTTGACAATAAAATGAATTGAAGGCAGGTCAAAAACCGGAAGCATTTCCTTTGGAATGGTTTTTGTATAAGGCAAAAATCTCGTACCCATTCCGGCCACCGGTATAACAGCTTTTTTTATTTTCATTTTTTCTCCTTATCCCCTTCAAACATAAAACGTGTAAGACTTTCATTCAAAAAAGTTTTAATTTCCGAGGCTTTTTCCATTCTTAAAATTGCTTCCGCTGTATCTATTGCATCCTTAAACTTTATGCTTCTTACCAATTTTTTCACCGAAAGAAGCGACGGGGAATTTCCGGAAAGCTCGTCAATTCCAAGACCTATCAAAAGAAAAGCAAGCTCCGGATAGCTGGCCATTTCTCCGCATACCGAAACTTTAATGCCGGCCCTGTGCGCATTATCCGCGGTCATTTTAATAAGCCGTATAACCGCCGGATTTAACGGGTCGTGAAGATGCGACACTGCTTCATTTCCCCTGTCAACAGCCAGAGTATACTGAATAAGATCATTTGTGCCTATACTGAAAAAGTCGGCATATTTTGCAAGTTCGGCTGACATAACGGCGGCGGAAGGAACCTCTATCATTATGCCCGTCTTAATATCTTTGTCAAAAGACACTTTTTTTCTGGAAAGCTCCGACTTTACTTCTTCCACTATTCTTTTTGCTTCTTCTATTTCCTCAACAACAGATATCATCGGAAACATAATCTGTATTTTCCCGAAAGCCGAAGCCCGCAGAATGGCTCTTATCTGAAGCCTGAAAATATTCGGATTGGACAGGGCAAGTCTTATAGCCCTTAAGCCCAAATACGGATTTTGTTCCGGCATTATTTTAAAATAAGGCAGAAATTTGTCTCCGCCTATATCCATGGTTCTTATTGTAACCGGTTTCCCGTTCATTTTTTCAACCACGGATTTATAAGCCTCAAACTGCTCATCTTCTGTAGGCAGGTTCATTTTGTTTAAATATATAAATTCGGTTCTGAAAAGCCCTATTCCGTCAGCGTTATTTTCAACCGCAGCGCCGGCTTCCTCCGGGAATTCTATATTTGCTTTAAGCTCCACCCTGTGCTTATCAAGAGTGATTGCTTCAAGAGTTTTAAGTCTTTTTAACATTCTCAATTTTAAATTATATTTTTTCTGTTCTTCCTTATAAGCCGCCATTACCTTGGAACTTGGATTTACGGCAACAATTCCTTTTTCGCCGTCAAGAATAATCGTGTCTCCGGTGTTTACCGTTGCCGTAATCCCCCTTACACCCACTACAGCCGGTATTTCAAGCGAGCGCGCCACAATTGCGGTGTGAGATGTTGCTCCTCCTATTTCTGTCACAAAGCCCATAACTTTTTCTTTGTCCATTTCGGCCGTATCGGCAGGCGAAAGATCGTGAGCAACAACTATATATTTCTCGCCGTTCAAAAATGGCTCTCTGCTTATCGAGTCGGAAAGATTCCTTGTTATTTTTTCAACCAAACCGGATATATCCCTGCTTCTTTCCTTAAGATAGCTGTCGCTGATTTTATTAAAAAACTCCATATATTCTTTAAGTATCCTGTTTAACGCAGTCTCGGCATTGACAAGATTTTCTCTTATAATCATGTCAGCCTTACCCGCAAACATTTGATCCTCAAGCATTATAAGATAAGCATTAAATATATCCGCTTCACTGTTGCCGATGTCATACTGCACTTTTTCTTTTATGGCCAGAATATCCATTTTTGTTTTTTCAACCGCCCGCCTTAAACGCAAAAGTTCGGCCTCAACCGCCGAAGGATCAATTTTTTTCTCCTTAAACTCGGACGTTTTCTTGTTAATTACAAATGCAGTGCCTATCACAATTCCCGGCGAAGCAGGTATCCCCTTAAACATTTTATTCTTTCTCCCCGAATTTATCAGATACAACCTTGACAAGTTTGTTAACCGCCTCTTTTGCATCCGTCCCGGTTGCCCTGATAGTGATTACGCATCCCTGAGATGCTATCAAAGTCATTAAACCCATAATGCTTTTTCCGTCGGCTTCCACATCTCCGTTCTTAACCTTAATTTCCGATTTAAATTTTTCCGCCTCTTTCACAAATGTCGCAACCGCACGAAGATGAAATCCAAGTTTGTTTACTATTTCCACATTCTTTACATATTCCATTTTTTATCCTTTCAGGTATGAAATTATTATTGATGCCGCTATTACAGATGCAAAAACCTTTGAAACTGAAACCTTATTTTTCAAAGAAAAAGTAAATATTGCAAAAACCCCCAGAAACAAAAAATTATCAACCAGCTTTACGCTAAGAATATTATTCGGCATAAGCCTTATATATCCCGCCATAAATCCCGCCAGCACAAACATGCCTATAAGTTTTATACTTTTCATTATGTCCTGAAACTTTATTTTTTGTATAAGCATAAAAAGCTGTCTGTATTCATAGTACGCCTTAAAAAGAAGATAATTTTTTATGGCAATCCTCGGTATATTAAATACGGCCAAAGAAATAATGCACGCGTCATACCATACCAAAACAACGTGTTCCGGATTTGCAAGCAGAACTATTGCAGCCCCCAAAAGAAGAGCTATTGGTTTTAATCCGGACCAAAAAAGCGAGTCACCTATCGCCGCAAGAGGGCCCATTATTCCCATTTTTGTATTTTCTATCTCTCTTTCCTTGGCTTCCGGATCAGTATCAGGGATGTCCTCTTCAAGCCTTGTAATTACACCGGCCACAGCCGGGCTGAAAAAAATATGCGTGTTAAAGAAACCAATGTGCCTTTTTATTGCCCTTAAAAAATTTTCTTTGTCTCCCATATAAATCTTTTTAAGTATTCCGTAAATCGAAAAAAGAAATCCCGCATTTTGAAGCCTTTCAAAATTCCAGGACGCATGAAGAAAGTTTAATTTAAAACCCGCTAAAAGCAGTTCAAACCTGTTCACTTTTTTCATTGTTTATTCCCCCCTGTATTCCATACGGTGTTATAAACATAGAAAAAAGCTCCGGTAACAAGACACAACAGGTAAAAATAATGATTTATCGAAGGATATAATATCAACAGTATAAAAGCGGCCGTGATTATCCATCCAAAAATCCACTCTCCCTGCTTGGTCCTGTACATATCATAAACAACCGCAAATCCAAGCGCAGGCATTGCCCAAAAAGAAAGTTTCATCGCGGTAACTATCTGAGCAGGCAGAGTTACATATATTTTTTCCGCAAGCATGCTTCCAACGGTAAAAACAGCAAAATAAAGCACTATGTCCCTTAACAGCTTTGTAACAATCGCCAAAAATTGTGTTAAAACAAGAAAGCCGTACTTTCCTTCCTTTATTTTATCTTCAAAAAGATGCACAAGAACGGTGTTAAACTGTCTGTTCCAGACGTCAGCCTGCCCTATAAAATATCCGGTGGCGGCGCCCCAAATCAGGGCAAACATCACAAATGCTTTTGAATCAAACGGGGCAACACAGGGCAAGGCATTAATTGTAATCACCGTTGTAACAACTGCCATTGCATTTGCGGAAGGCGGAACATAAGCGCCAACCGGCGGATTGTTTGCCCAAATAAGCTGAACAATTCCTCCTATTAATATGCCTGCCTGCAGATTTCCAAAAAGAGCCCCGGCTATTCCTCCTGTAATAATCGGCTGTGACAAAAGCATCACGCCGACAAAATACGCATCAAGCTCCAGCGCACCCGCAATAACCGCCATAACCAGCATCTTTTTCATCTCTTCAACTGTAATTCCTACGAAAATCTCCATTTATCCTTCCTGCTTCTTCTGATATTTTTCTCTGATGGTTTTCATAATATCTTTACGGGAATCCGTGGGAACCATTCTTACTTCAAGCTCCACTTTCATGGCGCTTATTTTTTCAAACATTTCCACATCATGATCGTCAACAAAAACAGCATCAAAAAGCTGCGTCTTGGAATCAGAAAAATGCATCCCGCCCACGTTTATCTCTCCAACCCTGCCCCCCGCCATTAAAACCTTATAAATATCCTCCGGCGTTTTAACAAGCACAATTGCATTATCATTGTCAAATTCCCTGTTTTTAATTTTTAACGCCGCTTCTTCTATGTTAAGTATAGAAAGATTTATCTCCGTGGGAGTGGCCATCCTGAAAAGGAATTTTTGCATGTCATTCTTAACTATTTCATCGCTTATTACTATTATATGATTTGCTTTTAAGGCGTTTGCCCAGCCGACAACAACTTGTCCGTGTATCAATCTGTCATCGATTCGTGTAAGCAGAATAGGCATTTCTTTTCTCCTTTTTACTTCTTTCCAAATAAAGCTTTTACATCAACTATTGCCTTATCTTTACGCGAAATAAGCATTTCCGATATTTCCGAAGCTGCCCTTGAACAATGCATTGCGGCTTCAATAAGAAGCGGCAGATTTACACCCGTTATTATCCTTACTTTTTCATCATTCCCAAAAAGAGTAACCGAAGCATTGCAGGGCGTTCCTCCAAACATATCCGCCAATATTATAACCCCTGTTCCGTCTTCAAGCTTTTCTCTGGCCTGCTTTAATTTTTCGGTAAAAACTTCAAGGCTTTCGGTTTTATCAAGACATACATACGCTGTTTTTTCATTTTGCCCCACCACAACCTCGGCTGTTTCAACAAGACATTTTGCAAGATTGCCGTGAGTTGCAACTATTATACCCGCCATTTTTCACCTTTTTATATAATCATTGTTTTCATTATTATTCTGCCAAGTCTTTGGTCTGAATGTCTGATATATTCGCCGTCATTAAAAAGTTTTGCCTCAACCAATCGAACGCCAAGCCTGCTTATTTCTTCTTTGTCTATTTTAACGGGATATGCCCCTTCCGCCGCATAACGCTCCAAAACATCCCTTGCAGGCATATGGTTGTTTGCAATCACAATATCAACAGACTTTTCCCCGGCATGTCTGAATATTGCTTTTATATGATCAGACACTGTATAGCCGTCCGTTTCTCCCGGCTGGGTCATTATATTGCACACATAAATTTTTAACACCTTTGTGCCTTCAAGCGCTTCTTTTATTCCGGAAACCAGCAGATTTGGAATCACACTTGTATAAAGAGACCCCGGTCCCATAACAACGGCGTCCGCTTCACTTATCGCCTTAATTGCATCAATATTCGGTTTGCAGTTTTTTGGATATATTTCAAGTTTTTCTATTTTACCTTTTGCTTTCGGTATGTTTGATTCGCCTTTGATCACGCGTCCGTCAGAAAGAACAGCGGATATCGTGACATTATCAAGCGATACCGGAAGCACCCTGCCCTGAATTGCAAGAACTTTTGAACTTTCTTCTATTGCCCTTGAAAAATCTCCTCCCACCACATGGGTTAAAGCTGTAATAAAAATATTCCCAAAATTATGTCCGGCAAGATCCTCTCCTGTTTCAAATCTGTATTTAAACAATTTTCCAAGAAGGGTTTCTTCATCCGCAAGAGCCACAAGACAGTTTCTTATGTCGCCGGGAGGCAGAATTTGATAGTCTTTCCTTAATCGTCCAGAAGATCCCCCGTCATCGGCAACAGTCACAATTGCAGAAAGATTTGAAGTGTATTCCTTAAGTCCTCTTAAAACATTCGGAAGGCCGGTGCCGCCCCCTATTGTTGCAATTTTGGGCCCTCTTTTTAATTTTGCTTTTTTATATGCAAGATTTAAATATTCTTTTTCTCTGTTGGGCATAACCATTGTTATTACAGAAAAATAAGCTCTTCTGACCGCGAGTATTACACCGCCCGTCCCAAGCGCAATCATAAAAAAATCAAGAAATTTCATTCTTTGAAGCTTGTAAAAATAACTGTCAACATTTATCGGTGTTTTTATTTTTATATTCTTAACGGCGGAACCCATCATGCCAGAAAAACCGGCCATAAAAACAAACAGGCTTAAAAGCAGCAAAAAAATCCATCTTTTTATCCTTATTCCTGGATAAAGCCATTTATTTATCTTTAGCATCTTTTTTCTCCATTATCCCGATAATCATGTCATTAAGCTGCTTTGCGGGATTTATGCCTTTTGCTTTAAGCCTTTGATTCATCGCCGCCACTTCAACAATTACGCTTAAATTTCTTCCGGGTTTTACCGGAAGTGTTATTTTGGGAACTTTTATGCCAAGCACTTCTTCCGATTCTTCCTCTATTCCAAGCCTGTCATAGTCCTTGTCTTTTTCCCATTCTTCAAGCCTTAAAATCAATTCAAGTTTCTGGCTGTCACGTACGGCACCAACCCCAAAAAGAGTTCTTACGTCAATTATCCCCACGCCTCTTATTTCCATGTGATGCTGAACAACATTCAGACCCTGAGCGCTTAAATTGCCGTCAGATATTCTTGTTATTTCAATTAAATCATCCGCAACCAGTCTGTGCCCTCTTTTTATCAATTCAAGCGATATCTCGCTTTTGCCTATACCGCTTTTTCCCGCAAGCATTACGCCAACCCCGTATACATCCATAAAAGTTCCGTGCATTGTTATCTTCGGAGCAAGTTTATGCTCAAGATATATCATTGCCGCGGATATTAATTTTGTTGTAAACATGGAAGAAGCCAGCACCGGGGCTTTATGCTTTTTTGCTATCTGTATAAAACTAAAAGGCGGCTTTAAATTTCTGGAAATTATGGCGCAGGATATATTTTGAGAAAAAAACTTTTCCAGCACCCTGTCCGCTTTTTCTTTTCCCAGCTTTTTTAAATAAGTAAATTCAGTTTTCCCGAAAACCTGAATACGCTCGTAAGGGAAGTATCCAAAATAACCCGCAAGCGCAAGACCTGGCCTGTTAATATCGGATACAACTATTTTTTTTTTGTGAAGATACTGTTCGCCGGCAAGGATATCCAGCCCGAACTTTTCCCTGTTTTCCCGGTAAAATTCAAGGGCGGTTATAAATGTCAATTGACGCCTCCATTCAGGACCTTACTGCTTTGTTTTTTCTTCCTCTTCAATTATCTGCAGTATCGCTTCCTTATTTGGAGCTTCCATAATTTTTTTTCTGTAATATTTGTTTTTAAGAAAATTAGAAACTCTGGCAAGCGCCTTAAGCATAAGGCCCGCCGCACCTTCCGGGGCAAGAAGAAGAAAGAAAATATACACAGGTTCGCCGTCCAGAGCATCAAACTCAACTCCGTTTTTGGATACGGCAAAAGCGGCAATTAATTCCTTTACTCCTTTTGTTTTGCTGTGCGGTATGGCAATCGACTGCCCCACACCCGTGCTTCCAAGCTCTTCTCTTTCCATAAGCGATTCTATTGTCACATCTTTGTCCAAAATCGCATTTTTCTTTTTAAGAATATCAACCAATTCTTCAATGGCTTCCTTTTTATTTTTCGCTTTAAGATCAAGTTCTATGCTGTCTTTATCAAGAAAATCAAGTATTCTCATTCCATTTCCACCTCATTCAGTATTTTGATATTGTCATTCCGAATTTTTTGTCTTTTCTTTTTCTTATAAGACAAACTTTGTTAAAATCGACATTAAAGAAAAGCAGTATCTTATCTTCCATTATCTCAACTTCTTCCATGGCCTCTTCCGTATTCATGGGTTTTAAAGCCTGCAGTTCTTCTTCAATTACTTCATTATACTGTTCACCGGAGAGGCTTTTAACATCTGTAAGAGTTGCCAAAACATTCATCTTGGAGCGGCCCTTTTCCGGTTTATTATATTTGTCCTTAAGTTTCTTTATCTGGGCAAGAAGCTTGGCTTCAACTTCGTCAATCGATGAATACATATCCTTTGTCTCAACTTTTGCGGAAAACTTATGCTGTTTTGAATTAAGATTGGCCTCGGCTTTATGTCTGTATTTTTCAACCGTAATAATTACATGAAGAACGCCGTTGTCTTTAAAATCAAAGTAATCTTCAATTTTTTTCAGCCTTTTTTTGGCATAATCCTTAAGCGCCTTGGTAAGTTCAACATGCCTTCCGGTAATTGTTATTTCCACTTTTTTCCTCCTGTAAAAACACTCTGTTTATAATTACTAAAATTACCACAGTATCTGCGGTGTGTCAAATATTATACCTTATTTCCCGTATTGTAAAACTATTTTTTACGTAAATTTGCGGCAGGTATTCCCATCTTTTCCCTGTATTTGGTAACCGTACGCCGCGCTATTTTTATTCCCGCTTCCTTTAATCTGCTTTCAATATCAGTATCCGTAAGGGGATTTGATGGGTCTTCACTTTCTATCATTTCCCTTATTTTTTCCCTTACGGAATTGCTTGAAACATCTTCGCCGCTGCTGGTTGACAATTTTGAACTGAAAAAATTTTTAAGAGGATACACTCCGGAAGGCATCTGTATGCTTTTTCTGGATACAATTCTGCTTATTGTTGATTCATGCATTCCTATTTCATCCGCTATATCTTTTAAAGTAAGAGGTTTCAGGTCTTCCATTTTGTCATTTTTTAAATAATCTTTTTGTATGCCTATTATTTTTTCAACAACTTTTTTTATTGTTTTGTTACGCTCTTCCCATGCGGCAAGCAAAGTTCTGATTCTTTCCTCATATCTTTTCACAAATGCTTTTGTCTCGGGATTTTCTTTATAATCTTTAAGAAGCCTGCTGTTTATCTTTATCTCCGGCAATTCACCAAGAACTCTTACCTTATATTCCCCCGATTCATCTTCTTCAACAATTATATCCGGCTTCATAAATTCAGTTTTTTTCTCGGATATTGCCCTGCAAGGATAAGGATTCAGCGTTTTAATTGTTTCAGCCGCTTTATTTATGTTTTCCTGCGAAGTTTTTAAAGCCGATGCAATCTTGTCATATTGCTGTCTTAAAAATTCTTCATAGTATCCTTCAACAATTAAATAAGCAAGAGAATCTCTCATTTTTTTTTCTTTAAGCTGCATCAGCAATGCTTCCCTGCTGTCTTTGGCGCCGGTTCCCGTAGGTTCAAAACTTTTAATTATTTCAATCGCTTTTTCAACAAGATCAATTTTTATATTTAAAGCTTCCGCAAGCTCCGCCGGTTCATAAGGTATAAAACCGTCATCATTTACAAAAGATATTATTTTGTATGCCGCAAGATACAATTCTTCACTGATTTCAAGCGAATTAAGCTGTTCCATAAGCCCGGATCTTACCGGATCAGTCTCTCCTGCCGCCAGACTGTTAATCGAATATTCCCTTATTTCTCCAAGTTCCGGAGGATTTTCTTTTTCCGTATTTGAAGGGATATAATCCGCGGAGCCGTAAATATTTTCAGAATATTCTTCGCTCATTATCTCATCAATGTGTTCTTCGCCTTTCCCAAGCTCAAGCTCCCCGGTTTCTTCAGATTTTCCTCCGCTGTCTTTTTTTATTTCCGGCGTATCTTCTTGTTCAATAATGTCATCAACTATGGGATTTTCTTCAAGCTCTCTGTTAAGCAAATCTTTCAGTTCCAAATGCGTTGCCGCAAGAACTTCGAGTCTCAGTCTCATTTCCGGAGTAAGTTTAAGCTGCTGCTTTAACTCCGTTGATATGTGCAAATCATTAAAATTTTTCATTTTCCCTCATCTTGACATACAATCGTTTTCTTTAAACTTTTCAATATGCTTTTTTATTTTGTCACGGCTATCTTTTCCGTTTTTACCGTTATCCTGCCGGTCCTTGAATCCGTTGCCTGTATCAATAAAATATAAATGCCTCGCGCGGCATTTATCCCCGAAACTGTTTTTTTGTTCCAATTAAACAAAAGATTTTCACCGTAATCAACATGCATGCGTATAAGTTCACCTCTGATATTATACACGCCGGCCTGTATTTTCGAAGCATATTTTGCGTATGCGCTTACTGTTATTTTATCATTATCAACACTTATAAAAGGCCCGTTTACAGTCACTCCGTCTGACGCTATTAATGTTATATACTTCACTGCATTATATTCATTTCCCGCATTATCTTTTGATTTAACTCTTACCATATAAGTTCCTGTCGGGACATAAATACCGGTATCTGTTTTGCCGTTCCACAAAGCTATTGTGCTTCCGTCCGCCGCAAGCACCTTTAACAGCCCGTCTTTCAGTCTGTAAGGTTCCGAACTAAATCCAAATTCAGTAACCGCCTTATCAAAACCTATATTATCAATATCCCTGATAACCCTGCCTTCACTGTCGTAAATTGTAAGCTTTAAAGTAAACAGCCATTTTTCGGGAGTCGGTGTATAAACAGGGGTAAATGTTGCTGTAACAGAATATGTTGCCGTGTTTGTATTAGTCCATGTGTAAGTGCTTGTCGGCATAAAAGTTTCTGTTTTTGTCGGAGTGGCTGTATATATTTGTGTCTGAGTGTATGTCACCGTACCCGTATAAGTGTGTGTTTCGGTATTTGTCGGCGTATGCGTGTACGTCTCTGTTGCCGTATATGTCGCTGTCTCCGTGTATGTATGTGTTGCCGTGTTTGTCGGCGTATATGTGTATGTCTCCGTGGCCGTGTCTTCCGGCGTTTCTGTTGATGTCACCGTACCCGTATAAGTGTGTGTTTCAGTATTTGTCGGCGTATGCGTGTACGTCTCTGTTGCCGTGTCTTCCGGCGTTTCTGTTGATGTCGCCGTAGCCGTGTAAGTGTGTGTTTCAGTATTTGTCGGTGTGTGTGTGTACGTCTCTGTTTCCGTGTCTTCCGGCGTTTCCGTTGATGTTTGAGTATTTGTCTGAGTTACTGTCTGTGTTGCCGTCTGCGTTACTGTTTCAGTTATTGTTTGCGTGTTTGTCTGTGTTACCGTAGGTGTCACTGTTTCAGTCACAGTCTCGGTTACGGTTTGCGTGTTTGTCTGCGTCACTGTTTGTGTTACTGTTGCAGTTGTTGTCGATGTCACGGTTTGCGTATTCGTCTGCGTTACCGTGGGTGTCACTGTTTCTGTTATTGTCTCGGTTACCGTCTGCGTATTTGTCTGTGTTACCGTAGGCGTCACTGTTTCTGTTACAGTCTCGGTTGCGTTTT
>CAYQIS010000021.1:0-35286 GCA_964417645.1 uncultured Spirochaetia bacterium
TTACATAAATTAATATGCTCCTCAAATTCTTTATTTTCGTAATAGGGAAGAAGGCCTTTTAAATATTCGTGTGTGTGATTTTTCAGTCTTTCGCAGTCCATTTTTGCTCCTTTGTTATTTTCTCGTTTATACTTCTTATTGCCCTGTTAATCCTTGATTTTACAGTTCCTTCGCTTATACCTAGAATTTTTGCGATTTCATTGTATTTTAATCCGGCTGTTTCCGAAAGGATAAGCACAATTTTTTGTTCTTCTGTAAGCAATGAAAGAGCATCTTCAATAAGTAAGGCTGTATCCGGATGTACGGTTTTATCGGAAAAAACTTTTTCCGCCCTTTCTCGCCGGTTTGATTCGGATCTTATGAGGTCAATTGACCTGTTAACTGTCATACGGTAAAGAAAAGTCTTAATGTCAGATTCTCCTCTGAAAATATCGGGCGAATCAAGCAGTTTCATGAAAACGTACTGTGTTACATCCTCGGCGTCCTCGCGGTTGCGCAGAGTTTTAAGCGCGGTGTTATATACAAATTTTCCGTGCTTTCTGTATATTTCTTGCAGTTTTGTATCCATGAATTCCTTTCTTGAAATAACTGCAAAATTTAGACGTAAAAGACAGTGTTTAGGTTCCTTGAAATTATACTATAATTTCTAAATAAGATATTTAATAAAAACGATAATATGTTAATATTTAAACATGATAATCGGCGTTGGGATTGACATTGTTGACATAAAACGTTTTTCGTTGCTCGCGGAGAAAAAAGCTTTTTTAAAGCGTGTTTTCTCGGCCTCCGAGCTTAAGTACTGTATGTCCAAAAAGAATTTTAATTTACATTTGGCCGGACGTTTTGCCATAAAAGAAGCATTTATAAAGGCTATATCGGATGACAAGGGTTTTCCTTTGAAAAAAATAGAGACGCTAAATAACAGTATTGGAAGACCGGAAATAACAAAAAATAAAATGGTTGCGGCGGTTATGAAAAGAAAAAAAATTAATTGTATACATGTAAGCATCGCTCACGACAAATTATCCGCTGTCGCTGTATGTATTTTGGAGGGTTAAAATGTTTCTTGTTAAATCCAATGAAATGAAAGAAATTGAATCCCGAGCGGTGGAATTATTCGGCATATCTGAAAGCATTCTTATGGAAAACGCAGGTTCTTCCGCTGTTAATGCCATGATTTCCGAGTATGGAAATCTTTTTGGAAAAATAATCTGCATATTCTGCGGTCCGGGAAATAACGGCGGGGATGGTTTGGTAATTGCAAGACATCTGTTTACGGAGGGTGCGATACCGTATATTTTTTTGGTTGGTGAAAAATCCAAAATGAGCAATATATCATCGGCAAACCTTAATGCAGCCATAAAATACGGAATACCTGTTTATGAATTAAATTCAATTGAAAAGCTTGGAGAAGTACATAAAATATGTGAGTCTTCGGACATGATAATTGATGCTGTTTTTGGGACGGGCCTTTCAAGAGATATAGAAGGGTTTGTTGCAAAGCTTATTATATATATTAATTCTTTAAACAAAATAATCATAAGTGTTGATGTACCTTCGGGAATTAATTCTGACACCGGAAATGTAATGGGAGTTGCGATAAAAGCTGATTTTACAGTAACTTTTGGCCTTCCCAAGCTTGGGCTTTCTATATATCCCGGATATGAATATACGGGAAAAACTGTTTTGTCGGATATAAATTTACCGCCTGCTTTGCTTGAAATGCCAAGGCAAAACATACTTGTGACCAATAAAATAGTGAGAGCAATGCTTCCTTACAGGCCGAGAAATGCGAATAAAGGCAATTTTGGTCCTGTTTTAATGGTTGGGGGATCTCCAGGACTGTGCGGGGCCGTCACGCTTGCCGCCCGAGCCGCTTTAAAATCAGGCGCGGGCATAGTGAATGTATGTGTTCCCGAAGGTCAATATACTACAGTGAAGCAGGTTTCAGAAGAAATTATTGTGACATCACTTAAAGAAAATAAATCAGGTTTTATTTCGGCTTCCAATTTTGATTTGATTTGTAAACTGGCTGAAAAATCAAAAGTTGTTTTGCTTGGGCCGGGAGCGGGTACAGATGAAGAAACAAGAGATTTATTAAGAAAATTAATAAAGTTTTGTCAAATTCCAATGGTTATAGACGCTGATGCCATAAACGCGGTTGCGCAGGATAAAAACTGCTTGAACAATGTGAAAAAAGATGTTATTATAACTCCGCATATAGGAGAAATGGCAAGGCTCTGTGGTATATCAATTGAGCGGGTAATTAAAGAAAAGTTAAGTTTGGCGTCGGATTTTGCTGAAAAATATGAAATAAATGTTCTTCTTAAAGACGGCAGGTCAATTTTATCCGATAAAGATAAAAATATTTATGTGAACACAAGCGGCAATGCGGGTCTTGCAACTCCGGGTAGCGGGGATGTACTTGCAGGAGTTATTGCGTCTTTTAAAGCTCAGGGCGCTGAAACAACAGCTGCGGGAATGGCCGGAGCTTATGTTCACGGGCTTGCTGCGGATTTACTGCTTGATGAGATGTCGGAAGAGGGAATAACAGCTTCTGATGTTATCTTGAAGATACCATCGGCAATAAAAAAAATAAGAAAGCAGGAGGAATAAAATGATAGTGCCAATATTCATGATTTTAATCACGTTCCTTTTTGTTTTGATGTGGGCGTGGATTATATCCATTTTTGGGGAAAACAGCAAAATAAAAGCCAAGATAGACGAACTTATAAGCCAGCCTTTAACCGTTGAACAAAAAAAAGATCTTGATAACCTGCAGCTGGATCTTGACACAAATGCATTCAGGGCAAGGCAAACCAAGAGAGTTGTTCTTATATTTGCGATAATATATGCATTGGCTGCCATTGGTATTATATGGGTTAATACAAAGTATTCGCTTTTTACTTTTGAAGGCATGGAATATCTTGTGAAATTGTCAATGCTGCTTATTATTTTGTTTTTTGTGCCGGCTTATATTGGTCTTGAATTGATAAGCAACACACAAGGCGCATCGGATGATATTGCAAATCGTATGAAGTTGTCTGAAGAATTAAAACCCGGTGAGGAAGTTGAAGTTTAAAAAATTTCTGTTGCCCTTAATTTTTTTTATTGTTTTTGTACTTGGGGGATGTGCCGGTGCAATAATCAAAAGCAGTCCAATACAATCTTTTACAATTGTGCCGGATCATGGTTTAAAAGGAGGAACTGTTGTTACTGTTACGGTCATAACTTCTGAGAATATTAAGTATGTTTCGGGAACCATAGATATACCCGGAGCTTACTATGCGCCCTTGAAATATAATCAACAGAAAAAAGCATGGATATACAGGGATATGATTCCGATGATACCTATACCTGCAGGAGAATATAAGGTTATAATTAAGGCGGTTTCTTATTCCGGTGAAACATATACGGCGGAAAAAAAGGTAAAAGCCGAATGAGGGGGATATAAATGACTGCAAAAAAAAATACAATAAAAAAGAAAAATAATGTTTCTTCAAAAATAACAAAGGATGTTGTGGAAAAGGAAATCGTTGAAAAAAATACGGGAATAAATATAAATTTTGCGGTAATCATCCTTGTGGCGGCGCTTTTGCTGACTTTTATATATATGGCGGTTGACAGTATTAACGGCTGGGGGGATGAATCCAAAGTTATAAGAAGAAAACTTGGGGAAGCGGAAAAACATACTTTTGGCAGGCAGTATTCAAAAGCTGCAAAAATATATGAGAATATTATAAATAAATATGGTGATGATGAAAAGCTTTCGGAATATTTAAAACAAGCTGCATTGGGTCTTGCCAAAACATATGCTGATTCCCAGCAGTATATAAAAGCAATAGATGCTTATAAAGAATTGGCACAAGAATATAAAAATATCAACAGAGACATGTATGCATGGCTTATGCTGGAGTTGGGTTCGTGCTATAACAATATTTTTAATTCCAAAGATGCAATCTCCGTGTACAGACAGATAATAAAAGAATTTCCTGACACAGACTGGGCGGCTGAAGCGTATTTTGGAATAGCGGATGCATACAGAAATGACGGGCAAAATGCTTTGGCCTTGAAATTTTACGGAATAATAGCGGATAAATATAAAAAAGGTTTTTTAAGCGCCGAAGCTCTTACAAATATGGGCAAAATATATGAAAGTGAATCCCGTGAAAGTGAAGCGGTACGTATATATGAAAGAGTGGTTAAAGATTTTCCGGAAATTGTTACGGAATATGCAAGACTAAGAATGGAAGCCTTAAAGGCAAAGCCGGCAAGATAAATGAAGGAATTTAGTCTTATTAAGAGTCTTGGAACACCGTCTGCCGTCGGATTGGAACTTGGAATCGGAGATGATTGCGCTGTTATTATACCGGGAAGCAAAAAAAATATACTTATAACAACTGACGCGCTGTGTGAAAGAGTGCATTTTGACTTTAATTATATGACACCGCGTGAAATCGGAAGAAAAGCGGCTGCGGTTAATGTTTCGGATATATGTGCCATGGGCGGAGTGCCCAAATATGCATTTGTTACACTCGGGCTTCCTTTAAAAAAAACATCATCCGTCTTTTTGGGGATCATGAAGGGTATTACAGAGGAGCTTGAAGATTATAATGCCGTTGTTGCCGGAGGTGATACGGTAAGATCGGAAAGCGTATTTGTAAGTGTTACGGTTACAGGCGAATGTCCTGAAGGCAGATATGTCAGCCGATCAGGTGCGAGAGACGGAGACCATATATTTGTAACTGGACCTTTGGGAGGATCGGGAAAAGGTCTGCACCTGCTTAAAAAAGGTTTTGGAAAAAAAATAAAAGGAAATTCTTTGCTGTGCGTGAAACGTCATATAAGTCCAAAAGCTAAATTTGTTGAAGGTGCTTTTATAGGTTCCTTAAAAGTTGCGGGAGCAATGATAGATATATCAGACGGGCTGGTTAATGATATTACCCGTATATGTGAAGCATCAAAAACAGGAGCCGTGATTGAATTGGAAAACATTCCTGTTTTTAATGGCGCGGACCTTGATGATGCATTATACGGAGGAGAGGATTATGAATTGTTGTTTACGGTTCATAAAGAGAATCTGGACAGATTCAAGGCGGCTTCCGATAAATACGGATTAAGATTTTTTAAAATAGGAAAAATAAAAAAGGAAAAAGGATTATATTTCAGTAAAAACGGAATAATCTCAAAAGCGGGGTATAAGAAAGCTTGGAAGCACTTTTAAAAAATTTTGTCAAGACTGAAGAAGTAATAACAATGTCTGAAAAAGAGACTGAAGAATTCGCGAGAGAATTTTCAAAAAAATTGAAAGCCGGTACCATTATCGGGCTTTCCGGAAATCTTGGGGCCGGAAAAACACATTTTATAAAAGGTTTGGCATCGGCTTACGGAATAAAAAAAGATGATGTTGTAAGTCCCACGTTTACAATAATGAGGGAGTATCACGGAGAAAGTTTAAATATTTACCATTTTGATTTTTACAGATTAAACGGCGAAAGAGAGGTTGAAGCAATAGGATTCAGAGATTTTGCATCTGATGAAAGTTCAATCATATGCGTTGAATGGCCCGAGATTGAGAAATCAGTTTATAAAATGTATGATATTATTATCAAGATATTACATGTTGAAAAAAATTCAAGAAAGATAAAGGTATATATAAAAGCATGAAAATTATGCTTGTTGATACATCTGCGGAATGGGTTTCTGTCGGTGTTTTTGAAAACGGAATTTCTTTATATGAAAATTACAGAAGCGCTGAGAGAAGATATAATTCAATAATAATAGAAATGATGCAGGAAGCATTTGAAAAGACCGGGTTGAAACCGTTTGATATAAAAGGTTATGGAGCTGTAATGGGACCGGGTAATTTTACGGGAGTAAGGGTCGGAATAGCGGTTACAAAGGCAATGTGCAGAGCAACAGGTTCGGTTTTTTATGGGGCGTCTTCGCTTGAAATAATTGCGGAATCAGCGGGAATAAAAGGCGAATTGACCGCAATCCTTGATGCCAAGCGTCAAGAAGCTTATTTTGCGGTATACGAGGTTTCTGAAAAAAATATTAAGGAAACGGTACCGCCTGATATTGCTTTAAAAGATGAAATTTTAGAAAGTCTTTACAAGGATAAAAAAAAGATTTTTTGCGGCATAGAACGCGATAGAAAAGTTTTTGGTGAAATTCCCGGAATAATTTTTGCCCCGACCATTTCTTTGAAAGCTTTTGCGTCTGTTATTGGCAAAGGAAAATCCAGATTGGGGCTTTATGATTCAACCCCTATATACATAAGAAAACCTGATGCAGTGGTTAAAGGCAGATGAACAGAATAAAAGCTTTGATATTATCTGTTTCTGTGGCGGCTTTTTTTATTTTTATAATAAATATTGTTTTTTTTTGCAACTTTTAAAGATATTTATTCGTCCAATATTTACTGTATTTTGGCAAAGCATAAGCCGTTGATTTTTGGCTTTAAAACAGCCGGCGCGTCTTTGATAATTTCTTTTGTTATGGCGCTTGCTTTTGATTTGAGTTATGGCTCGCTGCCCGGAGGTGTTTTTAGAAAAACTCTTAATTTTGGCAGCATGACTTTTTTGATTGTTACGGGCTCATGGATACCCATTTTGTATTCTGTTTCGTCGATACAAGCTAAGTTTTATGTTGTTTTGATGCTGCAGTACGCTATAATTTGTTTTACGTCAACGTCTGTTATGGCTGCCATATATCACGAAATGGAACAAAGAATTGTTTTGTCGGACGGCTTGAAATCACAAATTAATGAGGTGGATAATGATGAATAAAAAAATAAAATTTTTTATATTGGCGTTTTTTTGTATTTGCAAAATTACTGTTGGCGCCCCTGTAGGACAGGTTGCAACACCTCTTGTTTCTGATACGTATATTACCACCGAAAATGCAAAGAAAAAAATTTTTATTCAGATAGGGGCTCTTGAGAGCATAGAAAATGAAAAATACAATCTGAGGAAAGTTTCCGATCACCTTGAGTTTTATCTTGATGACAATGTTAAAATTTTTCAGAAAAGAATTGCCGATCAAAACGCATTAAGACAATGGCAGTTTGTTGTTATCAAAGGACCTTCAAACGCGAATTCGGTGCTGGCCAATTCTGTATATGTTTTTAATGACATGGAATCTTATAATGAGACAAAAAATGACGATAAAGAAGATAAGAAAATTAATGTTGATTCCGGTATTCAGGGAAATGTAATAAAAGCAACAAGTGATTCGGATGAATATGAAAAGCTTAAAGAAGAGCATTTAAAACAGCAGCCTGTTGCGACGCCGTCCGCCTCGGGTGAAGAGAATACTGCTGTTAAATCCACAAGACCTTTTTATATAAAAACAACTGACGGAAATATATACAGAGTGCTTCACGATGAAAAAACCTACTGGGTATTCATAGAAAAGAAATCAAAATCTGATATTAAGATAGGGGACAGATTAAAACTTTATTTTGACAAGAGGATTACTGTAAGATACAAGAGTTTCCCTGTAAAGGTTGTAATTGAAAATGCGCTTGGACAATATTGAAATATGTCTGAATTGATGAATGGTTTTACAGGTTTATGCTTTTTTGTGAAAATATTTTTAATAAAAGGTTTATTTACGGTTGAAATAAATAAGCCATATTTTATAATATCTTAATATGAACACGAAATTTATAGCCGAAAATATCGAGAATCTGAAGAAACAAATAGATAAAACAGGCTGTGATGTAAAAATAGTGGCTGTAAGCAAGAATCATCCGCTTGAATTGGTTTTGGCCGCGGCGGAATGCGGAATACAAGATTTTGGTGAAAGCAGGGTTCAGGAAGCAATCCCTAAAATGCAGGAAGCTAATTTAAAAAAAGACAGCTTGTCATGGCATTTTGTGGGACATTTACAGTCAAACAAAATATTAAAAGTTACCGGGAAGTTTAAGCTTATTCAGTCGGTTGACAGCTTGAATTTGGCCGAAAAAATTTCGAAAGCTTCGATTGATAATAATATAATTCAGGAAATACTTATACAGATTAAGGTTTCGGATGAAGAAAAAAAGTTTGGAGTTATCCCGGAAGAGGCATATGAGTTTTTTAAAAAAATTAATAAGCTCCCAAACATAAAAATAAGGGGGGTAATGGCAATGGCCCCTTATTTTGAGGATGAAAAAAATGCCGTGCCTTTTTTTAGAAAGGCCAGAAAAATTTTTGATTTGCTTAAAAAAGAGTCTTATGACATTGATACTTTATCGATGGGAATGTCCCATGATTTTAGAGCGGCAATTTCGGAAGGTTCAACTATGATAAGAATAGGCACATATATATTTGGGGAAAGGAATTATAATGAAAGATAAAAAAAATAATGTATTAAAGACAGTGGGCTTTTTGGGTTCGGGTAATATGGCGCAGGCAATAATAAAATGCCTGTTATCTTCTTGTATTTCCAAAAAAATAAAAATAATTGTGTATGATATAAATCCGCAGGCTTGTAATGCGGCAAGACTTATGGGGGCGGATATTGCCCGTGACGCCACAACACTTGCGGAAAAATGTGAGTATATAATAATTGCGGTTAAGCCGCAGGTTGTAAACGAAGCTCTTAAATCAATCCGGGGTGAAATTTTAAAAAAGAAGGTTTTTATAAGTATTGCCGCCGGAGTCAGGATAAAAAAAATATGTGATATTGTGGGCGCGAGAACCCTGCCTGTTATAAGGGTAATGCCCAATACGCCGGCTTTAATCGGAGAAGGAGCATGCGCTTATGCCGTGTCTTCTTCGGTATCCAGAAAAACGGAAAAGTTCACTTTGGAAATGCTTAAAACCTTTTGCAAAGTTTACGTGAAAGTTAAAGAAGAAGAATTGGATACAGTAACAGCTTTGTCAGGCAGCGGACCTGCCTATTTTTTTTATTTTGTCGAGGCAATGCTTGAGGCTGCGGCAAAAATGGGTTTTAACAGAGAAACCGCAAGAAAGCTGATAATACAAACAATGTCAGGATCTGCAAAACTTCTTGAAAACACTTCCGAAGAACCGGAATGCCTGCGCGCGAAAGTGACATCCAAAGGGGGTACAACGCAACGGGCTGTTGAGAATATGGAAAGAAAGGGAATAAAGCGAATCATTATAGATGCGTTAATGGCTGCGAAAAAAAGGGCGGAGGAGCTCAGCAAATGACCATAAAAGAGGCCGTTATAAGTTTTATTGGGGGTGCGGCGGATCTTTATACTTTGTTTGTTTTTATAAGAGTACTGGCAACATGGTTAAGATATGATATTCAAATGAAGTTTTCATCTGTTATAAGTTTTACCGTAAGAATTGTTGATCCTGCTTTGCGCTTTGTCCGCAGGATATTCCCCTTTATGGCAGGCTCAATCGACTTAAGCCCTGTAATTCTGGTAATATTTGTGATGGTTGTAAAAAACGGTCTGATATTTTTGGTTTACAAATACTTTAATATTTGAAAGTTTAAAAATGGAAAAAATAATAAAAATTAAAGCTATAGCCGGGTCCAAAAAACCGGGTATTTCAATTATGGAAAACGGAGTTGTAAAAGTCAAAGTTTCTTCACCCCCGGAAAAAGGGAAAGCCAACGATGAAATAAAGCGGATTATAGCAAAGGCTTCGGGAATAAAGGAAAGGGATGTTGAATTATTAAGCGGATTTACTTCCGCGGAAAAAACAATTAAAATAAAAAACGGTGGCAGTAAAAATTTTTTAAAATTTGGAGGATTAAATGAGTGAATTGAAAAAAATGATAAATGAAAGTGTTGAATATATCAGAAAAAAAATCGGAAGTTATGAGCCCAAAGTGGGTATAATATTGGGTACAGGTCTTGGTGCATTGGCAAAAGAAATAAAAGAATTTAATGTAATTGATTATAAGGATATACCTCATTTCCCGCTTTCGACGGTTGAAACACATTCGGGTAAACTGATTTTTGGAGAGCTTGGCGGGAAAAAGGTTGTGGCAATGTCGGGAAGATTTCATCGTTATGAAGGATATACAATGCAGCAGATAACATTTCCCGTACGAGTGATGAAAGCTTTGGGCATAACTCATTTGTTGATTTCAAATGCGGCAGGGGCGTTAAATTTAAATTTTAAAGCCGGAGAACTTGCAATTATTGAAGATATAATTAATTTTATGGGGGATAATCCTTTGATAGGGCCGAATGACGAAACCCTTGGCCCCCGCTGGCCGGATATGCTGGAACCTTTATCAATGGACTTGATTAAGCTTGCGGAAGAATCTGCGGCGGAAATCGGAGTTAAGGTCAGAAAAGGTGTTTATGTTGCTTTTACGGGACCATCATTTGAAACAAGAGCAGAATACAGAATGTTTAATAAGTTTGCCGATATGGTTGGCATGTCAACTGTTCCGGAAATAATTGTTGCGGTTCATTGCGGATTAAAAACGCTTGGTATCTCGGTTTTGACCGATGAATGCAATCCTGATCAGCTTAAACCAACAGATATAAATGAAATAATAGGAAATGCAATGAAAGCTGAACCTTATCTGACGGCGATAATGAAAAAAGTTATTGAAAAAATATAATAAGAAAAGTTAAGCGGGAGGAAAATAATATGAAGGAAACAAGCCCGATAGAATGGAAGGACGGCACGCTAAAAGTGCTTGACCAAACGCTTCTCCCACATTCTAAAAAATTTATTATCTGTAAAAATTATAAGGATGTAGCCAAAGCGATTGTTGAAATGAAACTCCGCGGAGCGCCTTTGATAGGAATTGCGGCGGCATTTGGTTTGGCAATGGAAATAAAAAAGATGAAAGCCGGCAGCTACGATAAATTATATAACAATATTAAAAATATAGCCGATTTACTTTTAAAAACAAGGCCCACTGCAGTAAATCTTCGCTGGGCTTTGGAACGAATGCTTAAATGCGCGGAATCGAATAAGGAAAGAAAAATTAATACACTTAAAGAAATTTTAATTTCTGAGGCTGTGAAAATTTTCAGGGAAGACCTTGAAAATAATAAAATGATCGGCAAATTTGGGGCTGATTTGATAAGGGAAAAGGACAGAATTCTTACTCATTGCAATGCGGGAGGATTGGCCACGGCGGGTCATGGAACAGCTTTGGGGATAATAAAGACGGCGGCAGCTCAAAAGAAAAAAATTGTTGTATATGTTGATGAAACAAGGCCGTATTTACAGGGCGCAAGACTTACCACTTTTGAACTTGCTGAAATGAAGATACCTCATTGGTTGATAACGGATAATATGGCGGGATATTATATGAGCCGAAAAGAAGTTGATGTTGTGATTGTGGGTGCGGACAGAATTGCCGCCAACGGGGATACCGCAAACAAAATAGGCACTTACAGTCTGGCCGTTCTTGCATATACCAACAATATACCTTTTTATGTGGCGGCTCCGTCTTCCACCGTTGATTTTAGAATTAAGTCCGGATCCGAAATTACGATAGAGCACAGGGATGAGAAAGAAGTTACTTTTATTAACGGCAAAGAAATTACTCCAAAGGGGACTAAAGCTTTACATCCCGCTTTTGATATTACGCCTGCAAAATATATCAGCGCAATTATAACTGAAAAAGGTGTTATAAGGGCGCCTTATGAACAAAATCTTGAGAAAACATTACTTAATAAGGAGATAGTGGTAAAATTATGAGCTACGAATACGAATGGGATGACGATAATTATTGCATAGCTTGCGGAAAAAATAATCCAATAGGCATGAAGCTTGTTTTTAATGTTGACGGTGATACTCTTTGGACAAAATATTCTTTTCCCAGGGAATTTCAGGGTTACAAACAGATTGTGCACGGCGGCATGATTGCTTTACTTTTGGATGAAATTATGGTAAATTTACCGCTGCGTAAAGATAAGATACCGGCTGTTTCCTATGAAATCAGTGTAAAATTAAGGAAACCGTTAAAGATTAACGAGTCTGTCACGGCCCGTGCGTATTATTTGGAATTTGATAAAAGAAAAATGACAGTTAAAGGCGAGGTTATCAGGGATTCTGACAATGAAGTTATTGCGACAGGTGAAGCAAAATGCCTGAGGGTTAAATCTGATATACGACTTTGATTAAAAAATTAAAATTTTATTCAAGGAGGAAATAAATGGGTTGCGGAAAAAAAAGACACAGGGCAAAAATAAAAACGCATAAGAGGAAAAAACACAGAAGGAAATATAAGAACATAATGAAATAGCGGAGGATTTTTAAATGTCAGGGCACAGCAAGTGGGCTACAATAAAGAGAAAAAAAGCGGCAATAGACAGTAAAAGAGGCGCTATTTTCACCAAGATTATAAAAGAGATAACAGTGGCGGCCAAAAATGGCGGAGATCCGGCCTCTAATGCGCGGTTAAGAACTGTACTTGAGAAGGCAAAAGCTGCTAATATGCCCGCTGAAAATATAAAAAAGGCAATAATGAAAGGCACCGGCGAATTGCCCGGGGTTGTTTATGAGGAAGTTACATATGAAGGGTATGGGCCGGGCGGTGTTGCGATGATAATAAACGCAACAACGGACAATAAAAACAGGACTGTTGCAAATATCAGGTCTATATTTACCAAAGCAAACGGTTCTCTTGCCGCCAGCGGTGCTGTATCCTGGCAGTTTGAACAAAAGGGATATATAAGCGTGCCTAAAGAAATAATTGATGAAGAAACCCTTATGAATATAGCTTTGGAAGCGGGAGCGGATGACATTAAAGCGGAGGGTACAACTTATGATATTACAACATCACCTTCGGCTTTTGAGGCTGTAAAATCAGCGCTTGATTCAAAATCTGTTAAATATGTTTCCGCTGAAATTACAATGGTACCCAAAAATATGGTTAAATTAAGCGGCAAGGATGCGGAGAGCATGCTTAAATTGATGGATGCGCTTGATGAAGATGAAGATGTTCAGAATGTTTATGCGAATTTCGATATATCTCCCGAAGAAATGGACAGAATAAGTAATGCAGGTTAATGCTGAAAATCATACAGGGGCGCTTTAAAGCGCCCCTGTTTTTTTTATGCGAACATTAAATGAATATTTCAGGGAAAAATACGGGCACAGAATACATAAGATTACAATAAGCCTTCCTTTTTCCTGTCCGAATAAGGACGGCAGCATATCAAGTTATGGCTGTTGGTTCTGCAGGGAGGGAAGCATTCCTGACGGGAACGACTTTTCGGTGCCTTTGGAGAGTCAGATAAAATTGGGAATAAAAAGGGGGAAAAAACGTTACGGTAAAAAGACGCTTTTTATGGCTTATTTTCAGACAGGTACAAATACATATGCCCCGCTGTCTGAGCTGAAAAAAACATATGACTCTGTTGCGGAATTTCCCGAAGTAATAGGCATTGACATTGGAACAAGACCGGATTGCGTTGACAGGGCAAATATTTCTTTGCTTCAGGGATATATGGGTAAACTTAGGGAAGTATGGATTGAGCTTGGTCTTCAGAGTTCAAACGAAAGCACGCTAAAACGTATTAACAGGGGGCATACCGCGAAGGATTATTTAAAAGCGGCCGATCTTATAACAAGAGCGGGAATTAATATGTGCGCTCATATGATAATCGGTCTGCCCGGAGAAACTATTGAGGATTATAAGGCAACAATGGAAATGATAATTGAATCAGGAGCTCACGCGGTAAAAATACACCCTTTTCATATTTTGAAAGGAACTGCGGCTGAAAAAGATTATATTAAATCGCCTTACAGGCTGCTGAGTCTTCATGAATATGCGGAAGCGCTTGCTTTGTGCATTAAAATGATGCCAAAAGACATGATTCTTATGAGGTTTCACGGGGAAGCCGGTGAAAATGTTCTGGTTGCGCCTTCTTACTGTCTTCCCAAAAAACGTGAAGAGGTTAAGGAGGCACTAAGGGCATATCTTGAAAAGGGTTGACTTTAAGTCTGATTTGGTTAAAATCATAATTCAGTGGGCGCATAGCTCAGTTGGTTAGAGTATCAGCTCGACAAGCTGAGGGTCACTGGTTCGACCCCAGTTGCGCCCACCAAAAAATTATCCTTCCTTGTTATCCCAAAAATTAAGGAGCGGTATGATTAAAGACATAGAAAAAAAAATAGACACAGTAATTGAAAATTTAAGAAAAAATCATTTTTCTGTTGTAAAGGTTGAAACTGTTGAGGAAGCAAAGGAAGAGATATTAAAAGAAATTAAGGAAGATGAAGTTGTTGGAGTTGGGGGTTCGCTTACCATAAGAGCCACAGGTGTAATTGAAGAACTTATCAACAGGGGCAATAAAGTTATACATCATTGGTTGCCTGGCACTTTTCTTGATGAGATAAAAGCCGCGAGAAGACGGGCAACCAGAATATCCGACGTTTATCTTTGCAGTTCAAACGCAATAACGCTTGACGGTGAATTGGTAAACATGGATACATATGGCAATCGTGTTGCGGGTATGATGTATGGTCCGCCAAAAGTTATAATTGCAGCAGGATATAATAAGGTGGTAAAAAATATTGAAGAAGCTTTTAAAAAAATAAAAAATGAAACAGCCGTTAAAAATGCTCAAAGACTTAATATTGATAACCCGAACAGACTTTGTAAAGTTGCATCTATAATGTATCAGCGTCCTGATGACACGGATATAACAATAATTCTTATAAATTCAGAACTTGGATTTTAGGGAGGGGCAATGAAAAAAACTTTTTGCCTTAACGGTAAATGGGATTTTGATTTTAACGGTAAAAAATCAAAAATTAATGTGCCTGCAAATTGGTTTCTGGAAGGATATGATATATATGGAAAAGCCGTTTATTCAAGGAGCTTTAAATTAAAAAAAGAAAAAAACAAATATTATTGTATAAGATTTAAAGGTGTTGATTATTTTGCGGAAGTATTTGTCAACGGTAAATTTGCCGGCAGACACGAAGGCTATTTTCAGACTTTTGAGTTTGACATAACCGGTATTGTTAGGAACGGTATAAATTCATTAAAAGTAATTGTTGATTCACCTAAAGAAGATAAAGAGGTTTGGCCTGACAAAAAATACCTTATTAAAGGAATTTTTAATCATCATGATGCAAGACCGGGGTCTTGGGACAAAGAACACGGGCAGGATATGAATACAGGCGGTATTTGGAATGATGTGTTTATCGAGGCGCGCGGGGCGATAAGTTTTAAAAGAGTGAAGATTACGCCCTATCTGAAAGATGACGGTGTATGGAATTTTGGCACGGAAGCAAAAATAAATTACAGGGGAAATTTTCCTGTAAAAGCTGTAATTAATCAGATTTATCATGGATACAATTTTAAATCTCAAAAAGTTTCCGTTAAAAGGGACATAATATTATATCCGGGTGAAAATACGATTCTGCTGCATTCTGATGTGGATTCGCCCAGGCTTTGGTATCCTTATGAAATGGGCAGCCCGGATATGTATCATTTTTCTTTGAAAATTAAAGATGAAAACAACAATACAGATGAATATTTTGATACGGCCGCTTTAAGACAATTTAAACTTTCCGATGAAAAGTTTTGGATGATTAACGGAAAAAGAATATATTTGAGAGGAAGCAATATAATTCCCACACAATGGCTGTCCGGGTATTCTGCGGAAAGAATTAAAAAAGATATTTCTTTGATTAAAGAAGCGAATCTTAATATTATAAGAATTCACGCGCATGTTAACAGGGAAGAGCTTTACAGAGCCCTTGATGAAGCGGGTATAATGGTATGGCAGGATTTTGCTCTTCAATGGGGATATGAAACGAGCGAAAGTTTCATGGAGAACGCCTGCTCACAGATTAAGGATATGATTAATATGTTTTATAACAGGCCTTCCATAGTTATATGGTGCTGTCATAACGAGCCTTTTGTAAACGAAAGACAGCTTGATCCGGTGCTTTTCAGGGTTGCAACAGGAGAAGATCCGGTAAGATATGTGATGCAGATGTCGGATTTTAAACAGCATCATTATCAGGGCTGGTACTATGATGATAATTTTATCAATGCCGCAAGCACTTTTGAAAATGCAAAAAAAGGAATGGTAATCAGCGAATACGGCGCCCAGGCGCTGCCCGGGAAAGAAAATTTAAAAAAGATGTTCGGGGAAGACGGAATATGGCCGCCTGACTGGAAAAAATGGGCATTTCATAATTTTCAGCATAAAAACACTTTCGATATAGCCGGAATTAAACAGCCGGAATCAATTGAAGAATTCATCGAGTTGTCCCAGGAATTTCAGGCAAATATGATAAAAGAACAAACCGAAACATTCCGACTTAACCGATATAAAATAGGCAACGGAATATTGCATTTTATGTTAACTGAATGCTGGCCGTCAATAACATGGGCTGTTACAGACAGCGACAGAGTGCCTAAAAAAGGATATTATGCGCTGAAAAAAGCGATGCAGCCGGTATTGCCCGGATTCAGGCTTTTTACTTCAAGAGTCAAGCAGGGTGATGAAGTGGGGTGGGGTGTGCTTTGGAAAATGCTTTATGTAATAAATGATCTTCAAAAAAGTTTTAAAGGATTAAGAATCAGGATTAATATATGCGGACCTGATAAAAAAGTTTATTTTAATAAAATAACTCCGAAGTTTGATATAGGCCCGGATTCTTTGAATTATCCTTTTGAAGACGGAATGGTATTTGAAAGCTTTGAAAATGACAGTTTTAAGATACCGCTGGATGCAAAACCCGGGAAACATATTATTTCAACAGAGTTGATTGATTCGAAAGGCGTGGTTATGGCGCATAATGAGAGTGTTATAACAGTTATTAAAAGGCCGGAAGGTATTTGATGGTATTAATTACCACGCATTTAAATGTTGATTTTGATGCTCTGGCAAGTATGGTGGCTGCAAGCAAGCTTAATCCCGGATCAATAATGATGTCGCCCGGAGGTTTCAGCAAAGAAGTTTCCAGGTTTCAGACTTTTTACAGACATTGTTTTCCGGTTAAAAAGGAAAAAGACATTGATTTTTCTTCCGTTACGCAAATTATTATAGTTGATGCCATGATGAAAGTATTAACACCGCAGTTAAAAAAAATTATTGAAGAAAAAAAAATTAAAACAACAGTATATGACCATCATTTTAGGGAAGAAAAAATAGGCGGCGAAAACGTTGAGTATATAAAAACAGCTTACGGCGCATGCACAACTTATTTTGTTGAAGAAATTATTCATAAAGGCCTGGAAATTTCACCTGAAGAAGCTTTGTTATTTCTTTTGGGTATATATTCGGATACGGGAAGATTTACTTATCCCAACACAACCGCAAATGACATGAAAGCGGCTGCATATCTTATGTCCAAAAAAATAAATATGAAAGAATTTGCTGATTTTCTTAATGATTCGTTTGATACTAATCAAATTAAACTCTTAAACAGACTGATAAAAAATGCACAGTCTTATGACATAAAAGGTCATAAAATAATTGTTTCTTTTGCAAAATTTACCGAGCATATAGAACAATTATCCGATGTCACCGGACAGCTTATTGGAATTTTAGGGGCTGATGCCATAGCTTCTGTTGTTCAAATGGAAAATAAAATTTTTCTTGTATTAAGGTCTTCGGGAGATAAAATTGATGTCACAAAAATAAGTTCGGCTTTTGGAGGCGGAGGACACAGAAATGCCGCGGCCGCGGTTATACCGGTAAAAAAAGGCATTTCGATAAAGGCAATTAAAGAAAAGACATATGAACTTTTCGCCGAGTGCGTTAAGGAAAGGCATACCGTTGTTGATATTATGAGCACTCCGGTACGTGCAATATCCCCTGAAATTACGCTCGAAGAGGCATATAAAGTTTGTATACGGTTCAATAACAATGGTTTGCCTGTTGTTAAGGATGACAGACTTGTCGGTTTTATCACAAAAGGGGATATTGAGAAGGGGATACAGCATAATCTTGGCCAGATTCCGGTAAAAGGATATATGAGCGGAAATGTTGCCGTAATAACAGAGGATTCTTCGATTACTGAAGCTCAGAAAATAATGCTTAAAAACAATATCGGTCACTTGCCTGTTGTAAGGGGAGAGAAGCTTGTCGGGATTATTACAAGAACGGATATATTATCTTATCTTTATAAGGAAAGGCCTGTAAAGAAAGAAAAGATTGTATTCAGAGAAGCCGATATAAATATAAAAGAATTAATGCTTGAAAAAATTGACAGGGAAACATATTCGTTGATAATTCAAACCGGCGCCCTTGCGGATGAATTTGGCGTAAATGCATATCTTGTAGGGGGGATTGTAAGAGATCTTTTCTTGAGGGAAAAAGATATGGATATTGATATTACAGTGGAAGGCGACGGTATGGAATTTGCGAAATTTATTGCGGAAAAACTTCAAGGGTCGTATAAAGGCTTTGAAAGATTTAAAACGGCAAAAGTTTTCTTGAAAAACGGAAAAAGAATTGATGTAACTTCCGCAAGAGCGGAATTTTATGAGTATCCGGCCGCATTACCGCAGATAGAATTTACCCCCATACGATATGATATGTTCAGAAGAGATTTTACAATAAATGCCATGGCTGTAAAGATTAACCGCAAGGGATTTGGGGATTTTATTGATTATTTTGACGGATATTCCGACCTTAAAAATAAAATAATACGAACTTTATATAATATGAGTTTTATTGATGACCCGACAAGAATACTTAGAGCGGTTAGATTTGAACAAAGATACGGATTTGAAATAGAGAAGAACACATTAAGGTTTATTATAGAAACTCTTAAGTACAATATTTTTGACAGCCTTCCGGGCGAAAGAATAAGAGATGAATTATTGATCAGTCTTGAAGAAGAGGAACCGTATAAAGTTTATAAAAGGATGCAGGAGCTTGAAATACTTGTAAAAATATCAAAACATTTCAGATTAAACGAAAGAACAGAAAATATTTATCAGGCTGCGCGAAGGCTTGTTAAAGAAAAAAGGATACCGGAAAAATATGTTCAGGTTCTTTATCTGATGATTTTTCTTTATAATGTGCCTCTTGAAGAAACGGAAATTTTGTGTGACAAGCTTAAGTTTAAATCGGATATTAAAGAATCGCTTGTGGCGGGTAAAAAAGATGAAAAAAAGGTTTTTTTGGCCTTGCACAGCAAATCGGTCAGCAATTCCGGAATTTATAATCTGCTTAAGCCTTATACGGATGAAACTTTATATTTTTTTATGGCTGCATGCGGCAGTGATTATGTAACAAACAGAATAGAGCATTTCATGGAAAATTTACGCAATGTAAGAGCCCATATAACGGGCAGAGATTTAAAAAATCTTGGAATAAAAGCCGGTCCTGAATTCGGAGAATTATTAAATTCTGTTTTAATGGCAAAACTTGACGGCAGAATAAAAAATCACATTGAAGAAATAGAATTCATAAAAAAGGCGCTTGAAAAAAGCCGGAAAAAGAGGAAATAATGGACATTTTTGAAGCGATAAACGGAAGACGCAGCATAAGAAAATATTCCAAAGACGGGAAAATACCAAAAGAAGATTTGATGAAAATTGTTCAGGCAGGTCTGAATGCTCCAAGCGCAAGATCCATACATCCCGTTAAATGTGTGGTAATAACTGAAAAAAGCGGGCTTGACAGACTTGCTTTAACCGTTGGAAATAACGGGAAGTTTGTGTCTGATGCCGCAGCCGCTTTTATTGTGATTTCCGATGACACCAAATATTACCTTGAAGACGGATGCGCCGCGGTTGAAAACATGCTTCTTGCTTTGCATGCGCTTGGCTATGGTGGGTGCTGGATAGCCGGAGATAAAAAAGATTATTGTAACGAAGTGCTTGAATTGGTCAGAGCGCCGAAATCTCAAAAATTGATTGCGATTATATCGGCCGGCATACCGGAAGAAAAACCGATTAAGGAAAAACCGAAAGCTGAAGAAAGGTGTGTTTTTGAAAGTTTTTAGTCATTAAAGTATTGACAATTTGGTGATGCTGTTATATATTTCTTTATCCTTTTATTTATATTATTTAAAAGGAATTTTGTTTTATTTTTGAAGGAGGATTTTGAGTAATGAAGACTTTTGTTGTTAAGGAACAGGATATAAAAAGGAAATGGTACATTGTTGATGCAAAAGATAAGACGCTTGGAAGGCTTGCCACAAAAGTGGCAACGGTTCTGCGCGGCAAACACAAGGCAATTTTTACACCTTTTGTTGACACCGGTGATTTTGTAATAGTTACAAATGCTTCCAAGATACGTGTTACGGGTAAAAAAGTTACGGACAAGATTTATCAGTCTCACAGCGGTTATCCGGGAGGTTTTAAAGAGGAGACATTTGCTTCTCTTATTTCAAGAGCTCCGGAGAAAGTTATAACACTTGCTGTTGCCGGAATGCTTCCTAAAGGCAAGTTGGGAAGGGCTATGATAAAAAAACTTAAGGTTTATGCGGATGACAAACATGAACATGCCGCAAATAAACCTGTAGAACTTAAACTTAATTAAGGAATAAGGAGAATTTAAATGGCCTCTGTATTATACGGAACAGGAAGAAGAAAGAATGCTGTTGCGAAAGTATGGGTTAAAACAGGAACAGGTAAAATTTCTGTAAATAATAAAGACATTAAAGAGTATTTTGACAGGAATACACATGTAATCCATGCCATAGAGCCGATTGAGGCAATAACAGCTTCGGGGAAATATGATATAAAATGTATGGTTCTTGGCGGCGGAAAGACAGGGCAAGCCGGAGCAATAAGAATGGGTGTAGCCCGTGCTTTAAGCAAGATTGATGAAAATGTACATAAAATACTGTCTCGCGGCGGATTCCTGACACGTGACAGCAGAATGGTTGAAAGAAAGAAATACGGTAAGGCAAAATCGAGACGTTCCTTCCAGTTTAGCAAGAGGTAATGACTTCTTTTATAAAAGCCCGCGTATTTTTTATACGCGGGCTTTTTTTATATATACCGCAAATAATTATACTTTGACATTAACTTAGTTTTATGATATATAAAATATAAAATAAAATCGGAGGAAAAAATGAAATACGCGGCAAAGAAAAAAAATAATGCCGCAATCATTTTGCCCTCTGTTGATACAGCACTCCTTGTCGTAATCGTCGTCGGAGTAGTGCTAACAGTCGTCCTATAAACAGGGCACTGAAGGCGCAAACTCCGGCATCATCAAGTAAACCCTAAAAAAATTCGGATAAGGCGCCTGTTATATCTCCGGCCATATTTTTATTTTGTTTCGCCTTGCGCGAAAAAAGATAAAGGCAGGTGAACAGTAAAAATACTTTATTTTAAAGGCTTTTTTCTTGAAACAGCCTGCATTTTTTGTTAAAATTTTAAAGTTTTATATATAAAAATATAAATATCAACGGCAGGTGCAAAATGCGCAGTCATAAAATGACAAAAGGTCCCGAAAGAGCTCCTCACAGGGCGCTTTTTAAGGCAATAGGTTATTCTGATGAAGAACTTAAACGACCCATAATAGGAGTGGTTAACTCGTTCAATGAAGTTATTCCCGGACATATACATCTGCGTACAATATGCGAAGCTGTAAAAGCAGGCGTAAGAATGGCCGGCGGAACGCCTATGGAATTTCCTACAATAGGAGTATGCGACGGTATAGCAATGGGACACGAAGGAATGAAATACTCGCTTGTGTCGCGTGAACTGATTGCTGACGGTATTGAGATAATGGCAATGGCTTATCCGTTTGACGGCCTTGTTTTCATACCCAACTGCGATAAGATAATTCCGGGAATGCTTATGGCTGCCGCGCGTCTTAATCTTCCTTGTACATTTGTAAGCGGAGGCGCAATGCTTGCCGGAAAATATAAAAAGAAAAACTATGATTTGATATCAGGAGGATTTGAAGCTGTTGGGGAATGCGCGGCAGGAAAGATTACGGAAAAAGAGTTAAATGAAATAGAAAACGCAAGCTGCCCCACCTGCGGGTCATGCGCGGGAATGTTTACCGCCAACACAATGAATTGTATGACGGAAGCGCTTGGTCTTGGTCTTCCCGGAAACGGCACGATACCCGCGGTATATTCCGAAAGGATTCGTCTTGCCAAAGAAGCCGGAATGAAAGTGATGACAATGATAGAAAAGAATATTAAAGCGCGTGATATATTGACTGAAAAATCATTTGAAAATGCTTTTGTTGTTGATATGGCGCTTGGGGGGTCAACCAATACAATACTGCATTTGCCGGCTATTGCCAATGAAGCCGGTATAAAAATAGATTTGAAAAAAATCAACGAAATATCCGAAAAGACTCCAAATATCTGCAAACTTTCGCCTGCAAAACGTGCCGACGGAACACAGCATTATATTCAGGATCTGCACGAAGCCGGGGGTGTTCAGGCAGTTATGAAAGTGCTTGCTTCCAAAGGACTTATAAACACGGATGTAATTACTGTGACGGGAAAAACAATAAAAGAAAATATTGAAAACGCGGAAGTTATTGACAGCGAAGTTATAAGACCTTTTGAAAATCCTTATTCGCCCAAAGGCGGTCTTGTAATTTTATTTGGAAATCTTGCCCCTGATGGCGCGGTTGTAAAACAATCCGCGGTTTCACCTGAAATGATGAAACGCGAAGGCGTTGCAAGAGTTTTTGATTCGGAAGAAGATGCACAAAAAGCAATTCTTGGCGGAAAAATTAACAAAGGAGATGTTGTTGTAATCCGCTATGAAGGCCCCAAAGGCGGCCCCGGTATGCGCGAAATGCTTGCTCCTACGGCGGCTATTGCGGGAATGGGCCTTGACAAAGAAGTTGCGCTTATTACGGACGGCAGATTCAGCGGAGGCACCAGAGGTGCGGCTATTGGCCATGTTTCGCCTGAAGCGATGGAAGGAGGGCCGATAGCGATTGTAAAAGAAGGCGACATTATAGCGATAGATATTCCCAATAAATCAATTGAACTTAAAATATCAGATGAGGAGGTCCAGAAAAGGAAGGCGGAACTTAAATTGCCTTCCTTGAAGGTCAAAAGCGGCGTGCTATATCGTTATGCGGCCCATGTAACATCAGCCGCTACCGGCGCCGTGTTTAAATAAAAAGTAGGTATGCCTAAACAAGGCGGCAGATGGAGTTAAAGCGTGGAGTTGCTTGGTTTGTAATGAAAGATGAATTACTTTGTTTTTGAGTAAGAAAAATTATTAAAGGAGTACATAATATGGCTAAAATGACAGGGTCTAAAATAATGCTGGAGTCTTTGAAAAAAGAAGGTGTTGAATTGCTGTTTGGATATCCGGGGGGGCAGATAATGCCTTTCTTTGACGCGCTTTATGACGGCGGGCTGAAAACAATTCTTGTAAGACATGAACAGGCCGCGGCACATATGGCGGATGGTTATGCCCGTACAACAGGAAAAGTTGGAGTATGCGTTGCAACATCAGGCCCCGGGGCAACAAATCTTGTGACCGGGATTGCAAATGCTTATATGGATTCAATTCCGATTGTTGCCATCACAGGACAGGTTTCAACGGGATTAATTGGTAATGACGCTTTTCAGGAAGCGGATATAATTGGCATTACCAGGCCGATAGTGAAACACAGCTATATGCTTAAAAAAACGGATGAAATAGCCCAGGTTGTAAAAAACGCTTTCCACATAGCCCGTACCGGAAGGCCGGGTCCTGTTGTTATAGATTTTCCGCGCGATGTGCAGGTTGGAGAAGCGGAGTTTGTTTATCCTTCGGAACCCTCACTTCGCGGTTACAAACCCAATTATGAAGGCCATCCAAAAATGATAAAAAAAGCCGCCGAGATGATAGAAAAGGCGGAAAGACCCATAGTTTATGTTGGAGGGGGTATAATATCTTCCAATGCCTGCGATGAAATGGTTAAGTTTGCCGAGAAAATAAATTCGCCGGTAACAACAACCCTTATGGCGCTTGGTTCAATACCTTCGGATCATCCGCTTAATCTTGGTATGCTTGGCATGCACGGAACAAAGTATGCAAATTATGCAATTCAGGAATCTGATCTTATAATTGCGGTTGGTGCAAGGTTTGACGACAGGGTTACAGGCAAAGTTTCTGATTTTGCTCCGCACGCGGATATTATACATATCGACATAGATCCAACCGCCATAAGCAAAATTATAAAAGTTGATCTGCCCATAGTGGGTGATGCAAAAAATATTCTTAAGGAGCTGACCTCCGAAGTTAAGAAACTTGATCGTTCCCCGTGGCTGACGCAGGTTGGTGAATGGAAAAAGGAATATCCTCTTTCTTATCGGGACAGCGATACCGTTATCAAACCGCAGTATGTTCTTGAAAAGATTAACGAGCTTACAAAAGGTAACGCTTTTATCACGACGGAAGTCGGGCAGCATCAGATGTGGGCGGCGCAGTTTTTAAAATTTAATAAGCCGCGTACTTTTATTACATCAGGAGGACTTGGCACCATGGGTTTTGGTTTTCCGGCTGCGCTTGGAGTTCAGGCCGGCAATCCGGATTCTCTTGTGTTGTGTATTGCGGGTGACGGATCAATACAAATGAATATACAGGAACTTGCAACAGCGGTTATAAACAAATACAAAGTTAAAGTTATTATTCTTAATAACAGCTGGCTTGGAATGGTAAGACAGTGGCAGGAATTGTTCTGGCAGAAGCGTTATTCACATACGGATATAAGCAACAGCGTTGATTTTGTTAAGGTTGCAGAAGCATACGGGGCCAAGGGTATGAGAATAGAGAAAAAAGAAGACGTTGTAAAAGCGCTTAAGGAAGCATTTGATTACGAAGGTCCTGTATTTATGGATTTCAGAGTTGCCAGGGAAGAAAATGTATGGCCAATGGTGCCTGCGGGTGCACCGCTTGGAAATATGATAGAGGGCGAGCTGGCGTAAGAGGAAATCCTGCTGAAGCAAAGCAATAGCCGCAGATGAAGCTTGTTCCAAAGGAATGAAAGAAGCACAATAATTTAAGGAGTATAAAAATGGATAAGAAAAAAACAATATCGGTAATAGTTGAAAATCAGCCCGGAGTGCTTGCGCGCGTTGCTGGATTATTTTCGGGCCGCGGTTTTAATATTGAATCGCTTGCCGTGGGGGAAACCGAAGAAGCAACAACATCAAGGATGACAATTGTTGCAAGCGGAGATGAATTGGTTCTTGATCAAATTATAAAACAGCTTAATAAGCTGATTGATGTTATAAGAGTTATAGACATGTCTCAGGATGATTTTGTTGAACGTGAGATGGCGCTTTTGAAGATAAATACGGAAGGCCGCGATAAGAATGAACTGATGCATTTTGTGAATATATTCAGAGGTAAAATATTGGATGCATCAGCCGACACTTTTATGGTTGAAATAACGGGAACTGATGAAAAAATAAATGCTTTTACCGAATTGGTAAGGTCTTTTGGGATAAAAGAAATGGCCAGAACGGGAACGATAGCATTGTTAAGATCAAAGAAGAAATGAAATAAAAATATCATATCGAAGGGAGAAAAAGATGAAAGTTTATTATGAGAAAGACGGAGATTTGAAGGTTCTTAAAGCCAAGAAAGTGGCGGTTATAGGTTATGGTTCGCAGGGACATGCTCATTCGCTTAACATGAAAGACAGCGGCATTGATGTGCGTGTTGGTTTGCGTAAGACATCAAAGCATTGGAAAGAAGCCAAAAAAGCGGGACTAAAAGTTGTTGAAATTGAGCAGGCGGCCAAGGAAGCGGATGTAATTATGATGCTTGTCCCGGATCAGGTACAGTCTGAAATATATTATGCCAATATAGAAAAATATCTTACAAAAGGCAAAGCTCTTGCGTTTGCGCACGGTTTCAACATTCATTTTAAGGAAATTACACCGCCTAAAGATGTGGATGTAATTATGATAGCTCCAAAAGGTCCGGGGCATATGGTGCGCAGAGTTTATACCGAAGGAAAAGGCGTACCCACACTCATTGCAGTTCATCAGGATGCAACAGGCAATGCGAAAAAGATAGCACTTTCATATGCAAAAGCAATAGGAGGTCTGCGCGCCGGGGTTCTTGAAACAACCTTTAAGGAAGAGTGCGAAACAGACCTTTTTGGCGAGCAGGTTGTTCTTTGCGGCGGAATAAGCTATCTCATTATGAATGGCTTTGAAACCCTTGTGGAAGCAGGTTATGCGCCTGAAATGGCTTATTTCGAATGCCTGCACGAAGCCAAACTTATTGTGGATCTTATTTACGAGGGCGGAATTGCAAATATGAGGTATTCGATTTCTGATACCGCAAAATACGGAGACATCACCCGCGGTCCAAGAATAATAAACAGCAGTGTTAAAAATGAAATGAAAAAATGTTTAAAGGAAATACAGAGCGGGCAGTTTGCAAGAGAATGGATGGCTGAATACAGGGCCGGCAAGCCAAACTTTAACAGGCTTCTTGCAAAGGACGCAAATCATCCGATAGAAAAAGTGGGCGCAAAGTTAAGGGCAATGATGGCGTGGAAACATAAATCGTTAATACCCGAGAAAAAAGTTAAAAAGAAATAAAATAAAAATAAATAAAAGAAGGTGGTAAAAATGGCGGATGAAAGGGTTTTGATTTTTGACACCACGCTGCGTGACGGCGAACAGGTTCCTGGCGCCTCTCTTACCAAGAATGAAAAAGTACAGATAGCCCTTCAGCTGGAAAAGCTGGGGGTTGATATAATTGAGGCGGGTTTTCCTATAAGTTCTCCGGGAGATCTTGAATCCGTTGCGGAGATTTCAAAAGCCGTAAAAAAAGCCGTTGTTGCAGGACTTTGTCGCGCGGTAAGAAAAGACATAGACGCTTGCCGTGAAGCGTTAAAAAAAGCCAAACGCGGCCGTATACACACATTTATTGGCACGTCGCCTCAGCATGTACACTATATAACCCGTACCACCAACGAAGAAGTTCTTAAAAGGGCGGTTGACAGTGTAAAATATGCACGTAATTTCAGCGATGATGTGGAATTTTCGGCCATGGATGCCACCAGAACTCAA
This sequence comes from uncultured Spirochaetia bacterium, assembly GCA_964417645.1. Taxonomy (GTDB): domain Bacteria; phylum Oederibacteriota; class PGYV01; order PGYV01; family PGYV01; genus CAYQIS01. The sequence continues at coordinate 26,880 of CAYQIS010000021.1, forward strand.
TTTGATTATCTCTGTAAAATAGTTGAAGAAACAATAAAAGCCGGAGCAAGAACAATAGATATCCCTGATTCAGTTGGATATGCGGAACCTGCAGAATTCGGGGAGCTCATAAGGAAACTTTTTAATACGGTTCCGAATATTAACAAAGCGATTATTGCCGTACATTGTCATAATGACCTTGGAATGGCCACCGCAAATTCGCTTATGGCTGTTTTAAACGGTGCGCGTCAGATAGAATGCACAATTAATGGTCTGGGGGAAAGAGCCGGCAATGCTTCTCTTGAAGAAGTTGTTATGGCAATGAATGTGAGAAAAGATGTGTATAAAGTTTATACAAATATAAAAACAGAGGAAATATACAGAACTTCCAAGCTTGTTACAAGGTTAACAGGCATGCCGGTACAGCCAAATAAGGCAATAGTGGGAGAAAATGCTTTTGCACACGCTTCCGGAATTCATCAAGACGCCATATTAAAGCATGAATCCACTTTTGGAATAATGACTCCTCAGTCAATTGGAATACCCGGACATGAGCTTGTTTTAACGGCCCGTTCCGGAAAGCATGCTTTAAAACACAGACTGGAATATCTTGGATATAAAATTGAAGAAAACAAACTTGCCGAAGTTTATGAAAAATTTCTTGCGATTGCCGACAAGAAAAAAGAGGTATTTGATGAAGACCTTGTTCGCATGATGGAAGGCGATTTAAAGAATGTTTCAGGCATTTATTCTCTTGATTATATTTATGTTGCAACCGGCAACAGAATAGTGCCTACCGCCACTTTGGAAATAAGTCATGACGGCAAAACTTATACAAAGGCGGCTACAGGCGACGGACCTGTTGATGCAATGTATAAAGCTATAAATGAAATAACCGGAGAGAAAGAAATAAAGCTTACCGATTATCAGATTAAAGCTGTTACAAAAGGTACGGAAGCTCTTGGAGAAGTAACAGTAAGAGTTGAAAAGTCAGGAAAGGAAGTTACCGGCAGAGGAGCATCGACGGATATTCTTGAAGCAAGCGCGAAAGCGTATATTGCGGCTATAACCAAACTTCAAAAAGAAAAAGGAAAAAAGATTAAAAAAGTCACCAATAAACCGTAAAAAAGCGAAAGGAGTTTTTATATGGGAATGACAATAGCCGAAAAAATACTTGCCGCAAAAAGCGGAAAAAAGTATGTTGAACCGGGAGAGTTGATAATTGCTGATATAGATCTTGTTCTTGCCAACGATATTACAGCCCCAATTGCTATAAAGGAATTTAAAGCTGCCGGTGCAAAAAAAGTTTGGGACAGAACAAAAGTGGCTTTGGTGCCGGATCATTTTACTCCCAATAAGGATATTAAATCGGCGGAACAAGCAAAGATACTAAGAGAATTTGCGCGCGAGCAAAAACTTACACATTATTATGATCAATCTGATGTGGGTATAGAACACGCCCTGTTGCCGGAACAAGGCGTTGTTGTTCCGGGAGATCTTGTAATTGGGGCCGACTCACATACCTGCACATACGGAGCCCTTGGAGCTTTTGCAACAGGTGTCGGGTCAACCGATGCCGCATTTGGCATGATGACCGGAAAAGCATGGTTTAAAGTGCCGCAGTCCATTAAATTTGTTTATAAGGGGAAATTAAATAAATGGGTAAGTTCAAAAGATCTTATTTTGTATACAATAGGCGATATAGGTGTTGACGGAGCTCTTTATAAAGCAATGGAATTCACAGGACCGGTAATTGACAGGCTGTCAGTAGATGCAAGAATGACCATATCAAATATGGCAATTGAAGCGGGAGGTAAGGCAGGGCTTATGAATCCCGATGAGAAAACCATAGAGTATGTAAAGAAACGCGCTGAACATAAATGGAAAGTTTTTACAAGCGACAAAGATGCGAAATATGAAAATATAATTGAATATGATTGCGGCAAGATTGAGCCGGTTGTGTCATGCCCCAGTCTTCCTGAAAACATAAAACCGGCATCAAAACTTGGAAAGATTTCAATTGACCAGGCTGTTATTGGTTCCTGTACAAACGGCAGGATAGAGGACCTTCGTATAGCGGCAAAGATAATGAAAGGAAGAAAAATAAATTCAAGGGTAAGATGTCTGATATTCCCGGGTACCAAGGAAATTTATATGCAGGCCGTCCACGAAGGTCTTGTTGACATTTTTGTAGGAGCAGGCGCGATATTTTCAATGCCCACTTGCGGACCTTGTCTTGGCGGTCATCTGGGGATTCTTGCAAAAGGAGAAGTTGCCATTTCCACCACAAACAGGAATTTTGTTGGCAGGATGGGGCATACGGAATCTTCTGTATACCTTTCGTCTCCTGCCGTTGCCGCGGCTTCGGCTATACTTGGCAGAATCGGCACACCTGATGAAGTGATAAAAAAATAACGGAGGAAAAAATGAATATAAAAGGCAAAGTATGGAAGTTCGGCAATGATATAGATACGGACCTTATAATACCTGCAAGATATTTGAATACATCTGATCCTGCAGAACTTGCAAAGCATTGCATGGAAGACGCCGATAAGACATGGGCGGGTAAGGTTGAAAAAGGAGACATTATAGTTGCCGGGAAGAATTTTGGATGCGGAAGTTCAAGAGAACATGCACCTGTGGCCATTAAGGCTGCGGGGGTATCCTGTGTTATTGCGAAAGATTTTGCCAGAATTTTTTACAGAAACAGTTTTAATATAGGACTTCCGATATTCGAGTCTGAAGAAGCTTCAAAAAAGATATCCGAGGGAGATATTGTTGAGATTGATGCCTCAAAAGGAATAATTAAAAATATTACAAAAAATGAGACTTATTCTGTAAAACCAATTCCGCCTTTTATGCAGGAATTGGTTGCTGCAGGCGGTTTGATTAATTATGCAAAGAAAAAGTTTAAAATAAAATAAATAAAGGAGAATTGACATGGCAAAAAATTATAACATTGCGGTAATGCCGGGTGACGGCACAGGCCCTGAAGTTGTGGCTGAAGGTTTAAAAGTATTAAAAGCGGCGGCGGCAAAGTATGATGTAAGCTTTAATTTTCAGGAATATGATTTTGGCGGTGAAAGATATAAAAGAACAGGGGAAACCCTTCCTGATTCTGCAATAGAAGAATTTAAAAAATTTGATGCGATTTACCTTGGCGCAATAGGGCATCCTGATGTAAAACCTGGAATTCTTGAACAAGGCATATTGCTTAAACTGCGTTTTGCGCTGGATCAGTATATAAATTTAAGGCCTGTAAAGCTTTATCCAAATGTTGAAACACCGCTTAAAGACAAAGGGCCGGAACAAATCGATTTTGTTGTGATTCGTGAAAATTCCGGCGGAATATACACGGGAATGGGCGGGGTAATGCAAAAAGGCACACAGAATGAAATCGCAACACAGGTTATGGTATATTCAAGACCTGTTGTTGACAGATGCCTTAAATATGCATATGAGTTTACGCGCAAAAGAAACAAAAAGAAAATGCTTACCCTTGTTCATAAAAATAATGTTCTTACACACTGCGGAGATCTTTGGGTAAGGGCTCATAAAGAGATGGGCGATAAATATTACACCGATATCAAACAGGATTATGCGCATGTCGATGCAACTACAATGTGGTTTGTTAAAAATCCGGAGTTCTTTGATGTTATTGTAACTGAGAATCTTTTTGGAGATATAATAACTGATTTGGGAGCTATGATACAGGGCGGCATGGGAATAGCGGCCGGAGGAAATATCAATCCGGAAGGTGTGTCAATGTTTGAGCCGATAGGAGGCTCGGCGCCCAAATATACAGGGCTTAATGTTATTAATCCTTTGGCGGCAATTGGAGCGGCGGCGATGATGATGGACACAATAGGTGAATCCAAAATAGCTGCATCTATTGAAAATGCTGTTATTGAGGCGCTTAAATCTGGAAAAATAAAGAGTATGTCAGCTGGTAAAATGGGTATGGGAACCAAAGAAGTTGGAGATCTTGTGGCTTCGCTTGTAAAATAAAATATCTTAATTTTAAAGGAGAAAAGAAATGTCCAAACAATATAATGTTGCCATAATGGGTGCCACCGGAGCTGTTGGCGAAATAATGAGGGATATTCTGGAAGAAAGAAAGTTTCCGGTAAAAGACATAAAGTTTTTGGCGTCAGAACGCTCAAAAGGAAAGAAAATGAAATATGACGGCCGCGATGTTGAAATAGAAGTTCTTAATCCGGATTCTTTTAAGGGTGTTGATATTGTTTTGGCCTCAGCAGGAGCTTCTGTTTCAAAAGAGTATGTAAAGCATATACTTGATTCAAAAGCAATAATTATTGATAACAGTTCTGCTTTCAGAATGGAAAACGACGTGCCTCTTGTTGTGCCTGAAGTAAACCCTGAAGATGTTCGCTGGAATAAGGGGATAATCGCGAACCCCAACTGTTCAACGATAATAATGGTTGTTCCTTTAAAACCAATACATGATGCTGCAAAAATAAAAAGGATAGTTGTTTCAACATATCAGGCAACTTCAGGCGCAGGAGCAAAGGGAATGGCGGAACTTGAACAGCAGACCAAAGACTGGGCGGCCGGCAGGGAAATTAAAGTTGAAAAGTTTCCTTATCAGATACTGTTTAATCTTATACCTCATATTGATGTTTTTTTTGAAGATGGCTATACAAAAGAAGAAATGAAAATGGTTCATGAAACACGCAAGATCATGCACGATCAGTCGCTTAAAATAACATCAACAACCGTGCGAGTTCCGTGTTTACGTTCACACTCGGAATCTGTTAATGTGGAAACGGAAAAAAAACTTACCGTAAAAGAAGTAAAAGAATTGCTTGCGAAGTCTCCGGGAGTTACAGTTGAAGATGATATTCATACTAAAAAATATCCCATGCCGCTGTTTGTATCGGGTAAAGATGACGTTTATGTCGGCAGAATCAGGGAAGATTTTTCTTTGGATAACGGTCTTAATCTTTGGATTGTAGGCGATCAATTGCGTAAAGGCGCCGCGCTTAATGCCGTACAGATTGCGGAGTTAATAGTAAAAGAAGGATTAAAATAGAGTCCGCTTTTAAAGCGGGATTTTGGATAATTCAGGAGAAGATAATGATTTCACGGTATACAAGACCACAAATGGGATCTGTTTGGACTGAAGATTCAAAATATAAATCTTGGCTGGATGTTGAGATTGCGGTATGTGAAGCATGGACCAAGAAAGGTAAAATCCCGAAAAAAGATATGGCTATAATAAGGAAAAAGGCGGCTTACAATATAAAAAGAATTCAGGAAATAGAAGAAACAGTAAGGCATGATGTTATAGCGTTTTTAACGGCTGTTGCTGAAAATGTTGGAAAGTCGTCTCGTTTTATACATATGGGAATGACATCTTCGGATCTTGTTGATTCTGCAATGGCGGTACGCATGGTTAAGGCATGCGACCTGGTAATAGAAGGCCAAAAGATATTGATTAAAAGTCTTAAAAAACTTGCCTTAAAACATAAATATACAGTTATGATAGGCCGATCGCATAATATACATGCGGAGCCGATTACTTTTGGCTTGAAGGTTCTTGTTTGGTATTTTGAGGCAAAACGTAATTTGCAAAGACTTATTGACGCCAAAGAAGAAATAAGGGTGGGTAAAATATCAGGGGCGGTTGGGAATTATGCAAATATTGATCCTTCAATAGAATTTTTAGCGCTTAAGATGCTTGGTTTAAAGCGTGCTGAAATAGCGAATCAGGTGATTCAAAGGGACAGATATGCCGTGCTTATGAATGCTTTGGCTGTTGCTGCCGCATCTATAGAGAAGATAACGGTAAATTTACGCCTTTTGCAGCACAGTGAAATTCTTGAAACCGAGGAACCTTTTGCAAAGGGGCAAAAAGGCAGTTCGGCAATGCCGCATAAGAGAAATCCGGTTGTTTCTGAACAATTATCCGGACTTGCCAGGATAGTCAGAACAAATGCTCTTGCGGCAATTGAAAATATTGCTCTTTGGCATGAAAGAGATATTTCTCACAGTTCGGTAGAACGGGTAATAATTCCCGACAGTTTTATACTTGTTGATTATATGCTTAATAAATGCACTTGGATAATAGATAATTTAACCGTTTTTCCGAATAACATGATTCGCAACATGAACCATCTTAAAGGTCTTGTATTTAGTCAACAGGTTCTGCTTACGCTTGTTTCTAAAGGAATAAGCCGCGAAGATGCTTATAAAATAGTGCAGGAAAACGCCATGAAAATATGGGCCGGCGATCAGGAGGACTTTAAGACCAAACTCCTTAAAGATGAAAAAGTTATGGAAAAAATGACCAAAGAAGAAGTTGAAGGTATATTTTCCGTTGACTATTATCTTAAAAATGTGGAAGAATTTTATAAGAGAATTTGACAAATAAAACGAAATTACTGCCTCTTTAAATGTAAGGATTTTTTGGGGCAAAATATATTATATAAAGCCGTAATATATAGATTTACCTGTAAAGAAAAGAATAAAAAACATACTAAGCAGACAGTGCTGTTTGGGCCAGCTAATACAACCGATTATATTCTGATTTTGAAGTAAAGATCAGAAATACGGCGGGGTTAAATGAGAATCAATACTATCGTGGAAACCAAGGCGGATATATGAAAATTAAAAAAGCTGAAATTGAAGATGCTGAGTATGTTTTGGCTCTTCAGAAACTTTGTTATCAGAGTGAAGCTGTGATTACGGGGGATTTTGATATTCCTCCTTTAAAGCAGGATATCGAAAGCATGAAAGATGATATACGCAATAAAACAGTATTGATAATGCAGGAAGATAATATGATCACAGGTTCTATAAGGGCGCATGAAAATAATAATATATGTTATATAGGAAGAATTATTGTGCATCCTGATAAGCAGAATAAGGGCAGGGGTAAAATGCTCATTAATGCGATTGAAAAAGAATTCGCGCAGTGTAAAATATTTGAATTATTTACAAGTTCTTTGAGTGAAAGAAATCTGTATTTATACGGCAAACTGGGATATAAAATTTATAAAATAGAAAAAGCCGCTGCGAATTATGATATGGTATATATGCGCAAAGAATTGTAAATAAAGGTGTTTTTTTTATACTTTTTTTATGCAGAAGTAAAAATGAAAATAACTGAAAAAAGTTAAAAAATATTATTGACACTAATTTGTTTTTTTGTTAATATTTTTTTTGTTCAGAAATACGCTCTTTGATAGCAGAAACTAAAGATGAAAAGTGCAAAAAAGAAACGGACAGGCAAGACGTTAAGCTTAAAAAATGCACTAAAAAAATTAAAAAATTTAAAAAAAGTATTGACATAAAAATTTTTTTTGGTATAAATTATCAATAAGCAAAAGTTAAAGATTCGTTCTTGAAAACAGGTAATTGACTGATAGGGATATTATGCACTATTTTTGACGTTTGTTGAAAAATGGATTGTTAGTTTAACATTTTCAAAGCACGTTAAGTAAGTGAATTAAGCCCCTTAAACCTGTGGTAAAAAATAAAAATAAAATAAGACATTTAATAATTGTCTCTGTTCTTTTAAAGATTATAGTTGGAAAAAGATTGAGTTTCGTCTGTGACAGAATCAATAGATCTTTGGAGAGTTTGATTCTGGCTCAGGACTAACGTTGGCGGCGTGCCTAATACATGCAAGTCGAACGGAACTACAGTAGCAATATTGTAGTTTAGTGGCAAACGGGTGAGTAATGCATGGGTAACATTCCGTGAAGACGGGGACAACTATCCGAAAGGATAGCTAATACCGGATGTGATTACAGAAACCCAAGTTTCTGTAATTAAAGGATGGCCTCTATTTATAAGCTATCGCTTCGCGATTGGCCCATGTTCCATCAGCTAGTTGGTAGGGTAATGGCCTACCAAGGCGACTACGGATAGCCGGACTGAGAGGTTGTACGGCCACACTGGGACTGAGACACGGCCCAGACTCCTACGGGAGGCAGCAGTAGGGAATCTTCCACAATGGACGAAAGTCTGATGGAGCAACGCCGCGTGAGTGATGAAGGTTTTCGGATCGTAAAACTCTGTTGTAAGGGAAGAACAAGTACGAGAGGTAATGCTCGTACCTTGACGGTACCTTGCGAGAAAGCCACGGCTAACTACGTGCCAGCAGCCGCGGTAATACGTAGGTGGCAAGCGTTGTCCGGATTTACTGGGCGTAAAGGATGCGTAGGCGGACATTTAAGTCAGATGTGAAATACCCGAGCTTAACTTGGGTGCTGCATTTGAAACTGGGTGTCTAGAGTGCAGGAGAGGTAAGTGGAATTCCTAGTGTAGCGGTGAAATGCGTAGAGATTAGGAAGAACACCAGTGGCGAAGGCGACTTACTGGACTGTAACTGACGCTGAGGCTCGAAAGCGTGGGGAGCAAACAGGATTAGATACCCTGGTAGTCCACGCCGTAAACGATG
>CAYQIS010000022.1:0-33460 GCA_964417645.1 uncultured Spirochaetia bacterium
CCGTAACTATAACGGTCCTAAGGTAGCGAAATTCCTTGTCAGGTAAATTCTGACCTGCACGAATGGCGTAATGATCTGGGAACTGTCTCTGGGGGTAGCTCGGCGAAAATGTAGTAGCGGTGAAGATGCCGCTTACCTGCAGCGGGACGGAAAGACCCCATAGAGCTTTACTATACCTTGGCACTGAATTTTGGCGAGATATGTGTAGGATAGGTGGGAGACTTTGAGGCCTGGGCGCTAGCTCAGGCGGAGTCGTCGTTGAAATACCACCCTTATGTTGTTGAGATTCTAACCATGTTCCGTTAACCGGACGTGGGACACTGTCTGGCGGGTAGTTTGACTGGGGCGGTCGCCTCCTAAAGAGTAACGGAGGCGCTCTAAGGTACCCTCAGCGCGGTCGGCAATCGCGCTATCGAGTGCATTGGCATAAGGGTGCTTAACTGCAAGACATACAGGTCGAGCAGGTGCGAAAGCAGGACAAAGTGATCCGGTGGCACTGTGTGGAAGGGCCATCGCTCAGCGGATAAAAGCTACCTTGGGGATAACAGGCTGATCCTATCCGAGAGTTCACATCGACGATAGGGTTTGGCACCTCGATGTCGGCTCATCACATCCTGGGGCTGAAGAAGGTCCCAAGGGTTCGGCTGTTCGCCGATTAAAGTGGTACGTGAGCTGGGTTCAGAACGTCGTGAGACAGTTCGGTCCCTACCTGCTGTGGGCGTAAGAGATTTGAGGGGAGCTGTTCTTAGTACGAGAGGACCGGAACGGACGTACCTCTGGTGTTCCAGTTATTCCGCCAGGAGTAACGCTGGGTAGCTATGTACGGAAAGGATAAACGCTGAAAGCATCTAAGCGTGAAACCTACCCCAAGATCTGATCTCTCTTTGTGGCAACACAACTGAAGACTCCTTGTAGACTACGAGGTTGATAGGTCGCAAGTGTAAGCGCGGTAACGCGTTCAGCTTAGCGATACTAATAAGTCGTGAGGCTTGGCCACTTAATATGATTCTGGTGTGGGTGTACGCAGGTACACTCACATTCAGAACGCAATTATATAAATAATTTGTTTTCTCCTGTAATGACTGATGAAATTATAGAGTTTATTATAAAATTTCCGGTGACCATGGCGGAAGGGAAACACCCGTTCCCATCTCGAACACGGCAGTTAAGCCTTCCAGCGCCGATGATAGTATACGGGCAGCTGTATGCGAAAGTAGGACGTTGCCGGATTAAAAAAAGCCCCAAGTCGAAAGACTTGGGGCTTTTTTATTTTATAAGCATTTAATTTATTTATATTCCCTTATGGCTTATTTTGTTAATCTTCCGTTAAAATTTTTTCCTTAAACAATATTTAAATTTTTAATTTAATGTTTTTATAAACCGAATATATGTATGAGAAACATTAAAGGCGGGAAATATGCTGAAAAAATTAATTTTATTTACTTTATTTGCATTTTTTTCTCAGACGATTTATGCTGAATTTACAGGTTTAAAAATAGAGACCGGCGCCGGTCTAAATGCGGCGGCAATGCAATGGTATAACAGCCTTACTGAAAAGCAAAATCAGGAATTGTCTGATATTGGTTTAAGTGCAGGATATCAGCCGATATTGTCCAGTTGGGCGGCAAATTTTGTTATAAACGGTATTTTTGACACGGAATGGGCGGGTTTTATAGGCCCTTTATTTAAATTGGATTTTGTAATAACGGGGGATAAAAGTTATTCGTCTTATCCGTGGGGGCCGCGTGCAAGAGACAGAGAAGCAATGTTTTTTGTTTTCTATTCAGGAGCGGGCTTAAGAAAGTATTGGGGTTTTACATCAATGAAAGATATTTTAAAACCGTATTTTGGTTTTGATATGGGCGTATACTTTATGGTTAATAATTATGTTGACACGATATTTTATAATCCTTCCGGAACGGTTTATAAACAAACAATAATTGACTTGTCGGGTGTTTTTTTGGGCGGCAATGTTGAAGTTGGAACAGAAACAGCTTTGTTCGAAAACATCGGAATACATGTAAAGACCGGATACAGGTTTGCAAAAGGGAATATTCCGACTTACTCAAGAAGTACATCTGGAGCGGAGAACGGTATAAGCACTGTTTATACCATAGATCTTTCCGGACTTTTTGTGTCTGCCGGTATTAATTATTTTTATGATATGAAAGTGAATATACCTGTAACAAAGATTCAAAATATGACGGTAAAAGAAGAGCAATCTGTAAAATCGATAAATTCTTTAGAGAAAAAAGAAGAGATTGCAGGGAATAATACGGCTGTTGGTCCGATACATGAAGAAACAAAGACGCAAGGCGTTAATAATGAACCCGAGTTAAAGGCAAAAATACCCGAGATAAACCCTGAAAACCGTTTAATTACTCCTGCTGCCACAGCTGTGATTGTTAAGGCGACAGCCACCCAGGTAAAATCTTCCGTAAAAACGCAAAGTAATCCGGCAGGTACAAGAGATATGCAGGTGAAAAACAAAGAGCAGGATGAAAAAGCGGTTGTTGAAATAGCACCCGATATGCTGCCGCCTATTGGTGCTGACGCCAAATATCTTGCGTTTACCCAGAAAGGGGATATTGAATTTAGAAATAAGAATTATCGTGCGGCCCTTGATAATTATAAAAAAGCGCTTGCGGAGAAAGAAGAGACTTCGCTTTATAAGAGAATTGGGAACTGCTATTATTTTTTGAACAATAAAATTGAAGCGGAAAAAGCATACAGGAAAGCGCTGAAGCTTAAGCCCGATGATAATGAGTTGAAAGAATTTATTCAGAAATTAAAGTGAGGCTTAAATGAAAAAATTTATGGTATTTTTATGCGTTGTTTTAACCCTTGCCGCATGTTCGAAACGCAAATTAAATTCGGTAACGGGGCCGGAAGAATATTTCACCCCCACAAGAACTTTTACACAAACATTTACGGATACAAATACTCCTGGCCCAACATTTACATTTACTTTTACATATACCGCATCTTCCACTTTTACTTTTACAAATACATTTACGGCAACATATACACCAACACAAACAAACACTTTGATAAGCACATATACACACAGTTTTACGCCTGTGTTTACAAATACAATTACACCCAGCAATACATATACTCATACGGGAACATGGACCCCTTTGCCAACAAATACATATACATTGAGTTTTACAAGCACTTCTACAATCACATGCACTCCCACAATTACAATTACATCAACTTTGACGGTTACCCCCACGCCTGTTATAAATAAAGGAACTGCAAATATAACGCCTCAATATGTCATTGCTTCGGGGACGGGAAATACAATAAAAATAGAATATACTGCAGGTGAATATTCCTGGTTTTCAAATCCTCCTTATGGAACATTAAAAATAAATATACCGCAGGGGTGGAGCCCTCCAAGTCTTGTGACAACAGATCCGGGATATTTTACGGCCAATGTTTCAAATGGAACGCTTGTATCAACTTCGGTTTCAGGAAGCGACATAATAATACAGGCAAGCGGTTTAAATGCATACAGCGGTAAAATCAGTGTTTATTACGGTTCAAAACAGGACGGAGGTCCGGGCGTAACCGCGCAAAGCACAACAGGTACAGCCGAATTTAATGTAAGCATGGCAAGTTCTGGGTCTGAGGTAACTCCGATTGATGTCCAGCCTTTCTTAAATGTTATCAACGAGCAGGGAACGATAAATTTACAGCCTTCGGAATGCCTTTATCCGTCGTCGGGCAACAGTTTTACATTTATTTATACTCCTTCATATGATTGGGATGCCTATCCTTCTTACGGGACTTTGATAATAAATGTACCGGAAGCATTTGATCCTCCAAGTTTAAGCAGCAGTGATAACGGTTATTTTACCGTACAAATTAACGGCGGAATATTGAAGGGAAAAAGTATTAACGGAAGAAATATGATAATTCAAGCGTCCGGAATTCCTGCATATGCCGGGGGCATAACGGTTATTTATGGTGTTAAAACAGGCGGAGGATTGGGAATAAGCCCTCAGGCGCCGGGCGAATACGTATTTATGAGTTATGCCAATCCGGGTGCGGGAGACGCTTTTGCTCTTTCTTCGCAACCGATACTTTCGGTAAGAGAACCCACACATACCGCAACCATAACTTTTACATATTCCGTAACTCCGACTTTAACAATAAGCCCCACTTCATCAAGAACTGGAACAATAACAAGGACCGTCACTTCAACATCAACCGCCACAAGGACCCATACACCCACGTTTACAATTACATTGACGCATACAAATACTCCTACATTTACAATAAGTATGACGCATACTATAAGCCAGACATGGACTTTAAGCCCGACTTTTACAATAACAAGAACGGCAACAGTCACAAGGACTCCAAGCCCCACTGTTACAACGACTTCTTCGAGAACTTTTACCAGGACAGCTACCGAGACGCGAACTCCTACCGCAACAAGGACTTCAACCCCGACCGTAACGGAATCAATAACGCCCACCAGAACTCCGGTATTATTGCAGTTTGAAGACCCTAACTTTGAAGGTGCGGTGAGGGCTTATCTGGCCATACCCACAGAAACCCCTGTTTTAAGCACCGATGTTGAATTTTTGACAACTTTTAGCGCACAAAACAGCATGATCGGAAGTATAAGAGGTATTGAATATTTTAAGGCTCTTAACACACTTATTTTATATGGAAATTCAATAAGCGATATTACGCCGCTTTCGGGACTTCTTGACCTGAAATATCTTGATCTTAACAATAATAATATTTCCGATATTACGGCGCTTGTAATAAACTCACAAAGCGGGGGCATCGGCGCGGGAGCAACAGTTTATCTTCAGCTAAATCCGCTTTCTTCTCAGGCGATTAATACGGATATACCGATTCTTAATGGTGCGGGGGCCGCTGTTTTTTGGTAAAGCATATGTTAAAATTACCTATGGATAAAATTAAAGTAAATGACCTTAAAATATTTGAAAATGATGACTATATTGCTTTTAATAAGCCGTCGGGTTTAAATACCGTACCTGACAGATTTAATCCGGAAATTCCTTGTTTAAGCAGGCTTGCCGCCGATTATTTTGGAGATATTTTTACCGTTCACAGGCTTGATAAGGATACAAGCGGTGTTGTTGTTTTTGCCAAAAACAGGGAAGCCCACAGATTGCTTAACATTGAATTTGATCAGGGAAGGGTAAAAAAACAATATATTGCCGTTATAGAAGGAATACCTGAACAAAGAAATGACAGAATTGACCTTAAAATTTCGGAAGACTCAAAAAAAAAAGGAAGAATGATTATTTCTGAATCAGGCAAGAAATCTGTAACGGATTATAAAATACAAGAATTTTTTAAGGATTCTTGTCTTGTTCTTGTAACTCCCAGGACGGGAAGAACCCATCAAATAAGGGTTCATTTTGCGGCTATAGGGCATCCGATATTAAATGACAGGTTTTACGGAAACTTTAGCGGCAAAGGCAGATTAATGCTTCATTCGAGCAGCATTATGTTTGATATTAAGGGTAAAAAGAAAGTGGAGATAAATGCGGATTTTGATGGAGAGTTCGAAAGTGTTGTTGAAAAATTAAGGGAGAGTAAATGAAAAAAAACACTATAAAAGATATAATATTTGAAATACCGGTAATAACCAAATCCCTGCTTGACAGGGAAACGCCGGCCGGCGCAAAAATAATTGCCGCTGTTGTTTTGATATATCTTATTAATCCTTTTGATTTTATACCTGATTTTGCATTTTTCCCCGGAATTATTGATGACGGAGTACTTGTTACGGCGGGAATATGGTTAATATATAAAATTATTCCGCCTGAAATAACGGATAAACACAGAGACGAAAAATTGGAATGAAATATTCGCGGAAGGTAATGCATCAATGAGTATTCATCAGGCATGGATAATCTTTGTAAGCTACATAATTGTTGGTACAGGTGTATACATTTGGCAGCAGGATAAGAAAAAAGGGATTAATATTATATTTCTTGTTTTATGTATAGTTGCTGCTTACAATGTTTTTATAAGATTTATGGTTCTTACTTTGAAGAATGAAGAAATTACGGCTTTTACAGACAGGTTTGACTTTTTGTGGCCTGTTATGATTCCTCTTGTGATTCATTTTGTGATTTTTCTTGCCCGTGACACTGTTAAAGCAAAAAATCCGGCCGTGTTGTTTTTTTTATATTTCCCTGCGATTTTAACGGTCTTTTTGCTGATTATTTTCCCCGGCATATACAGAACGGGGCCAAAAATATTCAACGGATACAGTTATTTTGGAATTGCCGCCGATGGTCTGATTTTTCTGCAGATTGCGGCATTGATTATAACTTTTCTGTATTATTTTTTAAGATTTAAAGACAAAAACGAAAGAAAGAAACTTGTTTATATAGGGATAACAATATCTTTGGCGGCAATTATTAATCCGATAGAGTACGGCTTATTGCCAAAAGCGGGCATCGGCCCTTATGACATAACAATAGCTGTTATTATGACGGCGGTTATTTTGATTGCTTATGCCATAAGAGAATATGATATTTTTGTAATTTCGCCGGCGAAAGCCGCCATGGAAATACTTTCAACCGTCAATGAATATGTATTTTTGTTTGACAAGGAATTAAAGGTTATTTCTTTGAATGAATCAGGATTGACGATGCTGGGTTTTTCGGAACAAGAAATTAAAAAAATGAAATTTTATGATATCTTTGAAATTAACAAGGAGTTTGATTTTAACAATACGGTTTTTAAAGGAATTGAAAACGGAATTTTTGCAGCCGAAGGAATAATTAAAACAAAAGAAAATAAAAAGCTGCCGGTATTATTTTCTTTAAGCCCGGTTAAAAATAAAAAAAATACAGTGTCGGGATACGTCTGCTCCGCTTTAAATACAACCGAAAAAAAGCAGCTGATTGAAAATCTTCGTGAGGCGGTAAGAATACTTGGGGAAAAGAATCTTGAAATAGAGAATGCAAATATTGAACTTAAAGAAAGCTATGAAAAACTTAAAGTAATGGCCAAGATTAAGGATAATTTCGTTTCGGTTATTTCGCACGAATTAAGAACGCCCCTTACTTCGATAAAGGGGTTTGTTGCTTTTCTTGAAAGAGGTGTTGCCGGCGAATTAAATGAAAGGCAATCCGAATATGTTTCCATAATAAAGTCAAATACCGAAAGACTTTTGAAACTTATAAATGAGCTTCTTGACATGAGCAAAATAGAAACGGGTAATTTCAGTATCAGAAAAAAGACGGCGGATATAATGATGCTTGTTAAATCAAGTATAAATCAGATGAGGTCTATTGCCGAGGCCAAGAGGATAAATATAATCGAGCAGAGCGGCATGACTTATTTGAATGTTGAAATGGATGAAGTAAGGATAGAACAGGTTATGATAAATTTGTTGAATAATGCGGTTAAGTTTTCGGAGCCTGATTCGCTTATAAAGGTTAATGTTGATATATTGAAAGGCACCCAAATTTCTCTGCAGCATGCGTTACAGCATGATTTTATACATGACAGGGATTATGTTTTGATAAGTGTTGCGGATAAAGGAAAAGGAATAGAATCGCAAAATATTGAAAAAATATTTGACAGGTTTTTTCAGGTTGAAGAACCTGATATACGAAAGACACAGGGAGCAGGTCTTGGCCTGGCGATTGTGCGTGAAATTATAAGGGCGCACGGAGGGGAAGTGTGGGCGGAATCCGAAGGTTTGGGTAAAGGGTCAACTTTTAAATTTGTACTGCCTTTATAAAATAAAAAAGCCCCGCCCTTAATGGACGGGGCTTTTTTTGTTATTTATTATTTCAGTCTCTGGATCCAGGCTTTTACCTGCGCGTCTTCAGGGTTAAGCCTGAGGTAATATTGAAGGTAACGTTTTGCATAAGCCGGCTGCTTCATATAATAATAGCAGAATCCGATTTTCTTATATAAACCGGCATTCTTTGGATCTTTTTTCAAAGCCGCATTGTAATATTTAAGAGCGTAGCTGTAATTTTTGGCTTTAAAATAATAATCTCCGTATTTTTCGTTTTGTGATATGGCACCGGATGCAGCTTTTCCCGCTTTGCCTTTTTTGCCTTTTGCGGTTGTTGCGGCTGAATCGCCGAAATAGTAAGAAAGGCCGGCTCCAAAAGTCATGCCTGAAAAATCAATTTTTTGCGCCGCAAAAAATTTCTCTCCGGCTACTTCCATGTTCCATGGAGCCTTATCGGGATAGTTTATTGGCATTGATGCAATACGATATCCGATATTTAAACCAAGCGCAAATGATTCCGTCATGAAATATTTTGCCCCAAGCTCTATGTTTGCTCCGAAGAAAGAATCTTTAAAATCCAATGAATTATAATCTGATGTGGAATTTGCCGGGGCTTTGTCAGGGTCTGTTCCGAATTCCCAAAAAGCCTGAACAGGGAGAAACATGCCGACATCGGCTCCGACGGAAAGGAAGAATTTTGCGGCATCATCCATTCCCATATAATATTTTCCTCCGACACCGAAATAACCAATTGAGAAAGCGGCGTGGTTAAACCAAAGCTCTTCACCGTTTTCATTCTGATATGAAGCATCATCTTCGGCAAACATAAAAGCACCTTTGGCAAGAATGGCAAGATTTGGATTTATGAGATACTCAAATGTTCCGCTTCCGCTTGGAGCCATTCCGACAAAAAGCGAATTTCCTGCCCCAGTTATCGGAAACGCAATATCGACCAGCCTTTTATAATCTTTATCAAAGTCAGCGGGATTAAGCATTATTGCGCCGCCTGTTAATTCAATTCCCATTTTTGCCGGTATTCCGGATGAAGCCGGTAGGGAAGAAGCCAATAAAACAAAGAATGCCAATAAAACAAAATTTCTTTTCATTGATTACCTCCGCTGTAGATTTAAAATTGAATAATCTTAACATATTAAAAATCAAGGTGTCAATTATAAAAAAATTGATATGGCTATTGATAAAATGAACGAATTTTTGTAAAATTGTTTTAACGTTAAAGCAAAGTGAGGTATAAATGACAAAAAATTTATTAATTTTGGCGGTGATTAATTTGGCAATTATAAATCAGGTTATGGCTGAAAATCCTGTTAAGATAAATCAGGTGGGTTTTACATTAAAAGGGAAAAAAACAGTTATAACGGCGGGAAAATCTTCTTATTTTTTTGTAAAAACAGCTGAGGGAAAGAAAGTTTACAGTTCTGATTTTGGCCCTGAGGTAAAGGATATGTTAAGCGGGGATACGGTAAAATGCGGTGACTTTACGGCTTTGGAATTGCCTGGTAAATATTATATTGAGACTGAAAAAGACGGGAACAGCGCGCAATTTGAAATTTCAGATGATGTTTATGAAAAACCTTTTAAGATTGCATTTCACTCTTTTTATCATCAAAGGTGCGGTATGGAGATTAACGACGGAAGCCCTTACGGTCATAAGGCGTGCCACCTGTCTGATGCGGAGATGCATTACACAACAGGCAAAGATGCCGATAATTTTGACGCCCGGGGCGGCTGGCATGATGCCGGTGATTACGGAAAGTATTCGGTTAACAGCGGTATATCAACAGGAACGCTGTTATTGATGTTTGAAAGGTTTGAAAACAGGATGGAAACAATTAATACAGGACTTCCTGAAAAAGCCCGGATAAATGGGCTGCCTGAAGTTTTAAATGAAGCCAAGTGGAATCTTGACTGGATGCTTAAAATGCAGGATAAAGAGGACGGCGGAGTTTATCATAAGGCAACTCCGTATATGTTTCCGCCCATGAATTTAATGCCCGAAGACGACAAAAGTGTCTATTTTATTTATGAAAAGACTTCAACTGCAACCGCGAACCTTGCGGCGGTGGCGGCAATTGCGTCCAGGGTGTTTGCAAAATATGACGGAAATTATTCCGTAAAATGTTTGGAAGCTTCAAAAAAAGCATGGGAATATTTGAAAAAAAATCCGGGTATAGTGCCGGCCGGAGGATATAAAAATCCTTCTGACACAAAAACAGGACAATACGGAGACAATGAGGACAGGGACGAAAGATTGTGGGCCGCATCGGAACTCTTTGCCGCGACAAACGGCAAGGAACATGAGGAATATTTTTGCGCGAATTACCTGACCCTTGGTGAGCCGTTTTCTTCCGCTTCTTCGTGGCGTGATGTGAAAGAAATGGCCATGATATCAATGCTTGTCAATAATAAAAAAATCAAAAAAGACATATACGAAGAAATTAAATCAAGTCTTAAAAGACATGCCGATATATTGGTGCAAAGAATAAAAGATAACGGATACAGGTCTGTGATGCTGGAAGAAGATTATAAATGGGGAAGCAATTCCGTTGCGTTGAATTATGCCATTAACCTTCTTGCCGCGGCTGATATTTTTAACAATTCCGATTATAAAAACGCCGCGTCAGAAGTTCTTGATTATATTTTTGGAAGAAATCCTTTTGCGATTTCTTATGTTACGGGCATTGGAAGCGTAAGCGTGAAAAATATACATCACAGGCCGAGTGTCGCGGATAAAAATACTGAACCGTGGCCCGGTCTTTTGTGCGGAGGCCCAAACAAGGGCAGGCAGGATCCGGAACTTAAAAATCTGCCCTTTGACACACCGCCTGCAAGATGTTATGTTGATAAAGAAGGCTCCTATGCGGGAAATGAAATAGCAATTAACTGGAATGCCCCGCTTTGTTATGTTTTGGCGGCATTCCTGCCTGAAAAAATTCAACCTTGATAACAGGAGAGAAAATGGCCACAACAATAAAAGATGTTGCAAAAGCTGTGGGGGTAACCGCCACAACGGTATCTATGGTAATGCGCGGGGATCCCAGAATAAGCGAGAAAACAAAAGAAAAAGTGATAAAGGCGGCACGTGAACTTAATTATTATCCAAATCATATAGGAAGAAGTCTTGTAAGAGGAAAGACAAACGCAATTGCGGTTGCTTCAACCATGTTTTACGGGCCTTTTAAAATTGACCTTTTAAACGGGATAGACTGCGGCGTTATGGAGACTGATTATAATGTACAAATTATATCCGGAAGGCCGGATAAAGACTCTGAATTACTCAGAGAAATTATTTACGGCAGAAGGGCGGACGGTGTTATTGCCGTAAATCTGCATCCTGACAAAGAAACCTTGAAAGCTTACAGAGATCTTGCAAGACCGATAGTATTTGTTGAGCAGACTTTTGAAGGATTTCCCGGAGTTAAAGGCGACGGTTATAAAGGGGCATATCTTGCTGCCGAAAGGCTGGCAAAAACAGGAAGGAGAAAAATCGCCGTAATTTCCGGTGCTTACAAGCATCTTTCGTCTATAACCGACAGGGACAAAGGATTTGCGGACGGATTGAAAGCAAACGGACTTGAATTGAACCCAAAATATGTTTTGCTTTCGAAAAATTATAATTTTGATGAAGGAAAGGATTTTTGCAAAAAAATAATTGAAGAAAAATGGGATGTGGACGCTGTTTTCAGTATCGCGGGCGACCTTGTTGCCATGGGGTTTATGAAGCAGGCAAGGGATTCGGGAATAAAAATTCCCGATGATATTGCTATAATAGGATATGACGGGCTTGAGACCGGCTCTCTTATGACTCCCGCTCTTACCACGCTTAAACAGCAGGTTGTGAATATGGGCAGGGAGGCTTTTGAAATGCTTAAAACGCATATGGCGAACAGGGATGCGAAACCCGAAATAAAGATTTTTGAACCGTCTCTTATTATAAGAGAAAGCGCTTAGTTTTGGCGCAACCTTTTGTATGCATAGGCATTCTAAATTTTAGTCTTGTTTCAGGACATTAAATAATACGGAGAAAAAATGAAAAAAACACTTTTATTGAGCGTTTTTATTTTAACGTTAAGCGCAATTTCTTTTTCAACGCCGCTTTCTGAAAACGGGCAGTTAAGGGTTGAAGGGCTGCAGCTTGTGAATGAATGCGGGGCTCCTGTTCAGCTTCGCGGAGTGTCAACTCACGGAATCGGATGGTTTGACAGCTGCTATGGCGCGCAGGCGGTTTCTTTTGCCGCAAATGTCATGAATGCTGATTTGTTCAGAATAGCAATGTATGTCAAAGCAAGCGAAAACGGTTATCTTGCCAATCCCGCTTACTGGACAAACAGGGTTAATCAAATGGTGCAGTGGGCGGAGAACAACGGTATTTACGCTCTGATTGACTGGCATATTCTTAATGATGACCCTAACAATTACACGGCTGACGCCATAACATTTTTTACCGCAATGGCAAATAACCACAAAAACAGGAAAAATGTAATTTATGAAATTTGTAATGAACCAAACGGCGTTACATGGCAGAGAATAAAAGATTATGCCGAAACAATAATACCCGTAATAAGGTCAATTGACCCTGATGCCGTAATTATTGTGGGAACACCAAATTATTCGCAGCTTGGAATTGATGTTGTAAACAATCCCATTCTTGAACCAAACATAATGTATGTGTTTCATTTTTATGCCGGAACGCATCCCACGTCAATGCTTACTAATTATATAGGAAGCCTCCCTATATTTGTTTCCGAATGGGGTGTAAGCGATTCTTCCGGAGACGGCAACGATAATTATCCCAGAGCCATACAGTACATGGATATAATGTCAGGCAACAATGCCGCCAATGTAAAATTAAGCTGGGCGGCCTGGTCTTTTTCGGATGACGCTTACAATGCCAAGGACGGTTATCTGAAAACAACATCACAGCTTCTGCCGGGTGTGTGCAGTTCACAGACATGGTACTTGTCCAATTTGAGCACATCTGGAAAATTTGTTGCCGCAAATATCACCAATCCCGCAAAATCCTTTGTCTGCTGGACTGCAACAGAAACCCCCACGGGAACACCGCATACGCCCACGGCCACAAGGACTATTACTCCGACCAAAACAATCACGCCCACCCCTGTCCCTGACCTTATATATGACGGAGATACGGCTGGATACACTGTTGCTGACGGTTCGGTGGGGCTTGGAAACATATCGGAACAGCCGCTTGGAAATCCAGGAAATTCCATGCAGATTAATTATGTAACAGGCGGCTGGCAGGAAGCCAGATGGCTTTGCACGGCAAGGCCAAGAAACAACAGGACTTATCTTGCCATGGATGTAAAGGTTAATTCCGGAAATATAACCCAGCTGCTGTTCATACCGGACTGGAATGCATGGAATGCAAGGACATCTGACAATGATTTTAACATAGCCAATTATGTTCCGGGTTTTATAATAGATACCAATTGGAAAACGGCATATATACCTCTTTCAAAAGTTTACTTAACTCTGCCGGTTTCCGTGAACACCATAAGAATAATAGGAAACGGTATAATTACAACGGTTCAGGTTGATAACATAAGATTTTTTGATTCAAGTGTGTGGACCCCTACGGTTACGAGAACAATAACACCCACCAGGACACCGACTGTGACAAGGACAGTTTCGCCCACTTTAACGGCCACTCCGAGTGTCACGCAGACTCAGCAGATGTTTACATTTACCCCTACGCCCACAATAACGGCGACGCCTTTACCTGACACGCCGACGCCCACGGACTATGCCGATTCGCCAAAGACCATAAGCATAAAGTCGGCGCTTGCATATCCCAATCCTTTTAACGGAAGGGACAAGATAAAAATTAAATATGAAGTTAAAGGCAGGTGTGATACGGTAACCATTTCCATTTACACATTTGGTGAGAGAAAAATAGGGCAGGTTGTTGAAAAAAGAAAGGGAAGCGGTACTTATATTGCGGAGTGGAAGCCGCAGAGCACGCTTGCAAACGGTTTGTATTATTATGTGATTAAGGCGCAAAACAGCTCAAGCACCGACACATTGCAAGGCGCCATAGTGGTGCTTAAATAAAGGCGGTAAAATGCGTTTAAAAATTGTTTCTTTTATAATCTTGTTTGCTGTTGCCGCGGCTTATGCGGCGGATAGTGATATTGTATATAACACTCTTGGATATAAACCCATAATGAACAAAAAAGCCACGGTTAACACCGCGTGTTCGACCTTTCAGGTTAAAAGGGCCGCTGATGATTCCGATGCTTTTTCTGGCAATGCGTCTGGGCCTGTGTATGTAAGCGACAGCGGCAGAAATGTATATGTGATTGATTTTTCGGCCCTTGATGAAACAGGCACTTTTTATATAAACGTTGACGGTGTTGGCCGAACGCAGAATTTCATTATATCCGAGAACGCCTATAACACGGCATTTTCAAATGCTTTTACCGCTATGTATATGTGGCGTTCCGGCTGCGACATAAGCCGCACTTACGGCAGTACAACATATTCCTGGGCCGCGGGACATACGGCGGGAACCAATCTTTCATATGTCAGTGCTTATAAATTTAACAATGACGGCACAGGCGGCTGGTATGATGCGGGCGATTACGGGCGCTACGTGGGGAATGCGGGTATAACAATCTGGCCCATGTTAATGGCATGGGAGGACTTTGGCACAACAATAAACGCCATCAATTACGCTCTGCCGGAAACAGCGCCCGGATATCCGGAATATCTTAAAGAAGTAAAATATGAGACCGACTGGCTTTTTAAAATGATGTATGAAGACGGCAGCGGAAAAGTTTCCGACAAATTAACATCCAAAAATCACGCCGGATTTACGCTTCCTGCTTATGATTATTCAACAATGTATTTTCTGCCTTGGAGCACTTATGCAACGGCAAACTTTGCGGGTATAATGGCAATGGCTGCAAGATATTTTTATCCTTATGACGCCGCCTATGCGGAGCAATGTCTTGATGCCGCCAAACTTGCTTTTGGCGCTTTGCAGGCCAATCCCTCTGCCGTATCATGCGATGCGGCTTCGCTTGGATTTACAACGGGTGTTTATGACGGAAATGACACGGCCAACAGAATGTGGGCGGGCGCGGAACTTTATGCAACAACCGGAGACTCGGTTTACAGAACTTATTATGAATCAAGGGCGGGCGGAGGTTCAATTAACACTGCATATGACTGGAACGACACTTCAACGATGGCTCATTTAACTTATTATTTTTCCACGCAAACCGCGAAAAATACGGTTTTGGTTAACAATATAAGAAACAACACAATAAGCGCGGCAAACGGAATCGTTAATCAGGTTAATTCGCACGGTTACGGAAGAAGTATGACAAGCCACTGGTGGGGGAGCAACGGTGTTGTGCTGAGGATGACAACGATATTGTATGCGGCATTTAAAATGACAGGTGATTATAAATACAGATACGCCGCATCTGATATTGTAACCCATATTTTTGGAAGAAATCATTTTGGAAGGTCGTATGTGACGGGAACCGGCCTTAATCCTCCTTTGTATCCTCACGACAGGCGAATTGCATCAGACGGCATAAGCGCACCCATACCGGGATATATTGTGGGAGGTTCAAACGGCGGAAATTGGGGAGACCCGGTTTTGTCCGCGATGCCGTCCGGGCTTCCGCCCGCTTCTTATTGGGCTGACAATCAGTCATCTTATGCAAGCAATGAAACCGCGATAAACTGGCAGGCAGCCCTGATTTATTCGCTGGCAAGCCTTTTAAAAGACGGACCGGCGCCTACTGCAACTCCGACAAGGACAAATACACCTTTTGTTACGGCAACACCCACAAGGACAGTTACACAGACAATAACTCCCACTTATACAAGAACTTCAACGCCAACAGCAAGCCCGTCGGCCACCATTACGCAAACACACACGGTAACGCCTTTTGTGACATCCACGCCGACTTCAACAGTTACGCCTACATCAACAATAACGCAAACAGCCACGGCTTTACCGACGGCGATTTCAAGAACAGTTAAAATAGGTGTAAATTATCCTGCCCCTAATCCCGGAAAAGGCGACACAATAAATATTGTATATGAAATTAAGTCAGGTTACGCCAAGACTGTTGTTATAACATTTTATACACTGGGCGACAGAAAAATAGGGCAGGTAAAAGATAAGGACAAGCCTGCAGGGATGCACATGTTAAGTTTTAAGCCAAAAAGTAATCTGGCAAACGGCATGTATTATTATTTAATAGAAGCTTATAATGGCAATAATAAGGACAGCCATTTGGGGGCTGCAATAGTGATTAAATAAAATCTTAAAACGTTTTAACGGAATAATTCATGGACTTTTTAGCCTTATTTTATTATAATAAAATAAATTGAAACTGTTTTTTTTAATACGAAACTTTAAATGTTTAAGGTTGTCTAAATCTTTAATACAAAAATTTTATAACCCGGAGTTTTATGAAGATTAGACATATACTTACAGTGCTTACAGCGGCATTAATTTTTTTGCCTTTGTCAATTTTTCCGGCCCAGAATAATGCAATCCGGGTGGATATGGAAGGGTATAGAACCGAAAGTAAAAAATATGTAATGCTTGTGGGGCAAAACTACACTTCTTTTACCGTTAAAAGGGTGTCTGACAATGCTACTGTTTTTACAGGGACCTTTGCGGCTCCGATTAACGATGCCGCATCAGGCGATTCGGTAAGAATCGGTGATTTCTCGGCGCTTACCACGCAGGGAGAGTATTATGTTCAGGTGACAGGTCTTGGGGAATCATATAATTTCAGGATATCCGATACGGTTAATAATGATGTCCTTATTTGGTTAATGAGAGGTTTTTATTCGCAGCGCTGCGGCACATCGGTAAGTTTAACTCACAGAGGAACGACTTTCTCCCATGGAGCATGTCATTTAAATGATGCGACATATGACAGTTCAACGGGATTAAGCGGAACCAAAATCACTACAGGCGGATGGCACGATGCCGGTGATTATGGCAAATATGCCCTTAATTCAGGCATAACAATGGGCGAATTACTGATGGCTTTTGAAAGATACAAAGACTCTCTGCAGTTTTTGAATTTTGGGCTTTCATATTCAGGCGGAGCAATGCCTGATTATCTTGTTGAGTGCAAATATAACCTTGACTGGATGCTGAAAATGCAGCATACGAACGGGGGGGTTTTTCACAAGCTTTCAAACGGATTTCCGCAGGGAATAATGCCGACTGCCGATACCGCAACACGCTATATATTCCAGATTTCTTCCGCTGCAACGGCTGATTTTGCGGCTGTCATGGCTATTGCTTCAAGAGTTTACGCGCCTTATGATGCCGCATATGCCGCAACATGCCTGACGGCGGCGCAAAATGCGTGGAATTTTCTTTCCGCAAACCCCAATATAGTTCCTGATGGAGGTTTTTCCGGAGGACTGGGAGGCGCTTACGGCGACAGCGATGACAGGGATGAGAGATTATGGGCCGCTGTTGAACTTTTTAATACAACAGGCGCTGCGGTTTATAACAATTATGTTGCATCGCACTACACTGACAGGACGCTGACTCTTATGTCTGACGGCGGAGATGACTGGAAAGAGCTTCATCCGCTGGCTTATATAGGATATATGCGTTCAACTCAGCCGACGGTCAATACTACGGTTGTTAATGCCATGAAAACGGCTTTTCAGACGCATGTAAATACATTCAGGACAAGGGTTGAGTCAACCAGCGGGTATAAATATGTGCTTAATCCCGGAGATTATTATTGGGGTTCAAATTCGGTTGCGTTAAATCGTGCAATCAGGCTTCTTGCGGCGGCCGATATTTTTGCAGACCCAACATACAAAGATGCGGCCGAAGAAACTCTTCATTATATGCTTGGCAGGAATCCCATGAATAAGTCTTACCTTACATATGTCGGAGAAGTGTATACATCAAACCCTCACCATCAGCCGTCAATTGCCGATGGTATTACACCGCCATGGCCCGGCCTTCTTGCGGGCGGCCCCAATGAGTATTATGATTCGGGGTCTGCGCCGGCAAAATGCTATGTTGATGATGCCGGAAATTATACAAGCAATGAAATTGCCATTAACTGGATGGCTGCTTATGCCTATGTGCTTGCGGCCTTTGTACCGACACCCGGTCCCACAAATACGCCCACAAACACGCCCACATCAATTTGTTATCCGGTTACATGCACTTTTACAAACACTTATACACCCACGATGACGGCGACCCCCATTAATGTATTGAGGGTAAATGTTGCCGGCCCTCAGATTACAACCGGCGGTTATACCTGGCTTGCTGACAAGGCTTACACGGCGGGCAGCTGGGGATATAATATTGCGGGCACAACGGCAGACAGAACTTCGCTTGGCGCCGTTGTTGCCAATACAACCGATGACATGCTGTACCTTACTGAACGGTGGGGATCAAGTCTTTCTTATACTTTTGACCTTGCAAACGGATGGTATCTGGTTACACTGAAATTTAACGAGATGTTTGTTACAAGCGCGGGTGCAAGGTTATTTAATATAAACCTTGAAGGCCAGACTGTGCAAAGTTCTTTTGATGTATTTGCGGCTGCCGGAAACAGCCAAAGATACGCTGTTGACAGAAGTTATCCGGTTCTTGTAACCGACGGGAAACTGAATATAGACCTTAATCAGGTTGTTGAAATGTGTATATTGAATGCCATACAGATAGAAACATATTATCCGCCCACAAATACGCCGACAAACACTTATACAAATACAGGCACACCAACATATACAGGTACGCCTACAAGGACATTTACCAGCACTTCAACTTCGGTATGCTATCCTTATACCTGTACTTTCACGAACACGTCAACTTTTACCGCAACCCATACATTTACCAACACGCCCGTACCAACCCCGATACGTGTCAACTGCGGCGGGCCTCAGGTGACAACCGGCGGATTTACATGGTCTGCCGATTTTGGTTTTACGGGCGGAAGCACGGCTGACGCGGGCGCAATTGCAATTTCAAACACAACGGATGATGTTTTGTATCAGACGGAAAGATACGGAAATCCTTCTTATACATTTAATGTGCCCAACGGTTATTACAACATTACCTTTAAGTTTGCCGAAACTTATTGGACAAGCGCGGGAAGCAGGATAATGGATGTGACTGTTGAAGGAGTGACTGTAATAGACAATCTTGATATTTATGCAAGCGCGGTTGCGCCAAAGGCAAATACCGCATATGACGTGACAATAAATAACATTTTGATAACTGACGGACAGATAAATATTGCTTCTTCAGCCACCGCTGACAATGCAAAGTTTTGCGCCATTGCAATAATTCCGGCAGGCCCCCCGCCGACATCAACGTACACCAATACGCTTGTCCCCAGCAGCACATATACAGCCTCGGCAACGTATACAAGAACCAATACAAGCACAAGCACATACACGTATACTGCAACCGCAACTTATACGGCAACAAATACGGCTACAGATACACAGGTGCCTCCAACGGCCACCAACACATATACAAGCACAAGTACACGAACATTTACCGCCACGGTTACCGACACCGCTACTCAGGCGCCGCCTACATCAACGTATACAAATACAAATACTTTTACACGGACATTCACCAACACTCCCACGGAAACTTACAGCAGCACGCAGACATTTACGAACAGCGCAACCGCCACAATCACCAATACGCCGCCGCCGGGCTCCACCAATACGGAAACAGTTACAAGCAGCAATACGGCAACACCAACTTTTACGAACACGTTTACTTTTACAATGACATACACCGAAACCCAAACTTGGACAGCTTCATACACGAACACGATCACATATACCCCGAGCAATACAATCACTTCAGGCGGGCCTACACTGACGTTTACGCATACATTTACCGCTACCAACACAAATACGATCACGTTTACAAACACAAGCACGAACACGCATGCGCCAACTTCAACATATACCGATACTTTTACGCAGACTATTACCCCGAGCAAAACTTTTACATTTACAAATACATATACCGTAACCCACACATATACGTCCGCGCCTGCGAACACGTTTACTCCGACTTATACGGCGGTATTTACCGCGACGGTAACGGCGGTAAATGAGACAGAAAAGTTTAAAATAATTGAAACGATATTTTATCCCAACCCGTATAATCCGGAAAAACAGCAGCCTGTTTATATGATGTTTACATGCAACAGGCAGGTTAAAAAGTTGGGTTACAGAATTTATACCGTGTCATTCAGACTTATAAGAGAGGAAGAATATGATATTCCTTCTCCTGTGAATTCCGGCATTGTGGGGATATCCGCTGAAAAGTTAAATAAGCTTGCCAACGGCGCTTATTATGTTCAGGTTAATGCCGTATCCGTAAAAGGCGACAGCGCAAAAGCAAAACCTCGTCAGCTGGTAATTTTAAGGTAATAATTTTGTGAAAAACAATAAAATATTTATTTTTTTTAAAACGTTAAAAGAGGTGTAAGTTGAAATTAAGATATGCCTTAATTTTGCTGCTTTTGTTTTCTGTGACGCTCTGTTCAACGCCTGTATCTGAAAACGGCAAACTTAAAGTTTCCGGAATTCAAATGGTAAATGAATGCGGGAATGCCGTTCAGTTAAAAGGCATCAGCAGCATGGGGCTTCAGTGGTATGGCATAGGGCAGTGTCTTAGCACAGCCGATATGGATTATATGGCTAATACAATCGGAATAGACGTTTTCAGGGCCGCCATGTATGTGAATGAAAACGGATATCTTACGGATAAAACGAAATATTCCAATATGGTGAATACGATTGTTGACTGGTGCGAAGCGCGCGGAATTTATGTGATTATAGACTGGCATATACTGAATCCGGGAGATCCAAACGCCAGCATTAATGACGCGAAGACATTTTGGGCTGACATGTCAAACAGGCACAAAGGGAAAAAACATGTTCTTTATGAAATATGCAATGAGCCAAACGGGGTAAATTGGGCAACCGTAAAAAATTATGCAGACCAGATAATACCCATAATCAGGGCAAATGACCCTGACACAATAATAATTGTGGGAACGCCAAACTGGTCACAGCTTGGCACGGATGTGGTTAATAATAAATTAAATTATACGAACATAATGTATACTTTTCATTTTTATGCGGCAACGCATTCAACTTCATTGCTTACGCCTTTTACCGATAAACTGCCTATATTCTGCACCGAGTGGGGATTAAGTGAAGCTTCGGGCACGGGAACCCTGGATCAAAACAATGCAAATGCTTTTATGAGCATATTTGACGGGAATAATACGGGCGGACAAAAGATAAGCTGGTGCGGCTGGTCTTGGTGTGACAAAAACGAGACATCGGCTTACCTGCAGGCAGGCTCCTGCGGAAGCAATCCGCCGAGATTTACGACCGCGGGAAATTATGCAATAACAAAAATACAAACCAATCCAAACAACTGGACTGCATGCAGTGCGGGTACTCCGACTTTTACAAGGACAGCAACGCCCGGAGGATTCACATCCACGCCTACTTATACGCCCACGCCTTTTGCGGGATTGCTTGTTAACTGCGGCGGACCTGTTTATACCAATGCGGAAGGCACGTGGCAGGCGGATAAAGCTTACGTTACGGGAAGCTGGGGTTATGTGGGAGGAACGGTTGCTGACAGGGGGAATATAGCCGTAGGCAATACAACGGATGATGTTTTATATCAGACCGAGCGATATGCAGACCCGCTCGAATACCGTTTTGATATACCCAATGGCACATATACTGTTACGTTTAAAATGTGTGAATCTTACTGGGGGAATACAACGGGAGGAACAGGCAGCAGGATTTTTGACATAGTTACGGAAGGTAATGTTGTTGCGAATAATCTGGATTTATATGCTCTGGCCGGATACAATAATGCATATGATATAACTGTGAACATAACTGTCAGCGACGGGCAGCTTACGATATCACTTCCGGCTGACGTGGATAACGGTTTGTTGCACGCGATTAAAATTTTACCGCAGCAGGCTGCCACCAACACTCCGACAAGAACCAACACTTTTACTTACACAAGGACAAATACTTTCACGTACACTTATACGAGTACTGCGATACCGCCGACTGCGACGTTTACTTTTACAAGGACATACACTCATACAAATACGGCAGTACCGCCGACTGCCACTTTTACTGTGACGCATACATACACCAATACTGCCGTACCGCCGACAGCGACATTTACAAGCACAAGCAGCAATACGGCAACAGGGACGTATACACAGACGTTTACGAATACTGCCGTGCCGCCGACAGCGACATTTACAAGCACAAGCAGCAATACTGCGACAAGGACCTATACACAGACGTTTACCAATACACCCGTACCGCCGACAGTAACATTTACAAACACAATACAGCAGGCAACCGCCACTTATACATATACTCAAACACCTTTATTTACTTCCACAAGTACAATGACTGAAAATATTTTACCCCCTGCGTTTACGGAAACAATAACACCTGTGATTACATCTTCGGCAACTTACATTTTGACAGAAAAAGAAAAATTTGAAGCCGCGGTTACTTTGATTTATCCCCAGCCTTTAAGCCCGGCTAATGGCAAAGTATTTTATGCTTTAATTTCAAGTAACAGGCAGATTAAAAGTGTAA
The DNA here is from genome assembly GCA_964417645.1 of uncultured Spirochaetia bacterium. GTDB lineage: Bacteria > Oederibacteriota > PGYV01 > PGYV01 > PGYV01 > CAYQIS01. The sequence goes on from CAYQIS010000022.1 coordinate 22,445, forward strand.
AATACCGCCTTTATTCATCTTCTTACAGACTTATTAAAAGCGGCGTAATACAGCCTGAATATTTGCAGGGCCAGACACTTGCAAGGATAAGCGCATCTGATTTTATGAATCTTGCAAACGGTAATTATTATATTTGTTTTGAAGCAATTGACATAAATAATAATAAAAAGGTTCTTTCGGCCAAAGTAATTACAATATTAAATTAAAATAATAGAGGAACTTTTTAAAAATTATATTGTCAAAAATATAGTTTTAACGTTAAAGGAGAGCGAGATGCGGCTGAACAATAAATTATTTAAATATTTATTAATATTAAATCTATTTAATTTTTCCCTAATTTTTGGCGCAGACTCTCAGGTAAGGCTTAATTCCGTTGGTTTTCTTCCCAATAATGACAAAGGGGCATCGGTAAGCGCCGCGGTCACTTCTTTTACAATAAATGATGCCGCAACAAACGCGGTTGTATGGACATCAAGCGCCTCAAATATAACAGGCCCGATTACCGCTTCAGATTCAAATGAAACTGTTTATAAATTAAATTTCAGCGCTTTTACCACACCCGGAACTTATTACATAAACGTTGCATCAGTCGGAAGGTCCGTTAATTTCACAATAGCGGATAATGTTTATAATGATACATATATAACGGCTTATAAATCAATGTATTACTGGCGCTGCGGCATGGCTGTAAGCGCGGTTACAAACGGCCAGACTTTTGGGCATGGCGCATGCCACTTAAATGACGCAAATCAAAACTATATTGGATTTGGCAATACCATAAGGGACGGAAAAGGCGGCTGGCATGATGCCGGAGATTTTAATAAGTATATAGTAAATGCGGGAATAACCATGGGAATGTTCTTTATGGCGTGGGAACACTTTGGAAATGTGCTGAATAATATTCCTCTTACTTATATGCCAAACACTGTATCCGGTTATCCTGATTACAATGTCAGCAATTATCCTGATTATCTTAAGGAATTAAGATGGGAAATGGACTGGGTTTTGAAGATGCAGTATCCGGACGGGTCCGGGAAAGTTTCCCACAAGCTTTCTGCAACGAATTTCTGCGGCTTTATAATGCCTGAAAATGAAACTGCAACAAGATATTATGTTGACTGGGGTTCTGCCGCAACGGCTGATTTTGTTGCCATGTGCGCCATGGCAGCGCGAGTTTTCTGGCCCTATGACCCTGTATATGCGCAAAAATGCCTTGATGCAGCATGGGTTAGTTATAATTTCCTTCTTGCAGACACGGCAAATAAGAATCCCGACCAATCCGCTTTTTCAACCGGAGGTTATACGACAACGGATACCGACGACAGGCTTTGGGCCGCGGCAGAGATGTGGGCTACAACGGGAAGCACAACGGCGCATAATGACTTTATAACAAGAGCAAACAATTACTCGGATAAGACCGATGAAGATTTTGACTGGAGCAATGTAAAAAATCTGGGCATGTATACATATCTTATGTGTACAAGAACCGGAAAAAATACAACAATAAGGGACGACATACAGGCGGACTTGATTGCTGATGCCAACAATATTGTGACAAAAAGAAACAACCATGCTTATTCAAGGCCTCTTGGCACAAACTATTACTGGGGATGCAACGGAGCTGTTGCAAGGCAGGCAATGATTCTTCAGATAGCAAATATGGTCTCGCCAAATCAAAATTATATTAATACCGCGCTTGATTCACTTGGATATCTTCTTGGAAGAAACCCTTTCAGGCGTTCTTTTGCAACAGGGATAGGCGCAAGTCCTCCAATGTATCCTCATGACAGAACATCGGGGGCAGATGGCATAACAAATCCTGTTCCCGGATACCTGGTAGGGGGTTCCAACGGAACAAACAGCGGAGATCCCGTATTATCTGCAATGCCTGCGGGTTTAGGCGCTGCAATGTACTGGGCTGACAATCAGGATTCTTACGCTTCAAATGAAATAGCAATCAACTGGCAGGGAGCATTTGTTTACGCTCTTGCGGGTTTTTGCAAGAATCCGGCAACCCCCACATTTACTGCGACCAACACGGCCACAAGAACCCCGACATTTACGGCAACAACAGGAGGCCCGACTTTTACATATACCTACACACCTACCGTAACAAACACGGCAACGCAGACGCCCACGCCTATGGTGCTTACGGCGCTTTGTTCCGAACCGAATCTTACAATAGACGGCGCGCTTAATGATCCCTGCTGGTCAACAGGCACATGGACGTCTGTTACACGCGTTGTTGAAGGCACGCAAAGCGCGGGAACATCGGCAAGATTCAAGGTAAGATACAATTCTTACGCTCTTACCGTTGGCGTTGAGGTTACAGACCCAAATCTTTACAATGATTCAGGCACAACTTGGTATAACGATGATTCGGTTGAACTGTATATTGATGCGAATAACGACAAGACAACTACATACGGCACGGATGATTATCAGTTCAGCATAAGATATAACGAAGGTGTTCTTCGCGAGAAAAACAATAAACTTGGAGGCGCATCAGCCGGCACTGTAAACATAAGCGGCGGCTATACGGTTGAATTTAACATTCCATGGAGCGACCTTGGGCTTGCACCTTCGCAGGGCCTTAAAATCGGATTTGATGTGGGGGTTAATTTTGACCAAAACGGCGGGGCAAGAGAATTTGTGCTTATGTATAACGGAACAAACAATAACTGGCAGGATACAAGCGCTTTTGGCGAGGTGACTTTGGGCACTCCTTGTACGGCAACACCAACTTACACATTTACATACACTGCAACAAACACAAGCACCGTAACTTATACAAGCACACGTACATTTACAAATACAGCTACCAATACAAATGTTCCGCCAACTTTCACGCCGACAAATACGGCCACAAATGTTTTTACGTCTTCTTTTACCGCGACCAATACCAATACAAATACCTTTACATACACAGCCACAACTACCAATACTTTTACCAATACAGTTACTTTAACTTATACGCCGTCTGAAACGGTTACAGTGGGAGGGCCTTCGTTTACCTCTACAGAAATATTCACTTATACTTATACGGAAACATTTACCCCTGTGTTTACTTCAACTTATACTTCAACAAGAACCGCAACTGCGGTTAATACAAATACGCATACATTTACACCCGTTTTCACATCAACTAATACCTTGATAATACCCACAAATACATTCACAAGGACACCAACGCCTTCGAACACGGCAACGCATACTTTCACTGCCACGCCTTCGCAGACAAATACATATACTTTTACGTTCACTCATACATTTACCGAGACAAGCACGCCTTTGCCTTCTTTAACCGCAACGGCCACTGCGGTTCCTGAGGGGACAGAAATAAAAATTACAGATGTTTTGGCCTATCCGCATCCGCTGGGCGGGAACGAGGATCTTAATATAATCTTTAAACTTGAAAAAGGTACAGACATTATTAATTTAAAAATATATTCCTTGGCATTCAGGCTTATAAAAACAGTAAAAATTTCAGATAGATGTTATGCCGGAATCAATTATTCAAAGGTATCGGGAAAAGTTTTTAAAGAACTTGCCAATGGAACATACTATTTTATACTTGAAGGTATTAAAGGAAATGAAAAGGGCAGGAGTAAAATCGATAAACTCATTATTTTAAAGTAATTTTCCATATTGCAATTCGTTTGCATTGGGGTTTAAATCGTTTTACAAAAAATTTATCTATTGAAATATGGCGATTTAATGGTATATTTTAACTCAAACGATTGCTGCAAAATTGCGGAGGTTTTATTTTGTGAAACGGGTAACGATTAAAGATATAGCCGCCAAACTTAATGTTGACCCGGCAACAGTTTCAAGAGCATTAAATGACATGGGTTCAATAAGTGAAGCCACAAAGCAAAGGGTTAAAGAAGCGGCCAAGGAAATGAATTACTTTCCAAACAGCGCTGCAAGGTCTCTTGTAATGGGAAAGACCAATTCAATAGGCGTAATTGTATCAATATTTTTCGCGCCTTTCACAACCGGAATAATGAAAGGTATAGAATCGGCAATAGTTAAGACAAGCTACGACATGCAGTTGTATACAATGAACAGGTTTATGGCGGAAGGCAGGCCGGAGCGCGGGGATGATTATCTTATTAAACTTCTTCATGAAAGGAGGTTTGATGCTTTAATTCAGCTTACCAGCAATTCTTCATCTGATAATGTATATGAAGAATATAAAAAATATAATGTCCCTGTTGTGATAATTGAAGACAAATCCGCGTTTACATATAATGTGCTTTTTAACAATGAAAGGGCGGGATATATGGCGGCGGATCACTTGATAAAAACAGGAATAAAAAAACCGGGAATTATATTGTCAGCGCCAAAGGTTGTGACAAGCATGAGAGAAAGATATAAAGGTTTTATCGCCGCTCTTAAAAATAAGGGTTATGATTTTAATGAAGAGATGAAATATGAGATATTTGACGACACAGAAATTACAATACAAAGGATTGCTTCTGAAATAATAAAAACAAGGCCGGACGGCGTATTTTGCGCGTCGGGAGACAATAAAGCTGTTGTTGTTTTGAGAAAGCTGAAACAAATGGGTTATGATACATCATTGATTAAAATGATAGGATGTGATGACAATGAGATTGCCGAATCTTTCGGACTTACAACAATAAGGCAGCCATTGTCTGCAATGGGGGAGAAAGCGCTTGAGATGGCCACAATTGCCGCCAGGCACGGTTTATATAAACCTGATACGGTTATATTTGAACCGGAATTGATAATAAGGGAAACCGCCTGAGTTTTATCATAAAATAAATTCGAAACATTTTAGCAGTTGACTTGTCTAAAAAAAAGTATTAATATTTTTTAAAAACAATCGATTGCGCGAGGTGGCGGGTGAAAAAAATAATTTTAATTGTTTTGTCAATTTTTTTAATTTCTGCAATAATAATAAATGCAGCTCCTGTGTCGGAACAAATAATAGTGGACCAGATAGGATACAGGACAACTGCCGATAAATGGTTTATGATAGCAGACCCGCAGACAGGGCAGAATGCCGCAGTCACTTATGTGCCGGGAGCAAATGTACAGTTAAGAAGAGCTTCTGACAATGTGACTGTAATGACAATACCGCTTACCGCATGGAACGGCGGCACCACACATTCGCAATCAGGAGACAAGGTTTGGCAGGGAGACTTTTCTTCATATACAACGCCGGGGACTTATTACATATACGATCCTACAAATAATTATCAGTCATATAATTTTGAAATAAAAGATGATGTATATAATAATATTTTAAAAGCATCCATTAAATCTTATTATTACCAAAGGTGCGGAACCGCGATTACTTCAGCTTATGGCGGAACGTGGACTCATGCAGCATGTCATGTGACAACACAGCAAAACGCATTGCTTTATGATGCTTCGCTTGGAGGAATACAAAACGGAACTCAAAGGGATATAACGGGCGGATGGCATGACGCGGGTGACTACCGCAAATATACCTCCTGGATGGCGCCGATTATCAATGATTTATGTGTGATGTATGAATGGTATCCAAACGCTTTTTCTGATGCAACAGGCATACCGGAATCGGGCAACGGCGTTCCCGATATTCTTGACGAAGTGAAATGGGAGCTTGACTGGATGCTTAAAATGCAGAGGGCTGACGGAGCTTTATATTCAGGAGTTTTTGTTGTAAGCGGCATTAATGGAACAGGAGACGGAATAGGCGATCCAAGCACTGAAAACAGGCCTTATTTTTATGCGAACTACTCAACCGCCGCGACGGGCTCGGGAGCAATTGCTTTTGCGATAGGCGCAAGGGTTTTTGCGGCGTTTAATTCGGCATATCCCGGTTATGCGGCAACGCTTCAAACCGCAGCAATTAATGCCTGGAATTTTCTTAAGAATAATCCTGCAAATAAACAGTATAACCATACTAATTTTGACAATGCTGATGCAAATATGGACGACAATGCGGACCGGCGCTACAGGGTGTGGGCTGCGGCTGAATTGTTCAGGTTAACGGGAGGCACGGAGTATAAAACATATTTTGAAAGCAACTATAACAATTCAAACACATCAGACGGCACTCATCAGCCGATTTTAAGCGGCTATTTTGAAACAGGCGCGTCAGCTTCCATACAGCGCGGCCTTGTAAGTTATTGCCTTGCAAGCGGGGCAAATGCAACGATTGTGAACACAATAAAAGCTTCGCTGAATCAGGGGGTGCAGAACCAGGCATACGGACAGCGTAACAACGACCCGTACAAATGCTACAACTGGGACGGGCATTACAGCTGGGGAAGCACTTCGCAAAAAGCCGAATGGGCAATAGATTGCCTTTGGGCGGTTAAACTTAATGTTAATCCTTCAATGAGCGCCACATATCTGAAAATTGCGGAAGAATATCTTCATTATTATCACGGCAGAAATCCTCTTTCTTGGTGTTATCTTACCCAGTCCAATTTGTCAGGCGCGGATAAACAGATAACACAGATATATCACGGCTGGTTCCATAACGGAACGGTGTGGGACACAAATCCGGCGCCGGGTATACTTGCAGGAGGACCCAATCAGTATTTTGCGCCGGATCCTTCCTATGGCGGACAAATTTCTCCGCCGCAGAACAATCCGCCGATGAAATCATACAAGGATTGGAACACAAGCTGGCCTGAAAATTCCTGGGAAGTGACCGAGAACTCAACGGGTTATCAGTGCAGATATTCTTTTATAGCGGCTGCGTTTGCCGCCGCTGCAGGCCCCACATCAACACCCACAAATACATACACTCATACATCAACGATAACACCGGGCGGCCCCACACTTACATACACTTACACCCCGACAAATACAAATACAAACACGAATACGGCAACATCAACCCCGACCCCTGCAAGCATAATTTTTAACACCTGCGACAGCCTGACATATAACGGCACTTGGAGCGGCGCAAATGCAACACGCACAATAGACACAACAACAACAGCCGCAATAACCCAGGGAACGGGGGCGCTTCGTATTGCGGTTAACACCGTGGCCGCGTGGCAGGACGGCGCGGCAACGCTTGGAGGGTTTGCGCCGGTTAATTGGAGCAATGTGTCAAGGCTGGAAATGGATGTTTATGTTCCTCCCGGGCAGCAGCCGTGGGGGGCAACAGATGCCTGGCATGAACTTACTTTTTATGTTAATTCAGCGTCAGCTCCAGGCGGGGCAAAGTGGTACAGAATGGTTACCACGGGACAAAATATTTCAACGGGCATGAACCATGTTGTGTTTACGCTAAATTGGACTTTGGATACTGAACCCAATCCTATACTGCCTACAGATCCGCTAAGTTCCCTTATATTTATAATTAATTCTGAAAATGGAAATACAGGCGTGATTTATTTTGACAACATGGTGCTTTACTCAACGGCGCCGGCACAGACAAACACACCGACAAGCACAAGTACGCATACCGCAACATATACAGCAACTTATTCGCCCACAAGCACAAATTCTTCAACGGCAACAAACACAAGCACCAACACATATACGGCAACAAATACCAATACGCCCGCAAACACTGCAACAAATACGGCGACACATACATATACAAATACAGCCACAAGCACAAATACATTCACGCAGACATATACCGAAACGGAAACAATAACACCGGGAGGCCCGACACTTACTTTTACAGACACATTTACCGTTACGAATACACCCACACATACACATACATTCACGCATACATTTACAAACACTGAAACCGAAACCGCAACTTATACGGCAACAAACACTTACACCGAGCTTCCGACCAATACTTACACCAATACAAATACACAGCAGCCAACATCAACGACAACCAATACAAACACTATACCTGCGGCCACTTCAACTTTTACAAATACTGTTGCGGGTGTCTGCCTGATGGATAACGGCGAGGACGGGGACAATACAAACCTGTTCGGCGGATACTGGTATACTTACAGTTCGGGCAACGGAACTTCTGTCGTGCCCGTACAGGGAACAACATTTACAATGACAGCCGGCGGATCATCTGTTTCGCCTTTGTATGCGGCGCATTTTACCGGAACTGTGGGAACAGAGTCGCCTGATTATCCTTCAATTGGCATGGGCGTGCAGTTAAATCCCATGGCAGGCGCGCCTCCTGACGGAACGGGACAGGTGACGGATATATCCGGCTGCACGGGGGTGAGATTTTACGCCAAAGGCGACGGCAAAACCTACCACATCAAAATACCTTATACGGATATCGGCGATAATACGCTTACAGGTTATAATGATTACAGGTATGACTTTGCGGCCGGAGCATCTTGGACACCGGTCGTGGTGCCGTTTACGCTTTTTGCGCAGGCAACGGGCTGGGGGACCCAATACCCGCTTTCAACAGTACTGCAGAATGCCAAGGCTTTCCAGTTCCAGACAAGCCAATACGCGCCGTCCGGTACAATCACGGCAGAACTTTGGATAGATGACCTTGAACTGTATGGCTGCACATCCGCATGTCCGGGCGCGGCAACTGAAACGCCCACATATACGCAGGCGGCAACAAATACGCCCACTTTTACATACACAAATACGGCTGTAAATACAAACACGCCTGTAAATACATCAACCAATACGCCCACAAGCGTAATAACAAATACGTTTACTCCGGTTAACACATTTACAAGCACATATACACCCGTATTTACAATGACATATACCGTGACATACACGTATACAGCGGCGATAAGCCCCACTTATACGCATACTCCCGTATTTACGGCAACAGAAACTTTAACACCGGTTCTTACATCAACGCCGACTCCTGTTGCCACAAAAGAAAAGCTTGAGATAAAGGAGCAGCTTGCGTATCCAAATCCGGTTAATCCCGGCAAGGACGGCGGTTTTATTGTAAAGTTTGCCGCTTCGCGGGATTACAATGAAAAACAGCTTCTTGTTTACACTTCCGCATTAAGGCTTATCAGGGAAGTGTCTTATAAAGGCGCTTTTGCGGCAGGTGACGGCTATATAGGTCTTGTTGAAAAAGATATAAAACAGCTTTCAAACGGCACATATTATTATGTTTTATCAAAGACAACAAAGGCAATAAAGCAAAAGGGACAATAGGAAAGATAATTGTAATAAGAAAATAGTTAATATATAATTTTTTCATTATGAAAAAGTATGCAGTTATATATTTGTTTTTAATTTTAAATTTTTTTCTGTGTTCCTGCGCAAAAGAAGAAAATAAGTTTGTGCCCAAATACAGGAAAGATGTGGGATATTATGAAGTTGTAAAAAACCTGTATGTAAATTATCCCGAACCGGACATAAGGATTAATGATGACGAACTTCTTTGGTTAAACGGCTGGGAACAGTCTCCGGTTTTAAACGGGGGATATTCGGAAATTTCAGCTGACAAGAATATTTTATTTTGTTTTTTGGGCGGATACGGCGGAGTACACATCAGGATGGCGGTTATAAACACCGCATCAGGCGCGGTGAGGCATCAGTATTTTTTGGAATGCAGGGAAAAAGCGGCGCCTGAAAAGCTGCTGAAACTTGATGCAAGAGAAAATTTTTTTGTGCTTTTCAATGTATATCCAAAAGACTGGGGACAGGGGCTTCCTTATTGGTTTTTATATGATTTAAGGCATAAAAAACTTGTTTTTATGGCGCCTTCAAAATTAAAACAGCCCGAAGAAGACGGAACGGATGAACTTTTTCTTGGATTAACCGACAATGAGAAAACAGGGATAAAAAATATCATAATAACTTCATCGCTTGGGGATGCTGTTGCCATGTATGAGTGGGATAAATTGAAATATGAATACAGGAAAGTTGATGACGAGGCAATTAATGCCGCCGAGGAATGAAGGTTTAGCCGAAAACGGGAAGTTTCTTGCCGAAAGAACGGTTAAAGCATCGCTTCAGGGAGAGGGCGTTCGGCTTGACAATTACCTGAAAGTAATAGCGTCGGTCACCAGACAGCAGGCGCGAAAAATGATTGACTGGGGATATGTTACCGTAAACGGGCAGGTGCAGAAAAAATACCACCGAATCATCAGGGATTCAGACGATGTTTCTTATAAATATTATAAAAAAATTCCCGTTGAAATTACCCCTTTTGAGAAAAAACTCGAAATAATATATCAAGGGCCGGGATTTATAGCGGTGAACAAGCCGGCAGGAATGATAGTGCACCCCACTGGATACAGGGAAACAGACACGCTTGTAAATGCGGTTAAGGCAATGTATCCTGAGAACACCATTCATGCCATAAACAGGCTTGACAGGGACACAACGGGTATAGTTTTGGTTGCATTAAATTCCAAAACAGCCGCCGCTCTTGTTAAACTGATGATGAAAAGGAAAATACACAAGGAATATCTTTGTCTTGTGCACGGCAGGTTGGAGAAAAAAGGCGAGATAACGGCTGAAATAGCAAGGAACGGGGAAGGCAGGGCGATAAGGAATGTTGTGGAATCGGGCGGTTTAACTGCGCATACGATTTATGAACCTTTAAAGATAAATGAAAATTCAACCATTCTAAAGGTAATTCTTAAAACAGGCCGCACGCATCAGATACGTTCGCATATGAAGCACATCGGGCATCCTGTTGTGGGGGACAAAACTTACGGAGACAGGGCGCTTGATATAAAATTATTGGGGGAGGCAAACCTGCCTGCGGGCCAGCTTCTTCACGCATATAAAATGGAATTTGAAAATATAGAAACAAAAAAAAATATCATAATTGTTTGTGAGCCTGTTTTGGGAAATATTTTTAAATAAAAATCATAAAAAATTCAGAATCCTTCATATATTAATTATCAATTTCAAGGAATTTGTTATAAAATTATACAAAACAAATATTAAAAAAAATTGTCTAAACAAATAAATAATAAGCACGTATGTGGAGGATATATGAGAAAAAATTTTTTCTTGGAATTTTTATATATTTATATAGTTTTATCATCTGCTTTGTTCGCGGCGCCTTATACTTGGAAAAGCGTCCAGGTTGGCGGCGGCGGATATGTG
>CAYQIS010000023.1:0-23328 GCA_964417645.1 uncultured Spirochaetia bacterium
ATTATATCTGCTCAAATCCAAATGTCCAGTTGTAATAAATTTTACAACTGGACATTTGGAAAAATTTTTTTTAATTTATATATAAGTTTTGGAAAATCCACCTATTGTTTATGCCTTAAAAGCGTGTTAAATTTATGAATAAACTTTATCGGGGAAGATTTATGTCAAAAAATTTTTTATTGAAAAAGCAGCCATAAAGCCAGGCAACTTGTTTTTTGGTAAAATATTTCCCGGCATAACAATAAAACAGGGAGAATGAAAATGACGGAAGAATCCGAAAAGCAGTCAATGTTAACCGAAGAGGAAGAACGTCTTATAGCCGAATTTGAAGCCGAAAGAAACAAAAGGGCGGCTGCCGATATAAACAAAAAAACCGAAGTTTCGGAAAACAAACCCGAAGAGGAAAAAGATTTTGGATTAATTGCGGAAAGCCGGCCTCCAGCGGTTTTAACAGAAGAAGAGTGGAAATTAAGGGAAATGCGTTTAAGAATTGAAATAGAGGAAGAATTAAGGCCGATTATTGAAAAAGAAGTGAAGCAAAAATTTGAAGCGGAGCTGAGAAAAAAGATAGAAGCGGAAAAAAACGCCAAACAGGAAGAGATACTGGCAAAGCTTCACAAGATAGAGATGATAGAACAGATAAACAGCGAAGAAATGATGAAAAAACTTGAGGAAACAATGAGGGAAACCTTAAGGGCAAAGCTTAAGGAAGAAATAAAAGAGGAAATGAGAAGGGAAATTGAAGAGGAAAGGGAAAGGAAAAAAGCCGAGCTTCTTAAAAAACTTGAAACCCAGAAAAGAATTGAAACCAACATAATGGTTCAAAAACAAAAGGTGAAAGAAGAACAGGAAAGAAGCGGGAATATAGCAATAAGCCACGGGGATAAAATGGTTCTTTTAAGATTATACGAAGAAACAATGAAAATATTCTCGCAGCTTTTGGAAGCAAGGGTTGCAAAAAACAAAGCGGATTCAATAATGGTAAAGTCAATTGAAGCCGCAATGAAGAAAAATCCGGATATTTTAAAAAGGATGAATGTGGGAATAGACGGAAAACCAAGAACCGACGGAACAATAGACACGGCAAGACTTATTTCAAACATGAATGCAATGGCTGTTCCTGACGAGAAAAAAACAGCCGCTCTTTTTAAGGCCCTTATGGACATATTTGAAGAAAGAATAATAGGTGCGGAAGTTGCGACAGACCTTGAAACCAAAGACAGGATAATGACGGAACTTTTAAACAGGATAAACAAGATTTTTGAGAAAAGCGAATACAACAGAAAAATGGGAAGTTTGTTTACAAAATACATAGTTCCTTCAACAAGTCTTTTAAACAGGGAGTGAAAATTGGACAACATAATCCTTACAAGGCAGGAGCTTGAAAAACTGGAAGAAAAATATCTTGCGCCTTATGCGATGAAAAGCGCCGAAACAAGGGGCAGGCGCTTTAAAGAAAAAGAGGCGGATTTTCGTTCGGTTTATCAGAGAGACCGAGACAGGATAATACACTCAAAAGCTTTCAGAAAACTTGAATATAAAACCCAGGTTTTTGTAAATCTTGAAGGGGATTATTACAGAACGCGTCTTACGCACACCGAAGAAGTTGCCCAGATTGCGCGTACAATTGCAACGGCTTTAAGGCTGAATGAGGATTTAACCGAAGCAATAGCCCTTGCCCACGACATAGGGCACACTCCTTTCGGGCATTCGGGCGAAGAAGTTTTAAACCGTCTTATGAAAGACGAAAACGGATTTGAACATAACATGCAGAGTCTTAGGGTTTTGGACGAGCTTGAAGAAAGATACCCGGATTTCTCGGGGCTTAATTTGTCTTATGAAACAAGGGAAGGAATAATAAAACATACAACGGATTACGATTCGCCCGTGTATAAGGATTATGAGCCGGAGCTTATGCCCACTTTGGAAGCCCAGGTCGTAAATATTGCTGATGAAATAGCGTATAACAGCCACGATGTTGATGACGGAATAACCTCGGGCATACTTACGGTATCCGGTCTCACCAAAACAAAAATTTGGAAAGAAATAGAAAAAGGTTTAAATATGAATGAATTTAACAGTCTTCCCGTTGATATGCAGAAATATCAGATTACCCGCTCGCTTATAAATTTTCAGATAACCGCACTTTTGAAAAATGCGGCCGAAAACATAAAAAAATACAAAATAGATTCGGTTCAAAAAGCAAGAAAACACAGGGGCTTTATAATTGAGTTTGAGGGAGATGCGCTGGAACTTCACAGGGATTTGAAACAATATCTTTACAAGAATTTTTACAAGCATTATAAGGTTATCAGGATGGAATATAAGGCCGAGAAAATAATAGAAGACCTTTTTAAAATATATGAAAAACGCGGAATAATAAAAGACAAGCGCGGTATAACCACTTCCATACTTCCCCCTGAAGCCGTAAAGCGCACCCAGAAAGATTCCTTAAAGCGCGTTATATGCGACCACATTGCGGGTATGACGGACCGTTCTATCCTTGAAGAGTACAAGAAGCTTTTTGACCCTTACGAAAAAGTTTAAAAAAGCGCCCAATATTGACATGCCTGCTCAATTGTTCCATAATGTGTTAATTAATGATTAGTTTTCACTAAATATATTTCAGGGAGTTTTTATGAACCTTGCAACCATGGTTGAAGAAGCGGCGAAAGATTCGTCAAACAGGGTTTTTTTGGTAAACGGAAAAGAAAAGCTTAATTTCAGGCAGGTAAGGGACAGGATTGCAAAAATTAAAACCGGTCTTTATAATGAAGGAATAAGGCGCGGAGACAGGGTTGCCCTTCTTCTTAACAACAGCAACGAATTTATATTTGTTTATTTTGCCGCGGTTTCGCTTGGCGCCGAGATTGTGCCTTTGAACACTTTTCTTAATCACGAGGAAGTTAAATACATCCTTAATGACTGCGGCGCAAAACTGCTTATAAGCTCTTCGGAATTCAATCAGACGTTAAAGCAAATATCAAAGGAAAACACTCCGGCTTTGCGGGCGGTTTTTTCGGTTGACGAGGCGGACTGCGGACTATGCAGGCCTTTTTCGGAGCTTGAAAAAACAGGGCCGGAACCGAAAATTCCGGATATTGACGAAAATGACGTTGCGGCAATAATTTACACGTCAGGGACAACGGGGCACCCAAAAGGCGCAATGCTTACCCACAGAAATTTAATTGAAAACGCCCGCTCAAGCTGCGGCGCGATAAGCGTAAACAAAAGCGACAGATTTATACTTTTTCTTCCCATGTTTCATGCTTTTACTTTTACGGTATGTGTGATTGTGCCTTATTTTAAAAGAGCAAGGGTCATTGTAATGAAATCAGTGAAACCTTTTGAAAATATAATAAAAGCAATTATGAAAGAAAGGGTTACAATATTTGCCGCAATTCCCCAGGTGTATAACGTTTTGTCGCAGAAAAGAATTCCGAGATTTCTTCTTTGGCTTAACCCGTTAAGATTCTGCATTTCCGGAGCCGCGCCTTTGTCAGGAGAGACATTAAAAAGGTTTGAAGAACGTTTCAGGCTGCCTTTGATGGAAGGCTACGGCTTGTCCGAAGCGTCTCCCGTTGTGTCGGTTAATCCTTTAAAAGGCACAAGAAAGCCCGGCTCGGTTGGCCCGTGTATTCCCGGCGTAAAGGCAAAAATAGTGGCCGAAGACGGCAGGGAGCTTGGCGTAAATGAGACGGGCGAAATAGTGATTACCGGCCCGAATATAATGAAAGGTTATTTTAACAGGCCTCAGGAGACCGCGGAAATTTTAAAAGACGGATGGCTTTATACGGGAGACATAGGAAGAATTGACGAAGACGGCTATATATTTATTATGGACAGAAAAAAAGATTTGATACTTGTAAACGGAATGAATCTTTATCCGAGAGAGGTTGAAGAAGTCTTATATACGCATCCTGCGGTTGAAGAGGCGTCTGTTGTTGCAAAACGCGATGAAGCTCACGGCGAAATTCCCGTGGGGGTTATAAAATTAAGGGAAAACATGAATGCAACCGAGCACGAGCTGAAACAATACTGCAGAAAACATCTTGCAAATTACAAAGTGCCTCATAAGTTTCTTTTTTGGGAACAGCTTCCAAAAACAGGCACAGGCAAGATTTTAAAAAGAGAAATAAAGAGAATAATAAATGAAAAACAATGAAATCAATGCATATCTTTGCCAGTTTAATCCCACCGTCGGTGATATCAGAGGCAATGCCGAAAAGATTGAAAAAATTATAAGTGAACATGAAAAACTGGGAACAGAACTTGTTCTTTTTCCCGAATTAAGCGTGACAGGATATCCCCCGGAAGACCTTCTTTTAAAAAAATCTTTTATCGCGGCTTCAGAAAATTATTTGATGAAAATCGCAAAAAAATGCGGAAAAATAACGGCTGTTGTGGGCTTTGCAAGAAATTACAAAGGCAAAACAAGAAATTCCGCGGCTGTTATTTCAAACGGAAAAATACAGCACATATATGACAAAGTATTGCTGCCGAATTACGGGGTTTTTGACGAAAAAAGGTATTTTACGGCCGGAGAAAAACCGCTGATTTTCGTGCTTAAAGGCATCAGGTTTGGCCTTACAATATGCGAAGACATATGGGAGCGCAGCGAAAAACTTAAGCCGATGAAAGGAAAGGTTGACTGCATATTAAATATAAGCGCTTCGCCTTATCATATGGGAAAGACCCGCGAAAGAGAAAAAACATTTGCGGAAACGGCGCGCTTTTATAAAGCCGCAATTGTATACTGCAATATGAGCGGGGGCCAGGATGAGCTTGTTTTCGACGGGGCAAGTTTGTGCATAAATTCGGACGGAAAAGTTTCCGCGCGCGGCGCCCAGTTTTCCGAAAAAGGGCCTTTGATAAAAATATGCGGGAAAAAAATTTACGGTGAAAATGCTTATGTGTTAAAAGGACCGGAAGAGGTTTATGCCGCTCTTGTTGCCGGAACACGGGATTATCTTTTAAAAAACGGATTTAAAAAAGCTTTTGTCGCATTGTCAGGCGGGGTTGATTCGGCCCTTGTTTCGGTTATTGCCGCCGATGCAATAGGAAAAGAAAACGTAAACCTTGTATATATGCCGTCGATGTTTTCATCAGAGGAATCGTATAATGACGCCAAAAAGCTTTGTAAAAATATCGGGGTTAAGCTTAATGTCATACCCATACAAAAAATAGTAAATCTTTATAAACAGACTTTAAAGCCGTTTTTTAAAGATATGAAAGCGGATATAACAGAGGAAAACATTCAGGCAAGGATAAGGGGAAATCTGATAATGGCGCTTTCAAACAAGTTTGGCGCCCCGGTTTTAACCACAGGCAACAAAAGCGAGATGTCAACGGGATATGCAACTTTGTACGGAGATATGGCGGGCGGTTATGCGGTAATAAAGGATGTGCCCAAAACTTTGGTTTATAAAATTTGTGAATATGTAAATGAAAGCAAAGGAAAAGGATATATACCGGATAATATTCTGAAAAAAGCCCCCACGGCCGAATTAAGATTCAATCAAAAAGACCAGGACACACTGCCGCCGTACGGCATATTGGATAAAATTATTGAAGAATATGTTGAGCATGACAAAACTTACGGCGATTTAAAAGGAAAGTACGATGATGAAATTTTGAAGAAAACAATAAAAATGATAGATTTTTCGGAGTATAAAAGAAGGCAGGCGCCTCCGGGCGTAAAAATTACCCCAAAAGCATACGGCAGGGACAGAAGAATGCCGATTACAAACAAGTTCAGGGATTGATGTTTCGAAAAAATTATTTATTGAAAATAACATGATAAAATTATTTTGTGATATATTAAAGCAATAAAATTTTGGAGGGCATGTATGGCGGATGTTTATTTCCTTGTTGAATATCCGATTTACAGGGAATTTGATTCCGATGATATTGACGTTCTTTCGGGAATTTGTTCTGAGCAGTCTTATCCGAAGGGACGGGATATATTCAGGGAATCGGACCCCGGCGATGCAATGTATATAATTAAAAAGGGGACCGTAAAAATATATAAAGAAGACAGAAACAGAAAAAAATTCATAGCAATGCTGTCTGAAGGCGAGTTTTTCGGGGAAATGGCCTTAATTGACGGCTCTCCCCGCTCCGCTTCGGCCGTGTCCGGTGATACGGGATGCGAGCTTGTAAAGCTTTCAATTGACGGGTTTAAAAAATTAAAAACACAGCATGCAAAAACCGGTTTTAAGGTAACGGATGTGCTTTTAAAATTTATGAGTTTCAGAATAAGAAGAACAACACAAAAAACCGCATCCCTTTTAAAAGGAAGGAAAAAGAAATCTGCAAAAAAATCAAATAAAAAAGGAGCAAAAAAATGAGAAAAGCACTGCTTGCGGCATTGTTAACAGCGGTATTTGGAGCATCCCTTTTGGCTTCGCCTTACCTTTTTATTTCGCACAATCAATATAAAAAAATATCCATATTTGACACCGCGATAAACAGGGTTGTAAACGAGGTTGACCTGGGATTTGTTGCGCGCGGAATGAGGCTTTCTCCGGATGAAAAGTATCTTTATTTTGTAAGCCCGGAAACAAACGGACTGTACAGAATGAAAACAAAAAATTTTACGGTTGAAGATGATTTTGTCAGCGTTGGTTTTGCGCCTGTTGCGCTTGACATAACCAGAGACGGCACAAAAGCTTATGTAATTAATTCGAAATCCTATAATGTAAGCGTTGTTGACCTTGAAAAGATGGAGCCTGTGGGGGACCCGATAGCGCTTGGCGGTGTGCCAAAAGCAATTGTTATACGTGATGACGATAAAAAAGCATATATCGCATTGTGGCAGAGAAAAGGTGTGGCCGTTCTTGACATACCAACGGGAAAAATAACCGGCGTTATCCCGACGGGAGCGGACCCTTGGGGCATGACAATACATGACAACAGACTTTTTGTTTCCAACGAAGGTCTTGGAAGCGTGTCTGTGATTGACACAAGAACAAATGTTCTTGTGAATGAAATAATAACTGCAGATACACCAAGAGGCGTTGCCTGGAGAAATGAGACGCTTTATGTGTCCGTTATGAACGGAGTTGACATATTTGAAACGAAAAAGTACACAAAACCCGCTTCTGTTGGCCTTGATTATGTGGTGTATGACGCTGTTTACGGAAAGGTTCCTTCCGGCGATTATATATATGTTGCGGGCCACGATAACGGAACCAAAATGGGAAAAATTGCGGTTATTGACCCGAATATGAACGAAATATCAACCGAGATAGACATTGAAGGCTGGCCATACATGCTGGAAATAAGAAGGGAGAAACCAACGCCGACTTTAACAATGACATTTACAAAAGTTCCAACGGCGGCATTTACCGTAACGCCCACTTTTACAGAAACATTTACACCCACATTTACTTTTACGTTTACCGAAACACCCACAAACACGCCCACAAGGAAGCCGACAAGAATACCAACCGCAACACCGACGTTTACGCCCGCTTTAAACAGCGCCCCGCTGCGCGGAACTGTTAAACTTGGAAATTCGCCTCTTGGCGGCGCGAAAGTCAAGGTTATAAATAAACATAACAATCAGATATACACAACAACAACAGACAGCATGGGGAACTTTGTTTTTGAATCCTTATATGTGGGCGGATATATACTGTCTGTTGACGAAACTTACTTAAATGACAGCGCAAAATCCATAGTTGTGAATAAAGGCGACAACAATTATGTTGAGATAAAGGTTACCAAAAGATAATTTTCCTGATTCAACAAAAAGTCCCTCTTTTAAAGAGGGGCTTTTTTTATTTTAATTTTTTTAAAAATTGATTTCACGGCGTTTTTTTTGATAAAGCAGGACCCAAAAGACTGCAGGTTTGCTTCGGCGCATGCCGCGGCAAACGCAAGAGATTTTTCCAAAGAAAAATTTTTATCCAGGCCATAAGCAAGGCCGGCATTATATGCATCGCCGCATCCGACCGCTGAAAAACCCCGCGTAATAAAAGACGGTTTTATTGTATAAGATGTTTTATTCTCGGACACACAAACAGAACCGGCTCTTCCAAGGGTTATGACAACATTTTTTGGCCCGCTGCCTGCAAGCTTTGACGCAAAAGACAAGGCCGATGAAATGCCCACAAGTTTTACGCCGAAAGCTTGCTCGAATTCATGCCTGTTTCCCTTAAGAATATAAAGCGGGAGCTTTGAGGATTCTTTCAGGTTTTTTCCCGAAGTGTCGCATATTACTTTTGTAAAGGATGAAACGCGGGATAAAAGCCTTTTGTAAAAACCGGTTGTGCAGCCCAAAGGCAGGCTGCCCGAAACAATGCAGCACGAAGCTTTTTTGGATATTTGCGCAAGTTTTTTTATAAGCTTATCTTCTGCTGTTTTGTTAACAATAAAATCAGACTCGCTGTTTATAACGGTTTCGGTGTTCTTTTTAAGTTCGTTGATTATCACGCAAATTCTGTTTTTGCCGTCAACTGAGGTTAAATAAGAATTTATGCCGTTTTTTTTAAGATATTTATATGTGTAATCAAAATCTTCCGCGCCGCAAAAACCGCTTACAACGACATCGCACCCAAGAGTTTGCGCGGCCCTTGCCGAATTTATTGCCTTTCCTGCGGGATATGAAAAAATGTTATTGTTTTTTTTGGTGCGAAGAACCTTTCCCCTGATAAATTCATTGACAGGAACAACAATGTCCCTTGTTGTGTTAAGAGACAGGCAGAGAACCATAAAATTATTATTTTGCCAGCATTATTATGGCGGCGGAAGTTATTACCCAGAGTATCGTATCCACTATCATGGGAATGTCTTTTAAAAATATCTGCTCCGGAGCGCCGCCCATGTTTTTTTTATGGGTAAGATACAGGTAACGGAATATGCCGTATAGAACAAAAGGTATGGTAAGCATCATCAGGTGGTTTTTGGAGGCTGTTGCCGAAGTAAACGTGTAAAGTGAATAAGCGATGACTGTTGAAGCGGTGACTATGTTTATCATCTGGTCAAGCATTGGAATCGAGTATTCGGCAAGTATTTTCCTGTGCTTGTGGGCGTCTTCCATTGCCGTAAGTTCATTGCGCCTTTTTGAAAGAATGACAAAAAGCGCAAGAAGGGTTGTGCATATTAAAAGCCAGGGAGAAATGGCCGCGTCAATTACAATGGCTCCCGCTATCGGGCGAAGAATGAAGCCAAGAGCAACCTCAAAGACATCAAGTATAACCACATGTTTAAGGTAATATGTATAAAGCGTTGTAAGCACGGCATAGGCAAGGACAATAATAAAAAAGTTAAGGCTTAAAAAATAAGAGCCAAGAAGCCCCAAAAATATAAGTATGCCGGCAACGGCTGCGGCATATATGTGAGGAACGGCGCCGGAAGCAATGGGCCTGAGTTTTTTTACGGGGTGAAGCCTGTCTTCCTTGAAATCTTTAAGGTCGTTCATTATATAAAGCGCGCTTGCGGTAAACGAAAAAAGCATAAATGCCGTTATTGTTTTAAATAAAAGAAGAGTGTTAAAAATATTGCCGGTAAAAAGAAGGGCGGCAAAAATCAGAAGGTTTTTAATCCACTGTTTTACGCGAAGCAAATCCGCAAGTATTTTAAACCTGCTTAACATTACGGTACCAGTCTTATGTTGTCCAAATAAAGAGTGACGTCAGAAGGCTCGTCTTTTGTATTAAGATAAACGGTAAAACTTACAATGCTTGTTATGTCTATTCTTGCGGCTTTGACGGCATCAAGCATAAATTCAAGCTTGTTTTTGCCTTTTTTTACCGGCATTGAAGCAAGATATTCTTTGCCCTGCGCGTCGTGCAGTTTAAGAAACATTGTATATTCTTTGTCATTGTCGCTGAAAACATCAATTGCAAATTTTTTATATGGCGACCAGTCAGTGACTTTTAATTTTGAAAGGGTGTTTATGTTAATCGTTATGCCGGCGTTCCATTCGGAAATTTTCTTTATTTCGTTTTCGCTTAAAAAATCTTTTGGAACGGAGAAAACGGCTTTTGCCGAAAACTTGCCGTTGGTTGAATGCTTTTTAAACTGTTCAAGGTTAACATAGCCGCCGGTTTCCACCGAAAAATCTCCGATTGAAATTTCGGAAGCGGTTTTTTCAAAACTGTTTATCAAACCAAGTCTTTTTAATTCCGCTTTTGAAACTTTTGTGTTCCCGCAGCCCGTAAATGCAACAGCGGCGCACAGAATAAAAATTACGCTTAAATTAAGCCCTTTATTATTCACGTGTTCCTCCATGAAACAAGGTTTTGGACATTTTATCAGGAAGTAAAAACCATTGTCAATAAATATTAAAATGGCTTATAATTAAGCCATATGCGCATATCACATACTGCAAGGGCAATTAAACCGTTATTGGCCTGCCTTGTTTTAATTGCTTTTTTGGCGGGTTCTTGCGGCAAGAAAAACATCATAACCGGGCCTTCGGCGCCCGCGCCTGATGTTTTTACGGGAACGCCGACAGTTACAAATACGGCATATAATCCCGCGGCAACTTTTTCCTTTACTTTAACGGCAACAGCAACACAGACATATTTAACCGCAAGCGCAACGGCAACAAACACAGTTACGCCTTCTTTTAGCCCAAGTTTAACTTTAACAGGTACGGCTTTTGAATCAACGCCCACGAACACGCAAACCGCTTCCGCAACAGAAACAATAACCATTACATTAAGCCCTGAATATACCCCGACTTTTACCGCAACCCAAAGCTTAACGCGCACTTTTACACCTTCGTTCACCGAAAGCATTACGGCAACAGTTACACATACCACTGCATTTTCCGCAACAATAACCCCCACATTCGGCGGAAACCGCGGAAGCCTTGAAATGTCGCCTTCTTCTTTTATTTCCGGAACTTCGGGCACAACAGTAACTTTTACATACACGGCAGGCGAACTTGGCTGGATAGGGCCGGACCCGCTTTATGGAACCCTTAAGATAACAATGCCGGCAGACTGGAGCCCTCCAAGTTTAACGCTTACCGATCCGGGATATTTTTCAGTGTCACTTCCAAACGGCGGAACCCTTGTGGGCCTTGGAGTAAACGGGCGAGATATAGTGGTAAGGGCCGCTGACATTCAGGCATTAACCGGAAAAATAGTTGTTGTTTACGGAGACAAATCTTTTGGAGGGCCGGGCGCTTTGATTGGGGCGCCGGGAACTTTTACAATTGCATCCGAAGCGGGTGAAGCCGGAGACACAACACATCCCGTAAATTCAAATCCCATGGCTGTTGTTATACCGCCAACGGCAACGGTTACGCCCACGTTCACTCCCGTTATAGGCGAAGGAACCGTGACAGTGCTTCCTGTAAATGTGACGGACGGAAGCGCGGGAAACACAATTATGTTTACATATACGGCAGGAAAGACGTCTTGGACGGCCGCTCCCGAAGGCGGGACAATAAAAATTACAATACCTGCGGGCTGGAGCCAGCCTTCGGTTGAAGACACATATCCCGGATGCTTTTACGCATTCGCATCAGGCGGAGCGGAAGTTGTGTCTTTGCTGCAGCAGGGCGCAAGCATGATTGTGCGTGTTAAAAATCTTCCCGCGTTCACCGGAACAATAACAATTGTTTACGGTTATAAGGGCAAGGGCGGGCCGGGCGCTGTAATTAACGGGGCCGGCACATTTACCATGATTTGTGAGACAGACCCTCTGGGCGAAAATGTTTATCCGATTGCTTCTTCTCCTTTGATAAATGTAATTGCGCCCACGGGTACCATAACAATGACGGCAACACAAACCGGCACGCAGACAATCACTCCGAGCATAACCGAAACATTTACAATAACCCAAACGCATACAAACACAGGTACCGAAACAATAACACAAACGGTTACGACAACGTCAACAGTCACACAAACCGTTACCGCAACAGTCACTTCAACAGGCACGGCAACACCAACGGTAACATCAACAATAACCCCAAGCTGGGAATTAATTGGAACAAGAGGGTTTTCGTCAGGCAGGGCATACTATACGGCAATAGATGTTTACCAGGGTGTTCCTTATGCCGCTTATTCCGACGGTTCATATAACAACAGGGTATTTGTAAAAAAATATGAATCAGGTTCATGGCAGGGAATAGGTACCGGAGCTGTTTCTGAAGGTCTTGCCGAAGACGTGAAGATAAGTGTTTACGGCGGGATCCCTTATGTTGCATACAGGGACAATTTGAACGGCAATATAATAAAGGTAAAAAGGTTTGTTAACTCATCATGGGAGACGCTTGACATAAACGGAACTGCGGCAAGCGCGGGAGCGGCTTATGATATGTCATTTACAATTGACGGCAACGGAACGCCTTGGGTTGCGTTCAGGGACGGAATTAATTCCGGCAGACTCTCGGTCAGAAAATATGATTTAATGAACGGATGGGAAGACATGGGAACCGCGATAACATCCGGAATTGCATCTGATATAAGCATTAAAGTTTACAACGGCGAGGCATTTGTTGCTTTCAGGGACTGGGATATGGCATACAGGGCGAGGGTTTTAAAACGTGATGCAATATGGGGAACATGGGCGCAATACGGAGCATCCCCGCTTACCCTGGCTGATGCAAATTCGGTTTCGCTATATATTGAAAATGACGGGACAATGTTTGCCGCTTTCACTGAAACAAACAATTATAACAGGGTTTCCGTAATGAAGTATTTATCCGGCGGCTGGTCTTATTACGGGGGGCTTCCGGTATTTTCGTCTGAGAATTGTTCTTATGTGTCGCTTTCGTCCTTCCTTGGTGCTCCTTATGTTGCCTACCGCGACGGAGGAAGGGGCAATTCGCTTACCGTTGCAAGAAATAAGGCATCGTGGGAAATCGTGGGATACAATATTTCTCCGGCACAGGCAGAATATATTTCTCTTGTTTTTGACAACCAGGGCCAGATGCCTTATGTAATTTTTGCTGATGAAAGCGCGGGATACAAGGCAACTGTGATGAGATATACCGGAAATTATTGAATAAAAAAATAGCGGAGAAAAAATGGGAGCAAAGGAAGAAATAAAGACTGTTAAAAAAATATATCTTGAAAACAAGAAGGCAATAGACGCCCGACTTAAAGATTTTCATGAGGTATGGGAAAAGGGAAGCGATGAGCGGATAATTCACGAGCTTATATTCTGCATATTTACCCCGCAGTCAAAAGCAACTTCATGCTGGGCGTGCGTGGAAAAAATAATAGAAAAAAAACTTCTTTTAAATTCCACGCCGGCGCAGCTTCTTAAACTTCCTGAAATGAATATGGTAAGGTTTAAAAACAAAAAAGCGGTTTATGCCTGTCTGGCAAGGGATAAATTTGTTAAAAACGGAAAAATAAACATAAGAAAAGTTTTGGCCGGTTTTAAAACAGACGAGGAAAAAAGGGAATGGCTTGTTAAAAATATAAAAGGCTACGGCTACAAGGAAGCTTCGCATTTTCTGCGGAATATAGGTTTCACGGAAGAGCTTGCCATACTGGACCGTCATATATTAAAGAACCTGGTTAAAATGGGGGTTATTCCTTCGGTTCCTGAAACACTTACAAAAGCGCGATATCTTGAAATAGAAGAAAAAATGAGGAAGTTTACAAAAAAAATCGGCATATCAATGGGGGCGCTGGACTTAACGCTTTGGTTTCGTGAAGCGGGGAAGATTTTTAAGTAATTTCGTAAAGGCTTGACTTGGCGTAAATTTACGTATATAATTATCACAAGAAAGGTGATAAAAGCTCTTTGGAAGATAAATTATAAAAAGTGTAAATTGAGGATAGGCGCGATTCCCAAGATAAAAACCCCTCCCAAACCCTTTTTATCCGCCTATCCTCTTCTTTACGACAATTTGGTTAGCGTTTGCTAACTTAAAACAGGCTGCAAAAAACTGCGGGGAAAAGGAGGAAGATCATGAAAAACATAAGAATAGCTTTCTTTGACGCAAAACCGTATGACATTGAAAATTTTGACAATGTAAACAAAAAATTCGGGTTTGGAATTAAATATATTCCCATACATCTTAACAGGGATACAGCTTATATGGCCAAAGGGTGTGACGCGGTATGCGCTTTTGTAAATGATATTATAGACGCGCAAGTTACAGCCGCATTGAAACATGGCGGGGTAAAATTAATAGCACTAAGGTGTGCGGGATATAACAATTTGGATCTTAAAGCCGCTTATGGGAACCTTCATGCTGTAAGAGTGCCGGCATATTCCCCGAACGCGGTTGCCGAACACGCGGTTGCAATGATGCTGACTCTTAACAGAAAGACGCACAAGGCGTATTACAGGACAAAGGAAGCAAACTTTTCAATAAACGGGCTTTTGGGTTTTGATATGCGCGGAAAAACAGCGGGCATAATAGGGACGGGTAAAATAGGCAGGGAAGCCGCAAAGATACTGAAGGGTTTTGGCATGGAAATTATCGCTTACGACGCATATCCTGACAGGAAGTTTGCAAAAAATTACGGAATAAAATATGTAAACCTTAACAGGCTTTATCGTGATTCGGATATAATCACGCTGCACTGCCCTTTAAGCAGGGAAACATTTCATATGATAAATGCGGCTGCAATCAAAACCATGAAAAAAGGGGTTATGATAATTAACACCGGACGCGGCAGCCTTATAGACACAAAAGCGCTTATTAACGGCTTAAAAAACGGGAAAGTGGGGTATGCCGGGCTTGATGTATATGAGGAGGAAGACAAATATTTTTTTGAGGATTTTTCTTCCAAGGTAATAGGAGATGACACGCTTGCAAGGCTTCTGACTTTTCCTAATGTGCTTGTGACCTCGCACCAGGCTTTTTTCACGAAAGAAGCCGTAACCAACATAGCGGAAACAACCCTTGGCAACATAAAGGAATATTTTGAAAAAGGCACGCTTACAAATGAAGTTTGCTATCAGTGCGGTAAAAAATGTGTTCATAAGAAAACTAAAAAATGTTTTTAATTAAATATCTTATCTTCTGCAATTTCCAAGGACATACACCTATTGTTTAAATCCGCGGCCCTTTTGACCTGAACCCAATAAATCACCGAAACAGTGATAAAACAGCATGTTTTTTTGTACTTTTTTATAAATATTATATATAATAAAAAACAATATATTAACAGGGGGCAGGATGAGGCCAAAAGATTTTTATGGCATTATGTTAAATGATATATTACTTGCCGTGCTTTTACTTTTGATTTCATTTCTTCCTTTATTATATGGCTTTTCGGGGGCAGGAAAAAAAGTTGTAATAACTTTCAATGACAAAAAAGAAACTTACAGTCTTGATAAAGATACGGAATTTACTGTCAATAATGTCCGTTTTAAAATAGAAAAGGGCACAATCAGGGCTGTATCTTCGTCCTGCACCGAGCAGGTGTGTGTTCACACCGGCGCAATAAGCAAAAGCGGAAGCTGCATAATATGCGCATATAACAGGGTATTGGCTGAAATAGTTGAAGAAGGTCAAACAAATGTTAATGCGGTGGCTTACTGATGAACGATAAAAGGCGTGCCACTCCGGAAGAAGCGGCTTTTTTGGTTACTTTTGCCGCCGCGCTTTCTGTAATGGAAAATTTCCTGCCGCGCATCCCTCTTCCGGGCGTAAGGCTTGGGCTGGCAAACCTGGTGACAATAATTGCCCTTTACAGGCACGGCGTATCAACCGCAATTGAGATTGCGGCAATCAGGAGTATGGTAGCTTCCTTTGTGACAGGATCTTTTCTTTCGCCATCTTTTTTTATAAGTTTTACGGCGTCCGTATCAGGCGCAATTGCAATGGCGGGTCTTTACGGACTTGGCGGGAAAAATGCAATGGCATTCAGCCCGGTCGGAATTTCGGTTTTCGGCGCTTTTGTAAACAATATGGCGCAGCTTTTGGTTGTTTTTCTGCTGCTGATACAAAACAAGGCTGTATTTGCTTTTATACCTTATCTTGGCATAAGCGCGGTTATAACCGGAGCAATAACCGGCCTGATTGCATCAGGCACACTGGCAAAGACAAAAGACATGCCGCACAATTCAATTCATGCAAAAGAACTTAAACAAACAGGGATAAAAAGCGCGCTTATTATGACTTCGGGATTTATTTTTGCAGTTTTTGTTTTGCTTGTTAAGGATTTTTTTGTTTTACTGTTTTTGTCATCGGTTATTGCAATAATTCTTATGGCAGGACGCGGAACTTTAAGGGCGGCAAGGACACTTGCCTTTAAGGCTAAATATCTTATTTTGTTTGCGGCAATTACCCCGATAATTTTTGATAACAGAGGAAGGGAAATTGCGCGGCTTTTTTTTATAAGTGTCACTGACACGGGATTAAATGAAGCCGCCGTATTTGCATTAAGGATTTTTCTGATGGTGTCGGTATCAGCCGTTATGAGTTCAAGGCTTACGCCGCATGAAATGGCTGCAGGGCTTGTGAAAATACTGCTGCCGCTTAAAGTTTTTGGAATTGACGCGCACAGGGTGTCGGCAATTATTGCGTGTTCATGGGCAATGCTTCCGGACTTTATGGACAGGGCGGTTAAGTCCGCGTCATTTGTTTTTGCGAAAAGAAAACCGGGTTTTGGCGGAATAATAGAGGCATCAACTGAAGCCGCAGCTTCTGTTTACGGGCAAAACAGGCAAAACTAAAAAAGGAGGGCATGATGAAGAAGCTTTTGTTGTTTTTGTTTTCGGTTTTGTTCCTGATTTCTTTTAGTTCTTTTGCGGGTGAAATGAAGCTTGGCGAAACAAAGGTTGGCGGGCATCTTAAAATGGTTTTATATGACCAGCCGACAGGCGTTACAACTGTTAAAAGCGGTTCTGTTGTAACCAGCACGGCTTCAACTTCATACATTGGCATGGGATTTAATGAAGTAATTCTTTATATAAGCCAGGAATTAAGCGACAAGTTTGAAATAGAATTAAAGCCAAAATTTACGGTAAGCACGGGCGCAACCCCGAAACTTGGGACAGTAATCGGGGTGCAGAGGGCAAGAAGCGTCACATACACCGCAGGGCTTGATGAAGCTTTTGTAAAATACCGCGCGCCTGAAGACGTGGAAATTAAAGCCGGCGTTTTTAAGCCGATGTTTACCATGAATTACGGCCAGGAGCTTTTTTGGGACGAAATGTTTAATGCAGGCAAGATGATATGCAATCCAAATCTTGGGCAGGCGCATGAAATGGCGGTTGAAATTTACAAGCCTTTTAATTTCGGGGAAGTTTCAATGCCGGTTTATCTTTATATAATCAACGGCGCGGGTTCGTCCAGCTATTACAGCGAATCTTATATCTCCGGCAATAATTTCAGCATGTATCCGGGCGCCGCCGCTCACGTTGAACCGTCCTGGGGTCCTTTTACATTGTCAGGTTCAATAATGGCTGCCGCAACTTCCGCGGGTGTAAATCCGGGAGCGCAGTGGTTTAATTTCAAGGGAAATGCCAATTTCCATAAATGGAGCGCAGGCGCTTCGGTAAACTGGCAGGCATTTAAAATAAGGGGCGAGTATGTAAGAGGCAAATGGGAAAAAGGGACTGTGGGAGCAAAAATTTATGACGCCATAAGCGAAGGTTATTATGCGACTGTTGTTTACAGGCTTCTTCCTGATGTGACGATTTTTGCACAAAATGACACCGCAAGAAGCCTTAATTTTAACGGCGGAATACCGGGAGCAAAAATGTCGGGCACAAGCGAGACATATATCACAAACACGGCAGGGCTTAATTATTTTATAACAGACAGTTCAATACTTCAGTTCCAGGTTGATGTTGCGGACTGGAGAAACGGAAACGGAACCCAGACCCTTATATTTACAAGACCGACTCTTGGTTTAAGGGTGACTTTCTGAAGATGAAAAAAGCAATAACCGTATTAACCGCAGCCGCGATAATCTTATTGGCGGCGATTTTTACACTTAAAATAATTGCCCCAAAGGTGCAGAAACGCACGCGTTTTATGCTGGATACCGTATGTACAATACAGGCGCCGGGCGGCAGGAATATTTTAAAGAAGATTGACGCGGCGCTTGACAGAATGGAGGAAATTGACAACAAACTGTCAGCCTTCAAAACGGAGAGTCCTGTTTACAGGTTCAATAAAACAGGCGAACCGATAAGCGACCCGGAAACTGTTTATGTGATTAAAACCGCTCTTGAAGTGGCGGAAAAAACAAACGGGCTTTTTGACATCACAATATCGCCCGTTGTAAAAGCATGGGGTTTTTATACGGGTTTAACACCGTCTGTTGCGTCTGATCAGGCAATTAAGGAAGCGCTTAAAAAAACAGGTTGGAAATATCTTGAAATTAAGGAAGGAAAGGTTTATAAAAGAAAGCCGTGGATAGAAATAGACCTCGGAGGAATCGGCAAGGGCTATGCCTGCGAACAGGCTGCGGCTAAATTAAAGGAACTTGGTGTCAAGTCCGCGCTTATAGACGGCGGAGGAAATATTGTCGCAATTGGAAAATTAAGAGGAAAGCCGTGGAAAATAGGGGTGCGAAACCCGCGTGGCGACGGAGTGATTGCGGCGCTTGATGCCGAGGATGTTTCAATTGTGACTTCCGGCGATTATGAAAGGTTCTTTGAAAAGGACGGAGTCCGTTACCATCACATTATGGACCCAAGGACAGGGTATCCTGCAAGGAAATCAATAAGCGTAACCGTAATGGCGGAAAGCTCCATGATTGCGGATGCCTGGACAAAACCCATATTTATCCTTGGGCCTGAAGACGGGCTTAAGCTTGCGGAATCTCTGCCGTTTTTGGAATGCATGATAATTGATGATAAAGGCAACAAATTTTTGACAAAAGGATTAAAATAAATTTAAAGGGGGTTTTTATGAAAAAGTATTTATTAAGCGCAATGTTTGTAATCGGTGCGGTTTTTTGTGTTTTTGCGGCGGTTCTTGTAACCGAAGAACAGGCGGTAAAAGACATGCTTCCCGGCGGCGCTAAAGTCTTAAAGGCATCATGCACCGATGCGGACAAACAGGAAATAAAGAAAATGTTCAAAGGCGATGTAATGGACGGATCTGTAATTGACAAGGAATGCGTTTTTTATTCCGGCAAGGAAGGCGTTGCTTCAGTGCAGGACCATAAGGGAAAATGGGGGGATATTAAGGCGATAGTGCTTATAGGTGAAGACGGAAAAGTAAAGAATCTTGAGATTATATCTTCAAGCGAAAAAAGAGGCAGGCCCATTGTAATGCGCAGTTTTCTTGACCAGTTTATAGGAAAAGGCATCGGAGACAACCTTGAGGTTTTTAAAAATATAAACGCGGTAAGCGGGGCAACCGTTTCTTCTGTTGCCGTGACAAAGATGGTTAACAGGGCGCTTGGCGCGCACAAGGTTCTTTATCCAAAAGCAAAGTAAAGGCGGTAATTAAAAGTGAAAAAAAAGGCGGGGTTTTCTCTTGGTTTACAGGTTGCTTTGATTGTCCTTGCCGGATGTACGGTTCTTTCGGTTGCGGTCATAAATTATGGAAATAAAGTGTATGGCAAAATGCTTGAAGAACAGTTTAACTCAAAAATAGTCACTCTTGGCGAAAACTGCGCCTATATGGTGGAGCCGTACATAAAAGCCGTTATGCTTGACAGGAAAAACATTGACAAAAAGATACCGCCTGACAGCAAAGCTGACATTAACAGGATTCTTGAAGCCGCGGTAACAAGGGAAGACATGAAGTATGCGGCTTTTATCTACAGAGGAAAGTTGGTTTCTGAAATAAATGCCGAAGGAAGGGCAAATTTCAGCCTGCCAAACACAGTAAAACTTGAGGAAACAATTTTTGATTATCCGCTTTCAAAAATTGATGACGAAAGCAAAAATTCTTTTGAATTGTCCATTCCGATTATGTACCTTGGGGACGAGCTTGGTGCCGTTCGAATAGGTTTTGATAAAAGCTCACTTGTAATGCAGACGGAAAAAAACAGGAATGTAATGATAATAATTGGAATGTTGGGAACTGTTTTAACGGCTTTGGGAATTGCCGTATATCTTTACATTCACTTGGTAAGGCACATTAAGGACATATCTGTAACAGCGCTTAAGATAAGCAACGGTGAAATCGGAACAGGGTTTAAAGCCTTAAAAACAAATGACGAAATAGGCGTGCTTACAAGAAGTTTTCAAAAAGTGTCGGAATATTTTACCGAGATTGCGGCGATTGCTGACAATATTTCCGAAGGCATAATTGCCGAGAAATTTGAGGCAAAATCCGAAAAAGACATGCTTGGGGCTTCATTTTCAAGGATGATTGTTTACATTAATTCTGTTTCTGAAATATTAAACAGCATTTCAAAGGGAGACCTTACGGTTAATTTTACCGCAAGGTCACAAAGAGATTCCCTGGGAATTGCCTGTGAAAAGATGATAACAAGCCTGAAACAGCTTGTTGGCAATATAAAGGAAAAAGCTGACATGATAGCCGGATCAGCGGAACAGCTGGCGCAGATATCCGAGCAAAGCAGGCTTACAATTGTGCAGCTTTCGGAAACCGTCGCCAATATTTCACAGGCAACTGCGGAAACAGCCAAAAATTCCCAGATTGCTTCAAATTCCGCGGTAAAAGCGGAAAGCGAGGCAAAAAAAGGGCAGGAAAAAATGGGAGAACTGCTTGAAAATATGCAGAAGCTGCAGAATGATGTTGAACTGTCCGCTTCGAAGATGGAAGCTTTGGCGGGACACAGCGATGAAATAAAGAAAATGGTTGAGATTATACAGAACATCGCGGACCAGACCAAACTGCTTTCTTTTAATGCCGCAATTGAGGCGGCGCGCGCGGGAGATTCCGGAAGGGGTTTTGCGGTGGTTGCGGATGAGATACGGTCGCTTTCCGAGATGAGCACTGAACAGGCAAAAAAGATATCCGGAAGGATAAGGCAGGTAAGGGACGACATAAAAGCGGCGGTTGAACTTGCCGTTAACAGCAACAATGAAATCGTAAAAGGATCCCTGCTTACCGAAGAAACACATTCGATTTTCCGCGAAATAGTCGAGTCGATGAACGAGGCGGCGTCTCAGATAGAATCAATTGCGGCAAGTTCGGAAGAAATTGCGGCAAGCTCCCAGGAAGCGGCCGCAAGCTCGCAGGAACAGGCGTCAACAATGGATGAACTTAATTCTTCGGTTGAAACACTTTCGGAAATTGCGGCCAACCTTAAATTAAGCACAGATGAATTTAAGCTTTAAATAAAATTTGACTTTTTTGCTTTCGGGTGATATAAATTGGATATAGTTAAATAATTCATTAACTACTAAACAGGTGGCTTGCGATTGAAAGATTTAATCAGGCTTCAGGCCGGAATATGCAGGACGTTTGGAAACCCGCACAGACTTCACATAATAAAACTTTTATGCTGCGGTAAAAAAACAGCCACGGAATTGATAAAGGAAACGGGGATAAGCAAGGCCAACATGTCCCAGCATATGGCAATGCTGGTAAATAAGGGGATAGTCAATTCGGAGAAAAAAGGCCTTAATGTTGTCTATTCTCTTGCCGATAAGAAGATAGCAAAGGCATGTTCCATTATGCAGGATATTACGGCCGCTACAATAATCAGAAAACATCAAATTATAAAAAAACATCACAAAAAGGAGGGAAATAAATGACAAAGGAAGAATTGAATAATTTAAAGGCCGACAAAGTTATAGACGCGCGCGGAAGTTCATGCCCGGGGCCTCTTTTGGACGCCAAAAAAGGAATCGGAACGATAAATATTGGCCAGATTATGGAAGTTATGTCCAATGATGAAGGGACAAAAAAGGACCTTCCCGCATGGGCAGCAAAAGTCGGTCATGAAGTGCTGGGGTTAATTGAAGGCGATGAATACGACAGGATATTTATAAAAAGGCTGAAATAAAATGCAGCAGGCGTTTTATAAGCCAAAAATACTTGTTGTGACAATGGCAAGAAGCTCTTATCTTGCGGTTGATGCGCTGGGGCAGATGCACGCGGATTATCCGTCAAGCGTGTATGTTATAAAGACTATTTATCCGGGCATACTTCCGGCTTACTTCTATGTTGAAACACTGAAAAAAGGAATGGACGGCATAATAATAGCGTCAGCGGGTTCGGATTGTCCGGTTGAGGATTCTTACAGGCATCTTTCCGAAGTGGTAAAGCAGGCACAGGCTGAAATTAAAGCCGCCGGGATGAATGTAAAAAGGCTTAAATTAACAGCAATTTGTTCCGTATGCACGGCCGCGATGCTTAAAGAAATAAATCAAATGGCTGAATTTACCGCAAAACTTAAAGCGGAAGGCAAAACATGAACGTTAAATATCATACTGTTGTTGTGGGGGCAGGAATAGCGGGCATGGAATCGGCCCTTAACCTTGCATCTCAGGGCTATAAGGTGCTGCTTGTAGAAAAAGAAGCTTCAATCGGCGGCAATATGATCGCCCTTTCCAAAGTTTATCCCACGCTTGACTGCGCATCATGCATCACAACGCCTAAAATGTCCGAAGCGTATAACAATAAAAATATCACAATAATGACATATTCCGAGGTCATTAAAACGGAAAAAAAAGGCGCGGATTTTTTTGTGACAATAAGAAAAAAGCCGAGATATGTAAACGAGAAAACCTGCATAGGCTGCAAGAAATGCGAGGATGTCTGCCCTGTATATGTGCCTCATGAATTTGACCGCGGCCTTGGGGCAAGAAAAGCGGTATGTATCCCTTTCAATACCGCAATGCCGCAGGTTGCCGTATTGGACCCAAAAACATGCATGCAGTGCGGGAAATGTTATGATGCATGTCCAACCGAGCCGAAATCCATTGTTTTTGACCAAAAAGAAGAGATATTAGGGATTGAATGCAATTCCGTGATAATGGCAACCGGATATAACCTTACACCTGTTGATATAAAAAAAGAGTATTATCTGGGCGGGCCGAAAAATGTGATTACTTCCTTTCAGCTTGAACGCGTTATCGCGCCTTCCGGCCCTTTTGGCGGAGCTGTAAGGCCGGGGGACGGAAAGGAGCCTTCAAGCATAGCTTTTGTGCTTTGCGCCGGATCGCGTGACAGGTCAATAGGCGTACCTTACTGTTCAAGGGTTTGCTGTATGTATTCAATTAAACAGGCCATGCTTATGTCGGCTGCGCTGCCAATGGCAGACATAAGCATTTATTACATGGATATAAGGGCGTTTGGAAAAAGTTATGAGCAGTTTTACAGAAATGCCGAGGCAATGGGAATTAAATTTATAAAGGCAAAGGTTGCAAAAATAACCGAAGTTGAAAAAGGCGACCTGGAGCTTAATGTTGAAATGATGGAAGAAACCGGAACAATGAAAAAAATCAGGCACGAGCTTGTGGTGCTTGCGTCAGGCATGGTGCCCGGAGCAAAGCCGTCGGAGATTGCCC
>CAYQIS010000023.1:23428-30145 GCA_964417645.1 uncultured Spirochaetia bacterium
TATATTTTTATGTGCTCGGATCCGGGCCAAAACCTGATAAAGGAAGCTGTCAGTTCCGGTAAAATCAACAGGGTTGTTGTTGCGGCTTGTTCGCCAAGGCTTCACGAGCTGACTTTCAGGAGGGCAATGACATCAGCCGGTTTAAATCCGTATCTGCTTGAACAGGCAAACATAAGGGAGCAGGCAAGCTGGGTGCATAAGCTTGACCATGAAGGGGCAACCGAGAAAGCAATAAGGCTTGCAAAAGCCGCCGTTGAAAAGGTTAAGCTTGCAAAGCCGCTTGATATGATAGAAATAAAATCTTTGCCGTCCGCCGTTGTTGTTGGCGGAGGAATTGCGGGAATGAGGGCCGCAATTGACATAAGCAAAAAAGGAAGCAAAGTTTATCTTGTTGAAAAAGAGGCTTTTCTTGGCGGGAACACGGTAAAAATGGGAAGGCTTTTCCCGACTGAAGAAGATGCAAAGGAAACGGCATTTAAACTTATGAAAGAAATATTTGAAAATGAAAACATAACCGTGATGACAAGAAGCGAAGTTATTGAAGCTTCCGGCGGTATAGGGAATTATAAGGTTAAGGTTAAGACAGTATCAAGAGGAACATTTGGGGAAATCACGCATGAAGAATATGAAAAAGCAGCTTCTTTGTGCAGGGCTGTTGTTGAAGATCCGTTTAAAAACAAAACGGGCATAAGGAAAGCAATTTACAAAAATTACCCGGAAGCAATGCCGTCAAATCCTGCAATTGATTTTGAGGCCTGCACTTTCTGCGGTAAATGCGCCGACATACTGGCAGGAAGGGTTGACCTTCATAAAAAAGAAACCGTGACAGAAATTGAAGCGGGCGTGATAATTGCCGCAACAGGTTACAATCACTATGAACCCTACAAAGGAGAGTTTGGCTGCGGCATGCACCCTGCCGTTATAACACTGCCGCAGTTAATAAGCATTATGCAGTCTGAAGAATATAAAAATTCCGGAAAGCTTGAGATATCGGGGCGCAACATTAAAACAATTGGTTTTATGCACTGTGTGGGCAGCAGGGAGCTTGAAGGATACAAGAAACCGGCAAATGAAAGAAGGCTTAATGCCCACTGTTCAAGGGTTTGCTGCACAGCCGTACTGCAGGCTGAAAATGAATTAAAGGAAAAATTTAAGGACATAAATATTGTGTCTTTTTATCAGGACATCAGGGCATACGGAAGGGACCATGAAACAAAGTATTATGACAAAGCTTCAAGGGCAGGAGTGCTGTTTATGCGCTACGACCCGCGCGAACTGCCGGAAGTGAAGGAAATAAACGGGAAGATAGTTGTAAAAATAAAAGATCTTCTTACAATGAGGGAAGAATATGAAGTTGAACTTGATGCCCTTGTTCTTGCAACCGGAGTGATGCCGGCCGAGCCCGGAAAAATAGCCGACAGTTTCAAGATACCAAAATCAGCGGACAGGTTCCTTCAGGAAGTTCATCCAAAATTAAGGCCGGTTGAAACCGCCGTGGGAGGATTTTTTCTTGCAGGCACATGCCAGGCGCCTTTTGACACAACGGAAGCTGTTTCGGCGGCAGGCGCGGCGGCAGTTAAGGCAGCCGCAATTCTTGAAGGCGGGGATGTAAAGCTTGAACCTTATGTTGCAAAAGTTGATGAAAGCAAGTGCTGCGGCGCAAAAAAGTGCATTGAAGCATGCCCTGCAAAAGGGGCGATTTTCATTAATGAAAAAGGCAAAGCACAAGTTAATCCGGTTCTTTGCATAAGCTGCGGAAACTGTGTTTCCGCCTGCCCTAACCGTGCTGTTGACGTAAACGGTTATGAGATAGCACAATTTACCGCAATGATTGACGCCATATTGGGGGTGAAAAATGAAGGGAATTGAAGCGGTAAAAGCGCTGACAGAGCGTTTTGGAAAACCGTCAAAGGAACTGCTTGAAATGATAAAAACAAACAATAAAAATATGGCCGCTTTAAGGAACTGTCTTAAGGAAGGGCCGAAAACAGTTCCTGAAATGGCAAAAGAAACCGGCATGGAAAGCCATAAGGTAATGTGGTACATGAATGCAATGAAAAAGTACGGGGAAACGGCAATTGAAGGAAGCGCAAACGATGAAGGATATAAAAGTTATGTCTTAATAAAAGGCGGCAACAATGGCGAAGGTTGACCTTGAACTGATAAAAGATATCAGAAAATACGGAGCATTTGACGTTTCTGCATGTTTTAACTGCGGCAACTGCACGGCTGTGTGCCCTTTGTCCGTTGAAACGGAAGGCTTTCCCAGAAAACTGATACGTTATGCGCATCTTGGAAGTAAAGAAAAGTTAACCGGAAGCCGTGAGGCATGGCTTTGTTATTACTGCGGAGAATGCAGCAAAACCTGCCCGCGCGAAGCAAAACCGGCCGAATTTATGGCGTCTTTAAGACGCTATATAATCTCAAAAAGCGATATAACGGGCATAACCGCTGTTTTATACAAAATTCCATGGTTAAATTTTGTTTTTTTAACCGTAATTGCGGTTTTGCTTGGTTTGTTCATGTACGGTCAAAGGCTTGAAAACAGGCAAGGCCACAAAATTATAGAAATATTCCACATACCTTTTCATTTTATACACGATATGGGCGTTGTTGTTATGGCGCTTGCTGGAATTACGCTTGCGTTTGGGATAATGCTTACGGTTATAAGGAACGGCGATGTGTTTAAAATGATAAAATCCGCGCCAAGAAATTTCAACACAATAATGATAATTGTTAAGAACGCTTATGATACTGTCATAAAGCAGATGTTTGCATTCAAAAGGTTCAGGGAATGCGATGAAGAAAAAGAAATTCCTTTTTATTCAAAGCCATGGTTTCTTCATGCCTTGACCGCCTGGGGGTTTATGGGCCTTTTCTTGGCAACAATACTGGATTTGCTTTTTAAGGACCCGGAGATGCTTGTTTCTTTATGGTATCCCCCAAGGCTTATCGGAACGGTTTCCGGCATACTGCTTATGTACGGTTCAACTCGTATAATAATTAACAGGCTGAAAAAAAACAGCGAAACAGCCTATAAAAACGGAACATTTGTTGACTGGTGGTTTATATTGATTCTTTGGTTTATCGGCATAACGGGTTTTGTGCTTGAAGTGCTTGTATATCTGCCTAAGGGCGCAGTAAGCCAAAAGACAGCTGATATTTTATTCCTTGTACACGTTGCACCTGCCATGGAACTGGTGGTGCTGGCCGCATATACAAAATTGGCGCATGTTTTTTACAGGCCGATTGCGCTTTTTATGCATTCTGTAAATGATGAAATAAACAAAACAAAGGAGGAAAAGCAAAATGGCTGAGCAGGCAGCACAGAAGTTATCAATAATATGTTTTTCGGGAGATTTTGACAAGGCGCTTGCTGCAATGGTTCTTGCGAACGGGGGGCGTGCTTTTGACTATGAAGTTAATCTTTTTTTCACTTTCTGGGGGCTTAACATACTTAAAAAGAAAAAAGGAAGAAAGGCTGGCAGCGGCACTTTTCTTCAGAAAATGTTCAATATAATGATGGGCGGCAGAAACAACCTGCCTCTTTCCAAATTTAATTTTGCGGGCATGGGACCCGTGCTGATGAAAAGGATAATGACCGCCAACAAAGTTAAGGATGTTGACGGCATGCTTCAGGACGCAATAGGCCTTGGGGCAAAGATATATGCCTGTGAAATGGCAATGAAAGTTATGGGTGTAAAAAAGGAAGACCTGATTGACGAGGTCACTGATATTGTGGGAGTCGCGTCTTTCCTTGCAAGCGCCGAAGGCGGGCAGGTATTGTTCATATAAATTAATATTTTACAGGGCGATTGCCTGCATTCAATATGAATTTGTATTAAAGCCACAGTTTATTTCCGGGAAGAAAAATCTCGGGCATAAGCTGTGGCTTAATTTTTTAATAAGGTATATAATTTTAATTATGATTAACGAAAATGAATTAATGCAGCGTTTTAAGACGGGTGATGAAAAGGCCTTGTCTGAATTTGTTCAAAGGTATCAGAAGGATGTCTTTAATTTTGCCGTGCGGATGTCAAAGACAAGGCAGGAGGCCGAGGATCTTGCCCAGGAAACTTTTGTCAGGGCATTGTCTTCGGCAAAAAATTATTATCCCGGCGCCAAGCCCACAACATGGCTTTATAAGATTGCAGCCAATCTTGCCATTGACCGCTCGCGCAGGAAAATGGTAAGAAAGGAAATTAATGAATCTGACACCCCTGAAGAAAACGGATATTTAAGCCCAAAACATGAAATTTCCGATGAAAAAAGCACGCCGGCAGATGTTCAATTGGAGAGAAACGAAAGCTTTGAGAAAATAAGGCGCGCCTTGCTGTCGCTTCCTGAAAGGCAAAGGGCCGCGCTTGTTCTTCTTATATATGAAGACAAGAGTTACTCCGAGATAGCGCAGATACTTGGTGTAAGTGTAGGGGCGGTAGAGACTTTGATATTCAGGGCAAGGCAGGCGGTAAAAAAATTACTTTAAAAAATATTTGACAAATACAGTAAAATTAAATATAATTCCTACTAATTATATAGGAATAGTATAAAAAAGGAGGCTGTTATGAGAATTGCAAAAGATGCAACGGAATTAATTGGAAACACTCCGATTGTAAGAATAAACAGATTAAATAAAGAAGGTTTTGCCGAAATATGTTTTAAGCTTGAGTTTTTTAATCCGCTTTCAAGCGTAAAGGACAGAATAGCTATTGCAATGATTGAGGATGCCGAAAAAAAAGGTTTGCTTAAAAAAGATTCTGTTATCATAGAACCAACATCCGGAAACACCGGTATTGCTCTTGCATACATTGCGGCAATAAAAGGTTATAAGCTTATACTTACTATGCCTGAAACAATGAGCATTGAAAGAAGGAAGCTGTTAAAGATTTTCGGCGCCGAACTGGTTCTGACTGAAGGCGCAAAGGGAATGAACGGCGCTGTTCAGGCCGCGGAGGAGCTTGCGGCAAGAACACCGAACAGTTTTGTTCCGCGGCAGTTTGATAATCCCGCAAATCCAAGAAAACACAAAGAAACAACCGGGCCGGAAATTTGGGAAGCAACGGACGGAGAAGTTGATATTTTTATTGCAGCCGTGGGCACGGGAGGCACTTTAACAGGAACCGGAGAATATCTTAAATCAAAAAATAAGGGTATTAAGGTTATAGCTGTTGAACCGGACAAATCTCCGCTTTTATCCGGGGGATCGCCCGCGCCGCACAAGATACAGGGAATAGGGGCAAACTTTATCCCGTCCGTGCTTAACAGGGAAATAATTGACGAAGTTATAAGGGTAAAAGACGAGGACGCGGGCGAGACTGCAAGGCAGGCGGCAAAGCAGGAGGGGCTGCTTATTGGAATATCGGCCGGGGCAAATTTGTGGGCGGCGCTGCAGGTTGCAAAAAGACCGGAGAATAAAGGAAAACGGATTATCACTATAGGCTGCGATACAGGCGAGCGCTATTTAAGTACCTGGCTTTTTGAAGACCAGGCTTGATATATAATATAAGGAGGCATTTATATGAAACGAATGCAACAGCCGTGCAGGCACTTCCAAAAAGTTGAAGAAAAAAACAAAAAATAAAAGGAGATATAAAATGACGGAAAAAAAATACAGGCTTGAAACACAGGTAATTCACGCGGGCTACTCGCCGGATCCAACAACAAATTCAAGGGCAATACCTGTTTACAGGACAGCGGCTTATAATTTTAAAAGTACGCAGCACGCCGCAAACCTGTTCAGCCTTAAAGAGGCGGGCAACATTTACACAAGGCTTATGAACCCGACAACAGAAGTTCTTGAACAGCGGGCTGCCGCCCTTGACGGCGGGGTGGGTGCTGTTGCCGTGGCTTCAGGAACTTCGGCGATTCATTATGCGATTCTTAATATCACCAGGGAAGGCGACGAAATAGTGTCCGCAAACAACCTTTACGGCGGCACGTATACAATGTTTAACGACATACTTCCAAATTACGGCGTTAAGACAAAATTTGTTCAGTATAACGATTACAGCGCTTATGAAAAAGCAATAAACGAAAAAACAAAGTTAATATTTGTTGAAACAATCGGAAACCCGCTTCTTGGAGTGACAGATATTTCCGAAGTTGCAAAGACGGCAAAAAAACACAAAATACCTCTTGTTGTTGATGCAACTTTTACCACTCCGTATCTTGTGAAGCCGATTGAACTTGGAGCAGACGTTGTTGTTTATTCGCTTACCAAATGGTACAGCGG
Organism: uncultured Spirochaetia bacterium; assembly: GCA_964417645.1. Lineage (GTDB taxonomy): Bacteria > Oederibacteriota > PGYV01 > PGYV01 > PGYV01 > CAYQIS01. The sequence continues at coordinate 29,661 of CAYQIS010000023.1, forward strand.
GCATGGCACTGTAATAGGGGGCATTGTCGTTGACGGCGGGAAATTTGACTGGAAGGATAAACGTTTTCCAAATTTTGACGCGCCCGAACCGTCTTATCATGACCTGCGTTTTGCACATGACCTTGGAGATTTGTCGCCGCTTGCTTATGCGCTTCGTTTAAGGCTTGTGCCTTTAAGAAATCTGGGGGCATGTATTTCTCCGGATAATGCGTGGCAGATTATTCAGGGCATTGAAACCCTTCCTTTAAGAATGCAGAGGCACTCTGACAATGCTTTTGAAACGGCAAAATTCCTTGAATCGCATCCGGCAGTATCATGGGTAAGATATCCGGGGCTTGAATCGCACCCCGACCATGCAGTTGCCAAAAAACAATTCAAAAAAGGTTTTGGAGGAATGGTTGTGTTTGGCTTAAAAGGAGGCTATGAATCAGCCGTAAAACTTATTGACAATATAAAACTGTTCAGCCATCTTGCAAATGTTGGAG
>CAYQIS010000024.1:0-25455 GCA_964417645.1 uncultured Spirochaetia bacterium
TTCAGGACCAAATCTCAGTATTACCGAAAAGCGATGGGAATCACCCAAGTGTTCCGCATGACCGATATATGCATAGTCAACCTGCCATGTTGATTCTCTGTAGCTCACACCGCCGGTAAACCTGCCGTTCATGGTTGCAAAACCCGTGTATCCTCCCCGAACGCCAAGATGTTTCTTAAAGAACCACCCTTCAACACCAAGATGAAGCCTGTATGGTTCAGGACGTAATGCGGTTATTATTTCAGTATTACCGTTGGCATCAACAACCGTCAGCGGTTCCTGAAGAGGTATGCCGCTTATGTTAAGGTCGTTGAAAAAGTCCATGTCAGCGGTTAAGAGAAGATTTTCATCTATATAATATGCAGAACCTATTTTAAACACTGTGGGGATTTTTTCCTCGGTGGTTCCTCCCTGCCAATGAAGCGTAGTGTCTATATCCTGTATAAAAAGTCCAAAGTTAACCTTTTTCCCGAACTGCGGAAGCGGAAGCTGATATAACAGCCCAAGGTCAAGCCCAAGCCCGTTGGCAATTCCCTGAAGAGTGACACCCGTGCTTGGAACAGTATATGAAGCTGTTGAATTGTAATTCAGGTATTTAACATTAAGACCTGCAGAGAATGTGCGTTCAAGATTTAAAGACGTGGCAAAACTTCCAAGCACAGTAAATTCTTTTGTTGAATTTCTGTCGCTGTGTATAAGAGAAATAACCGAAAGCTGCCATGCAGTGTCCTGAAAGAAAGGTGAACCAAAAGACAGGAATGTATAATACTCCTTGCCGTTTAACAGCGGCCCGAGGAATACGTTAAGTTCGGAACGTTCAAGCTGGGTTAACCCCGCCGCGTTCCAGTAAACGGCGCTTCCGTCATCGGCAACCGCCGCAAAAGTATGGCCCATTCCAAGCGCCCTGCCTCCTATTCCAAGCACGCCTCCCTTGTCAAATGCCCCTGCAAGCGCGGCCGATGCCAGCGCTGCCGTAATTATCAATCCGTACGCGAGTTTCTTAACCATGCGTTTTCACTCCTAAAAGTTTGGATATATTCTTTCGCCGTTAAGGGTGATGCTTGCCCCTCTCAGCATCTGTTCCGCAGTTATGTTTCCCCTGCTGTAATTCTGTGCGGCGGCAACAGGGACGTTCATAATCAAACTGTTATTGCCGCCATACACGGCGTTTATTCCTATATTGCTTACAGATGTTCCCACGCTTTCCGCTATGCTTCTTGCCATCATGGCCATCTCTTTCATTACATATTGAGGAAGCGTGCTTGTTGTGACATATTCTATGTTAAATATTTTATCTCCATTGTCAGTCGTTTGAATGTATGCGGACCTTACCGCTCCGCTGTCAACATTCGGGAATCCGCCAAAACCGGCCCCGCCTGCCGCAGCACCCGGAGTTACTCCGTTTGGAACAATCTCACCGTTTGCATTAAAGTTAAAAGCAGGCTCAGGAAGCGTCCCGGCAGGAGGCGGAGGAACAGGCGTCGGCTTTGCCATTTCAGCTGCACGGGCGGTTATTCCGGCTTTTGCCCTTGCGGCTTCCGCATTATCCTCGCGTATATCTCTGTCCGCTATTTGTTTTAAAAGTTCCTTAAGCTGTCTTAAAGCCGAAGGATTTACGCCTTCAAGAACAGGGGTAAATATTTTTAAAGTCTGAACAGGTGTTGAACTTGTGCTTCCAAGTTTGTCAGTTGCTTCAAATATAAATGTATATTCCCCGTCAGGGAGAAGCTGATACTTGTTATCCGTTCCGTTCCAAACTATCTGAGTCGGCGGTGCGCCTATGTCAACATAAGACTTTACAAGGTTATTGTCTTTGTCAAGTATATTTAAAACCCAGCGGTCTATGCCGGCCTTTGAATACGCATTAACCTTAAATATTACTGTTTCACCGTTTTTGGGAGCAAATGAAATAGGTTCAACCGATGCAAATACATCCGGCGTCGGAAGCTTTTTCTTTACCTTGCCCCATTCCCAATGCAGAGAAACCCAGTGACTGTCATCTTCGTTCTCATAGGTTGTTGCAAAAGGCAGCGCTCTCATATAAGCATAATCGATCCCAAAAATATAACGGGCCGAGATTCCAAGAGTCATCCTCCACGGGCCCGCATTAAGATAATCAACAAGACCGCCGCGAACGGCAAAATGCCCGTCTATAAACCACTGTTCAGCCCCGAATTTAAGCCTGAACCTTTCATTATCAAAAACTCCCGGGTCATTTACCGAATCAAAATCTATCGAGAAGCTTGTAACTTCATTTTCTATAAATTCGGTTGTTCTCATTGATGTCGCAACAGTGGACGTGAAATAAAGCGGCTTTTCTATACCGCTTCTGTAATACTTAATTGTACCCGATACATCGCGCAGCATTATTCCGATGTTCCAGTCTTTGAGGAATTCAATTATTCTGAGCTTATACATAAATCCAAGATCAAGGCCCCATGCCCATGCGTCAAAATCATCGCCAAGCGCTTTCTTTGTATCAAGGTCAGTGAACTGATATTTTACGTTTAAACCAAAAAGAAAACTTTTATCTGCCGTAAGAGGCGTTGCATAAGTAAGCTGGATTGAATTTGTCTGGAACGCAGGATTAATGTATTTCCTGTATTTATCGGCAAGAAACTCCTGATGCGACGGATCCAATCCTTCAGGCTGTCCGCCGTACCATTTGAATCTTCCCTCCGGAATTATCACAGGCTGCCCTCTGTAAATTGACCCGTTTGGCCCAGTGCCTCCAACACTTCCGGGAATGTTCGGATCAGGCCCCGGAAGCACAACATATTTGGGATAATACCCTATCGGGTGATATAACTTCATATAAGAAACGCCAAAATACTGTCCCGCAAGCATCAAAGAAAGCGCTCCGAAATTTGTGTAAGGCGCCCCTCTGTAATAACTTCCGCCTGTCCAATGAAGTTCATTGTGATCCATCTGCGCCATACCGGAAGGATTGTAATAGATTGAAGCTATGTCATCAGCAACTGCCGTATATGCTTCACCCATTCCAAGAGGTCTTGCGCCGGCTCCAAAAGGATGCCATTTGTTAAAAAAAGGATAATCTTTTACGGTTTCCCATTGTATCTTTAATGCATCACGCAGGTTTAATTCTTCCTGTGCAGAAAGGGCAAAAACAGTACCCGCCGAAATAAATAAAATAGCAATAATAAATGGAATAATAATCTTTTTACGCACAATGTCCTCCGCTTATTCCAATATGTAAAAAAAGGTTGCAACTCTGGCATAGCATAAGTATCTTAATTTAACACGAAGGTTTTTTTATGTCAAATATTTTTATTTCTTCCGGGCAGCAAAAAAGCCTTTAAAAAAAGGTATTTATAAGGATTTTTCAAAATCTTTAATCTTTAACTTATAATTTTCTCTTATTTTATTAAGAAAAAAAATGTATTCAGGTTTTGAATAATCAGGATATGTGCATTCCCATTTTACGAAACTCTTTTTCTCGGAATCATAACGCAGGGTAACTTCGGCAAGTATGCCTCCGCCTATTTGAATCCTGTGCCAGTAATCCTTTGCGCTTGCAAGTATAAACTTTCCCAAAGACAAAGTGCCGGGATCTATGTTTATTCTGCGCTTTTCATTTTCGGAAAACTTGTCTTCCAGCCCTATTGTAAAAAGTTTTACCTTGTACAATTCTGCAGGATCAATCATATCCGCGAAGGACACAATTCTTTTTTTTATCCCTCTCCCCATTTCTTCTTCATAGTATGTTGTTACGGTAAATTCCCAAGCATCACTTATCATCTCGGCGGGGCCGAATTCTTTCTCCATTTCAGCAAATGCACTTTCAAAAATATTTTCGTCAACATACATAAAGCCGCACACAAGATTTTCGGGATATCTTTTTCTTACATGCGCCATTAAATTTTACCCCTTCCATGGCTTCCCCAAAAAGAAAGAGCGCCAAATACAAACAAAAACATACCCGTTACCAAAACAATTATCGATTCTCCCGTAATTTTTGCTATAAAACCCGTTATTGATGTTGCCGCGGCAAGGCCCGCCCCTCTTATAATATAGTAACTTGAAAATATTCTTCCTCGAATTCCGGATTCGGTATTTTTTTGTATAAGCGTTTCCGAAACACTGATAACCATAGATCCGGCCATGCCACATGCAACGGCGGTAAATATAAGAAAATAAAAATCCCTTATAAAAAACAACGCCGTAACTAACATGCCAAGCATAGGGAAAAGCAACCTTATCAATCTTTCCTCGTTCAGCCATTTAACGGCATTTTTAACGGCAAAAATGCCCATAATAAGTCCTATACCTAGAAATGCCTGCACAAATCCAATCGCCTTAATCGCCTGCATGTTTATGCCTCCTTTGCCAAGAAGTTCATTGATAAATCCTCCGGCAAGAGCAATATAAAAGAATCCCACGCAGCCCATAAGAATAAGCACGCGTCTTGTGACAAACATAACTTTTTTATTCTTAATCATATATAAAACCCCTTCTTTTAATTCCGTCATGACATCAGTAAGTCTTTTTTCCAAACCATGTCTTTTATGCGCTGATTTTATAAATAAAGCACACAACGCAACCGCAAAATAAATTACAGCGGTCGCCAACAATGAATTGGCATATCCTGTTTCCGCAATTACAGCGCCTGCCACGGCATAAGTAAGTATCTGAACTATCACTCCGGCCGTGGCCGACAAAGAGTTTGCGTCCAGCAGGTCTTTTTCATCCGTAATTTCAGGTATTAAAGCGGACTTGGCCGGTATAAAAAATTGTGATTCAACGGAAATAAGAAATACCATGCCGTAAAAAATCAAACGTAGGGACGGTTCGTTAATTATAAAAGCAATAAATATTATGATAAAAGCCCTTATAGCCGGGGCAATTGCCATAACCCACTTTTTGTTAATCCTGTCAACAAGCACTCCCGCAAAAGGCCCTATTATCACTATGGGAAGTCCGATAAAAAACATCAAAGCAGACATGGCTGCCGAAGCCGAGCCTTCGGAAGACTGCGACATGGCCCAGGAAATAAGACTCATTAACGAAAGGCTGTCCGCAAACTGCTCAATTAACTGTGCGGTTAAAAGCGTCATAAAATTCCTGTTCTTTAATACATGCTTCATTTTTTCACCGCGTATTTTTTAAACCATGTCGCCTGCCTTTTTGCATAAGCACGCGTTGCTTTCTTAACAAGGTTTATGGTGTCTTCAAGCCCTGCTTTTCCTTCAATATAACTTACTGTTTCTTTATATCCTATTGCCTGCATGCTTGTGCTTTCCTTTTTTATTCCCGCATCAAGCAGGTTTTTCACTTCATCAACAAGACCGTATTCAAACATCCTCTCAACCCTTGCATCAATCCTTTTGTTAAGCTCCTCCCTTTCGGGCATGAGACAGATTATATCATAATCATCTTTATATGCGTTTTGCGCGGCTTTGGCGCGCATCACAGAAGCCTTTTCATTGTTTGCTTCAATTATCTCAAGGCATCTTAAAACCCTTCTTGGATTTTTAATGTCTATTTCCTTAATTATCTCCGGGTCTTTCTCCGCAAGAAGTTTTACCATAAAATCCAGACCCTTAACAGACAACATTTCATTTAATTCTTCACGCAGCCCCGGCTTTATGTTTTCTTCCTCAAACAGCCCGTTTATCACGGCATCAATATACAAGCCGGTACCGCCGCATATTATAGGAAACTTCCCCCTGGATTTTATGTCATCAAGGCAGCGCTCACAGTCTTTTTTAAACCTTGCCGCGGAATAATTTTCATTTGGATCCAAAAAAGATAAAAGGTGATGCCTTACTCCACGCATTTCTTCCTTTGTTATCTTGCCGGTGCCGATATCCATGCCTTTATATACCTGCATGGAATCAGCGGATATAACTTCCCCGTTTCTTTCAAGCGCGATTTTAACCGCAAGGGATGACTTGCCTGATGCCGTGGGACCGCAGATTATCAGGAACATTTAAAGCTTCCTTTTAAACATCTTTTCCAGTTCTTCAAATGATATTTTTATGATCGCTGGTCGGCCGTGCGGGCATGAATATGGCGCGTCGGATTCAAAATAATCATTTAAAAGTCCATCTATTTCCTGTTCACTCAGTTCATCACCGGCTTTAACCGCAGCGCGGCATGCCATCATTGATATTATGGCTTTTAGCGCTTCTTCTTTATTAGCGCCGCCTTTTTCTGAAATTAATCCCAGTATTTCACGAACCAAAGGCGCCGCCGCGCGGCCGCGAAGAAGAACAGGCGCGGAAGTAATCCTTATCTGCCTTGGCCCGAACAAATCAGCGGTAAAACCAAGATTTTCAAGCAATGGTATATTTTCTTCAAATAAAGGGACTTCGTTTGCCGGGATTTCGATTATTTCAGGAATCAGCATTTCCTGGACACGCATGTTTTTTTCCGTTGCCTGTTTTAACATTTTCTCATACAGAGATTTTTCATGCGCCGCGTGCTGATCAATCAACACAAGCGCTCCCGAGTCTTCGCCCACTATATAAGTTTTATTAATCTGTCCCAGCACACGCATCCATAAAAAATTTCGTTTTTGCGACATAACAGGCGCGGCTGTCTGCGTGTGCCTGACAGCAGATGTGTCCGGTGTAAACAGCGCTTCCTGTTCATTATTCATATATGTTGATACGGCATTCTTTATGCTTTCTTTGTAACCTTCGGCTTCATTTTTTATTCCGACTGCGTTAACCGACAGTTCCGCGGCGCCAAAGGCTTCAGATACAGCTTTTTTTATTAAATTATAAATAAACCTTTCGTCTTTAAATTTCACTTCCGCTTTTGCCGGATGAACATTAACATCAACCGAAGCCGGATTAAGTTGTATATAAATAAACGTCACCGGATACATGCCTTTCATCAAAAGTGTTCCATAGCCCTCAACAACCGCATAATTTAATGCGCGGCTTGTGACAGGCCTGTTATTTACAAATAAATGCTGATGGCCTCTGACATTTCTGGCAAGATTTGGTTTTACGCAGTATCCGTGAACTTTTACGCTGTCAGTAAAAGCAGAAATTTCAACCAATGCCGAGGATGTTTCCCTGCCATAGATTTCTGTTATGCGCTCCTTAAGAGTAAGTCCGTTTTTTATTTCTATCACCGGATTTCCCGAAACAAAAAGCGTGAAACCGATTTCAATTCCAGACAAAGCGGCGGATATAACCGCATCGGTTATGTGTGATTCCTCGGTATGATTTGATTTCATAAATTTGAGCCTTGCGGGAGTGTTATAAAAAAGATCCTTAACCCTTATTAATGTGCCCGTATTGGACGCTGTTTTTTCCTCTTTTATGACGGAGCTTTTTTCAAGCAAAAGCCTTGTTGCCATTTCGTCTTCTTCACGCTTCGTTATTATCTCCACGCGGGCAACCGATGAAATTGCCGCAAGTGCTTCCCCGCGAAAACCCATTGTTGTCACATTAAAAAGATCTTTTGCTTCCCTTATCTTGCTTGTTGCATGGCGCAAAAAAGCCGTTTTAGCGTCTTCTTCAGCCATACCGCAACCGTCATCTTTAACTTCAATTAATTTCTTACCCGCATCTTCAACCCTCACGGTAATGTTGCGCGCGCCCGCGTCAATTGAATTTTCAACAAGTTCCTTAACGCAGGAAGCGGGTCTTACTATAACCTCGCCTGCCGCTATCTGATTTGCAATATTGTCGGGAAGTACTTTGATTAAAGCCATTATTTGATTACGGCAAATTTTGCGCTTACGCGTTCTTTGCCCGCCTCCATTATAAGAAGATATGCTCCCGAAGCAACAGACTTGCCTTCCGCATTTTTTCCGTCCCAAATTATATCGGAACTCTCATATGGATTGGTTTTGGATGCATCAGGTGGAACCTCGGTTTCCACAAGAGTCTTTACAAATACCCCGGACAATGTGTGAACACTGAGTTTTAATTTTCCGGGACTTACAGCAAACCACCTTAACTTAAGTTTTTCTCCTTTTGACATGTCAACAATATTTGAAAAAACCCTTACCTTATTTCCCGGAAGCTGCAAATCCACATTATATAAAGAATATGCAGCATCCGTATTTCCCATGGAATCGGCAACCCTTACCATATAAGTGTAAAAATTTCCCCATTCAGTTGTGTAATCAATATATTCCGTCACTGTTTGCGGGGTAATGGTAAGAGTGGTGTATCTGAAACCTTTGTCAGTGCTTCTTAAAACAACATATCCTGCAATCGGATATGTGCCATCACTTGCGGCATCCCAGTCAAGAGAAATGTCTTTTTTATTTATAATACCGCCTCTTAATCTGCTGTCATGAGGAAGAATCGAAGCCACATAAGGAGTTACCGTAATTTCGGAAGACTTCGGCCCCTCGCCAAAACCGTTAACAGCCGCAACGGCATAAACATAAGTGGTGCCGTTTACAAGACCCGAGTCAACATGCTCTTTTTCATCAAACTTATAAAGATTCGCCACAGGCGGGCCGTAGGCGGAATCCGTAATTTGTCTTCTGTAAACCGCGTAATAATCAGGCGGATTCATTACATCCTTTTGCCATAAAAGTATTGCCTGAGAATCTCCAGCAATCGCGACAAGTTTTGCGGGCGGTACCGGTATTCCCGGATAATTTACTATTAATGTCTGTGTATTGGTATCCCTTATTCCCGCAAAATTTGTTTTTATCGCATAAAAATAACTGTTGCCTGTTACGGCGGAGGAATCGTTATAAGAAGTTACGGTAAGCCCGGTTGCAAGCGCGGTATATGATGAATAACCAAAAACAGAAGAAGATGTTGATCTGTAAACTTCATATGTATATGTATTAAAGCTGTCCGGCGGATCCCAGCTTAATAAAACGCCTGAATTTGCAGCTTTTCCCACAATGTTTACAGGCGGCGGCGGAACTTGCTGGGAATATATGCATACTTCCGCAGTGAAAGCGCTTAAAGTTGTTGATGCCGCATTTACCTTGTAGCAATACTGCGTGTAAGTGTTAACAAGAGAATCCGTATACTGCGTAAGGGTTATGTTGGTGGCATAAACACCCGAATAAAAACCCGGGACCGTGGTTCTGTACACATTGTAAAATGCAGCTCCCGGAGACGCGCCCCAATTTAAAAGTATTGTTCCGTCGTTTTTCGCGGTTGCGCTTAAATATGACGGTGTATCCAAAATGCCTGCGGCATTGGAATAAACCGAAGCTGACCTTGTTGATTCCGAGTAATAATTAACCGCGGTCACCGAATAATAATAAACTGAATAAGTATTTAAACCCGTATCGGCATATTGCCCCGACTTAACCTGGGCAATAAGATTAAAATTTATATCATTTGTGCTTCTGTATATTCTGTAATTATTAACACCAAAACTTTCATCTGCTTCATTAAAAGACAGTTTGATTGCTCCATAACCTGCGGAAGCGGTAAGCCCTGTAACTTCCGGGGCAAAAGAAACGCTTCTGTAAGAAACTTCATTGGATTCCCTTGCGGCCGACGTTATTGCTCTTACACAGTAAAAATACACGGTTCCCGTCAATGCGTTTTGATCTTCAAAATAAGACGTTGTTGTAACAGCCAGGGGATATGCAAAATCATAGCCTTTGGATTCTGTGCCTCTGAAAATCTCATATCCGGCTGTATTTTCAGAAGCATTTAAACTCTGCCATGAAAGCCCCAAAACACCCGGCGATACAGGAGTAACGGTAAGCCCTGACGGCGCAGCTGCGGAATAAGTAAGATAAACAGGAGAACTTAAAGCGGATTCTCCAAAAGAATTTACCGCGCTTACCTGATATTTCACGGCAAGGCCGGATGCTCCCTGATTATCCTGATAAAAAGCGTATGCCGAATTATCCCAAAGCATATCGTTCCTGTAAATATTATAACTTACCCCTAAAGATGAATTGTCCGATGAATCCCATGACAACAATGCCGAATATCCGGTATAAGAACTTATTGTAAGACCTTTTGGGGCGGGAAGAACGCCGTCAAAAAATACCGAAAAATCTCTTCCGGGCGAAGTGTTTCCCATGGTATCAACGGCGCTGACCGAATAATAATATCTGTAGCCGGCCAAAGGCACCGTATCCGAAAAAGAATTAAATGTAACTGAACCAATATCGGGCATATTTCCCTGATAAGTTGCTCTTTTAATAACATACATATTTACAGGATATGTTCCTGCGGTCATACTTGTCCCCCAGTAAAATTCAACATTTAATCCAGATTTTGCGGTAACTGAAACAGGCCCGGGCATATACGGACTTGCAAAAGGAACCGCGCTTACAGTAACGGAAAGCGCGCTTTCCATATTGTTTTTTACTCCCGAAATTCTGTAAAAATGTTCCCTGCCGTTTAAAGCCGGAGAATCAATATATGAAAAAGCGCTTGTAACGGCAAGCTTGGAAAATCCCGTCCCCGTGCTTCTGTAAATATTGTATGTGTCGTATCCGGAAGGTTCCGGCTGCCAGCTTAAGAAAACCTTTGCATTGTAGGCAGCCGGCGTATTTATCAAAGGCGCGTCAGGATAAGCCGCATAAGCCGTAATCGCCAGACAAAAAAACACAATTAACAATCCCGTATTTCTCATTTATTTTCTCCTTAAAATTCAACCTTAACTTCCAGAGTAAAGCCCATGCTTGTATAATTCAGAGATTCATTTTTCGGCTGAACTCTGTCCACTCTGGTATTTGCATATGAATTAAAAGTTGCACTTATATTTTTCAAAACATAATAATTAACACTCAGGTCAAAAGAGTAAATCTGAAAATCTTTTTTCGTTGAAATAAGATACGCGTCATCCCAGCCGGTATTTAAATCAGCGCTTAAACGGGATGTAAAATTAAGGCTGTTTTCAAACTTAAAAATTTTGCCTCCCACAAAAGGTATAAAATCAGGTATATTTATGGGGTTTGTTATAAGCCATCTGTAATTCATTGCAATTTCAGGGGCAAGTTTATCAGACCAAATTGTAAGCCTTAAATTTTTGGTAATATTTTTTGAACCCGTCAATCCCACCGAACCGTTTATTCCGTCGCCTTCCTTATTTGTTCTGAAAGGAAGACTTACATACCAGTCATGAGTTTGAACGGAATTAATTGCTTTCTTAATATCCGAAGGATCATATGTTTTACTGTCCGTAAAACTGTAGCGTCCGCTTAATCTCTCCTTGTTAACAAGAAAATCCAGCCCGGGAATCGTAACATCATCTATATATATGTCTCTTACCATTGCGGAAAAACTGTCATTCAAAGACTGTATGGCCCTCTGCTGGGAATAACGTCTGCGGCTGTAGCTTGCTCCCGGAGAAAAACTGAGATTAAAAGGAAGCTTTATTGCGGCCAAGTCAACGCTTGCAGTCTTGTCTATGCTTCCGTTATAAGATATGTTTTCAACTGCAGTTACGGCTTCTTCATTATAGAGGTAAGAAAGAAGATAAATATTCCACCGCTTGTCAAAAGAAAGACTGTTATATTTCAAGAACGTTCCCGGCATATACTGTTCGTCAAATCTTCTTGAATTGTCATTTACAGACACTGACATATTGCTTATATCGGGCATAAAAGGCAAAATTTTCGAAAGCGCAAAAGGCGTATTAATCCTCATGCTGCCGCTTGAAATAACAGCATTTAAAACATAATCAAGATTATATGTGTCTGTATATTCAAATCTTGGGTTAAAAAGCCAGATCTCTCCTCCGGTTATGTTAAACCTCGGAGAGATGGACCTGCCTACGGGAAGATACTTATCCGTGTAATTGAAAACCCCTATTTTCCCGGAATAATAATTGAAAATACCGTTTAAGTTCCCTTTTTGATGTTTTAATGTGTACGAAAAAGCCGGAGACAATGCAATCTGCCCTATCCTGTAACCGGCATCCCAGGTATGAGTTTGATCAACCGTCATATTCCACTGGTCATAATAACCGGTACCGGAAACCGTTGCCGTTGTCGTGTTGCTTTTATAATAATCATAATAAATATCAGTAAGAGATATTGAATTGTTAAACCTGTGCTCCCCGATAATCTGACTGCTTATGCTGTAATTAACCACCGGATTAATCCTGAAAGTGTTTGTTCTTGCATTCATGTAGGAATTATTTCCCGGATATTTTATATCTGTAATGTCATAACTTGTGACATTGCTTAAAGCAAGTCCGGGAACGGCATTGAAAGAAACCGTGTTTCGGTAATTGTCAGAGTATTGGTCAGGCGCATTATTGTCATTGGTGTATGCAAAATCATTTCTGTATCTTTCTTCCGTATAAATTTCATTACGCGAAGCTTCGGTTATCACAGGAAGGAATTGTATCTGATTATAATCAAACCTGGCCCTGTTAAGTCTTTGGTGCTGCCTGCGCTGGGATCGTTCCATATCAAGTATGGTGTTAAAATTGGAATCAATTTCCTGAAACTCCTGGTTAACCGTGCCAAGCCCTTTATATATAACATTGGTTTCAATTCTTCTTGCCGTACCCTGAATTGGTATCGGATCCGTAAGCCTTATATTATCTATATACAAAGTGTCTTCCGTCACTGTGTTATTCGGATTTAAAAATCCTATTGTTATAAATTGAACACTTCTTAAATTAGGCTCCCCTTCCGCCGGACTTCGCTTCCCGTCAGAACCGTCAAGCATAAATTCAACCGTATGCCATGCATTGTCAACCGGAATTGTGTCCAATTGGAGATTATACTGATAATAATTTGTTTCGTCATACGGGTCGGGAGCGCCTGAGCCTATCCTTATAAACATTATCCTGCCCGCGCCGGCTGATATTTTTTTGTTTTTATAAAGAATGTCAAATTTAAGTTTTTTATACTGCCCGTAATCATAACCGGTTGATTTTGTAAGGAACTTGGTCAGATAGTAAATCGGATAGCCCTGTGTCGTATTGTCAAGCGCCGACAGTTTCCATGTAACCCTTAATCCTTCTTCCGATCTTTTATCCTCATCTTTCTGATAATCAAAGAAATTGGTGTTTGGTATATAATTCGGATCCGTATTCTGCGACACCGAAACCGCCTCTATCTTTGAATTGTCCTGAGCGCTTGTAGAGTTGCCGGCAAGGTCAACAGATCCTTTTTTCGCCCTTAACTTCCATGAATTTCCCGAGAATTGGGGTGTCTCTATTTTTATATAACCGCTTGCGGGGGTTCCGCTTGTGCCGGACAAAAACATTCTTATATGCTTAATGGATTCATAAAACTCCGTCATCTTGGGGTCTGCCTGCTGCGGACTTAAATTATATCCTGACTGGAATTTATCAAGGGGAATTTTTATTTTCTTCCACCCCTGTCCGGGATCAAGCTGCACAATATATCTGTAATACACTTCGCTTGTATCAAGCCTTCCGTTTAAGTTCATATCTTCCGTATCAAGCTGCTTGTTGTCCGCTCCCCAATAAGCAGAATCTCCTCCATATATTCCGTTTCCTATACCGCGGTCATATTCCTGTATATAAATACCCTGCCCTTCAACATCCTCGCTGTCATTTCTTATCCCTGATTTTGTATTTGGAATAAGCTGCCCGTTTCCGTTGCTGTCCTCGCTTACCGTTCCAATATCAAAGCCTATCCTCACAGGTGTATTGACGTCAGCATATATCCACATTTCAAGCGTTCCGTATTGATTTAAATTATCTCCGTATCTTGAAATTATATATCTTCTCGCGTCCCAATTGTCGCTTGTCATTCCGCTGAAATTGACTTTAAGCATCTGAACCTGATTGCTTGTAAGAGAATCCGAAGAAACCGGAGAATGCCCTGTTTCAGTCACATTATCAACGGTCGTATATATCCTGTTCTGCGGAAGAAATCCCACAGGTATAGAAGCCGGAAACCAAGACAGCCTGTTTGTTGACAAAGATACTGCATTATCGGCTCCTTCCATCGCATCAATCATTGCAACGCCTTTTTCTTTATTTTTTTCAAAAATATTCACATTAAAATCACTGTATGCCATTTCAGCCTGGGAATTAATCTCAACAGGCAGAGCTGTTTCTCCCACAAAAGGTATTGCTCCGATAACCTGATTTACCTGTTTTTCATTTAATCTAAGTTTTGCATCCGCATCCAGCATCCAAAGCTGCGCAGGCGTTGACAATCTTTCCTTGCCGCTTCTTGCGTCAGGAACCGTATTTCCCGTGTTGCTGCCTTTATAAAGGAAAGTGGATCCCAGCGTCATGCTGTCATTTTCAAGTAATTTGTATTCCGCCCTTGCGCCCAAAACATTATTTTGGTATGTCATAAAACTCTGAAGATATTCGTAAGAAATTTCTATTCTTGTATTTGGCTGTATCAACTGCGGATTAACAAATGTTATGTCGCCTGTCTCATAAAATATGTTGTAGTCAGTGTCTTTTTTAAGCAGCCTGCCGTCAACATAAACTCTTTCACTCCCAAACACCACAGGGAAATTATCAACCCTGTATGAATTTACCCTGTAATTATATTCAAGATATATCCTGTAATTCATAACTTGGGTTTGTGCGTATGCATCTTTGGCCCCGTCAACCCTTGTATTGTTGTTATAATCTCCGGGGAAAGTGTTCGGGACCGTAAACGGAAAATACGCCTTAAATTTTAAAAGTCCAAGTTCCGGGTCAATTTCATAGTATTGGGAAGCGCCAGCTTCATACGGCTGCGGAAGCTGTGTTGAAACATCCTGCCCGTTTTTGTCTTTAATTTTAATGACAAAACTTCTGTCAGTTGCCGGGTTCTCAATTTGTGTTTCGCCTATATAATAAATATTCATTGCCCTGTGGGAAATGTCAAAAGGATTGGAAATTCTTCCGTCCTGTATCAGATGCGCCGAAGAGCTTGTATACCCGTTTGGGTTAGAAACAAGATTTGCTTCATTAAAATCAAAGCTTCCGTCCGGCGCAAATCCTATTTTCTGCCCGTCTGTTGTCTCGTAAGCAACGGCTATTGTATATTGATCCCCGATATTTATGCCTGTAAATTTTATCAAACCAGTCCTGTAATCTATCGTAAAATCACTTCCAAGATACTTTCTTTCAAACCTGAACAGCTTGTTCGGATAAGAAAAAACCGTGTTTACTCCGTCATCCGCTATGCCGTTATCAACATAAACCTGAACAGTTCCCGGCTTTATATAAACAGGATTTGGGCCGGGATTTTGAGCAAGCGCGCCAACCTGAGAAGGGTCTTTTGTAAGATAGTAATAGACTTTGTTATAATATGCGGTATCAAGTATTTCATATCCGGGTTTCCCGTTGGTTATTTTTTTTCTCATATTTCCGATAAAAGAAGTTGTATCCGATATGCCTTTTGTCTGGGCCCCTATACCTATAAATTCAAACTTGTCTCCCAATTTTATTCTTCCCTTTATTCCAAACAAAGTCTGGGAATAACTTGCCCATTTGGTGTACGGCAGGTTCAAAGTAATATCCCCAAAACTTGCTTCCTGAAGCACTTCTTCCTTGTCGCCGCTGTACGATATGCTTATTTTGGTATATTCGCTTCCCTGAAGAGCCGGGTCGTCATCATAATTCACATCAACAAATATTTTTTTTCCTATATTCCCGTTCAATATAACCCTGAATCTCTGCTCAAAAATAAAACCTCTTGAAACAGGCGCAAGTCCTGGCCATCCGTCTTTCCAGCCGAGTTTGATTGATTTCATCCCTGATATTTTAAGGTTCGAATCAGCCGGAAGCCCGTATTGAGATATATCCGCAGAAAGGAATCCGGATTTCGGGAGCTCAATCACATCAATCTTCGCCGAAACGACTTCGCTTGCCGCCCCGCTGTTTCCGTTGGCATCAACAGGAACAACCTTATAATAATACCTTATGCCCGTATCAGGCGGTGTTCGTGACAATATCATATTGTCGTAATAAAAAACCCTCCCAAATTCATCCCTGTAAGGTTTAAAAGGGGCAAGATTAATGGGGGTTTCCGGAAATGTCAAAGGGTCATTGCTTCTAAAAATGTTATACGCCGCAATGCCGAAAGTTCCTGTCATATCAGGGTCGTCCCATGATATTTTTATGGATTGCCCTGATACGGGCACTGCCGTTACATTTAAAGGTCCTGATATAACAGAATAAGGAACAGCCGGGGCCTTAACCGAGAATGCCGAAGTGTTGCCAAGCATATCAACAGACTGCAAATAATAATAATATTTTTTGCCTTCATCAAGCCCGGTGATTTCACCGTTATCAACATATTCATTTGCTTCAATCGGCTGCTTATTAAGCATTATTCCCTTATCGGTTTCATTTTCCGCCCTGAATATATTATATCCTTTAAGGCCATATTTTCCCTCGGATGCGGGCTGTGCCCAACGAACGGTTACGGTAAGCAGTCTTGCGCTTGCCACAACATCCGTAGGCGGAAGAAGTTCCCCATACGGCGTGGCGGATACCGGTAACGGAGTTTCAAACTGATTCCCGTATTCATCCGTTGCAATTAATCTGTAATAATAAGTTATTCCGGAAATGGGAGGTATTATGGAGTTTTCTTCATTATCAACAAAAGAATTGCCTTTCAAAATATCAATTTTATTTATTTTTATATACTCTCCGTCAGGAACGCTTGAACGCAGTATCTGATATGAGACCCCCTGTTTTTTTTCAACCCACCTCAAATTCACTTCCATGCCTTTTGCCGTTGCCGTAAGTTCCGCAGGCGCTATATCCTCTCCGGATACCGTCATATCTCCGGATATCGGTTTAACCGTTTCTTCCTGACCCACTATAAATAATTCTTCCCCAAAAGCGGAACAAAATATATTAAGCAACAAAAAAAACAATGCCAAAATAAATTTTTTCATTTATTTTCCCGCTGCCCTGCAATACGAAGCTTTTCGGCGGAGGCATATAATTCCTGCATTATTTTTCTCATGCTTTCTATGCCCTCGTTCTCTTCATCAATCGAAGCGGTAATTGATTCGGCAGTCTTTGCCATTTCATTGATCAGCTTCTCAACATTTTCTATTATCATAATCATGTCCTGTATTTTTCTTACTTCATCTGTTGTAAGCGCATAGATGCTTCCAGATACATTAGCGGTTTCTTCAATTGATTTTTTTATTGATTGGAAAGCTATCCCCGCGCTGTTTGCTATTTCAACTCCCCTGTTAATCGCCTGAGTGGCGGAATTGATTCTGTTTACGGTTGTTTCCGTAACGCTGTTTATTTCCTTTATCTCCTCGGTTATCCTTTTTGAAGCTTTTGCGGTTGATTCCGCAAGCTTTCTTATTTGTTCCGCAACAACGGCAAAACCTCTGCCCGCTTCCCCGGCCCTTGCGGCTTCTATTGAAGCATTAAGAGACAAAAGATTTGTCTGTTCCGCTATGTCTTTTATAAGTGTTGTAACTTTTCCTATTTCCATTGTTTTGGATCCCATTCGGTTTACAACCTCGTTAAGCTGATTCATTACAAGGTTCATTCCGTTTATCTCGGCTATGGCATCCCCTATTTTTTCCGAACCTTCTTTTGCCTCTCCTTCCATTTTTTTGCTGTTAACTGCCGCCTTATTGGTTTCTGTTCTTATTTTTTCAATGTCCTCTGAAAGCTTGGCTGATATTTCCCTTGTATTTTTTATATTATCCTGATAGCCGGAAATTTTTCTTGCCATATCCTGAACAGCCTCGGATATTAAAACAGATACCCTGGAAAGCCCCGAGGCAGATTCCAATACATTTTTAAAAGAAGTCTTAAAGGCGGCCATTTCTTCCGAAGCTTTTTTTATTTCTTCGTTCATGGCGTCAATTGTTTTAAAAATTTCTTCCAAATACCGTGAAAAACCCAAAATTTCAGTTTCACTGTTTGTCTTTTTTTCCAAAATGGATTTTTTAAGGGCATTAACAGAAGCCACCCCCCCATAAAAAGCTATAAAAAAAAGAATAATTATGGAAAAAAATGAAACAACCGCCTGGTCAAACGCATAATCCGAAATGCCGGCGGCATTCTGCAAAACATTGTTTAACTCTGAAGAAAGCTGATTTCTAATCTTAAACAAACCGTCTCGCGCCGATTTAAGCTGTTTTATCCTTTCTTTTGCCGATTTTTCCGTAAATTCATCAAAAACAAAAGGTTGATTAACATTTAAAAGCTTTTCCGTAACAGCCTTTTTTATTGACACCGATTTTATTAAATTCTGCAAATTTTGCTTTTCTGGAAAAGTCAGCTGACCGGCAACATATTTTTTATCTTTTATTTTTAATTTAAGCAGGGTCTCAAAAGCTGTTATTTCCTTTTCCAAATACATTTCTATGGCCGATATCGTCTGAATATCCGCCACCATAACAGGCACATTAATTTTTATTTTAACTTCGTTTTTTTTGAGGGCATATCTGACCTGAAAATATACAGCCACACTCAAAAAAACAAGTATTATTGTGGTTACAGGAAGAAAGAACCTGTTAAGCAAAACTTTATTAAAATTAATCTTCACCTTGTCTCCTGCTGCACGGAAATAAGCCCGTATATTTTACCGCTGATTCTGTCCTCTGTTTTTATCAGCCCGATTCCTTTTGCATACCAAGCCGACAAGTCAACGCCTTCGCCTTTATAATCTATTCTTACCGTCCTTCCTTCGGAGCTTTTTTCAAATCCTACAACCAATCCGTTAACCGTTTCGGCAGACTTAAATTTTTTGCCTGCTTTTAATTTAGACGGAAGCATTACCATAATATTTTTTATTTTATTCCCAAAATTATCCGAAACGGCAAGAAGCGTAATTCCTTCTTCGGTTTCCGTATAATATTCCTGAACACTTGTATTATTGGACAAATCCGTTTTATTAAAAACATAGCATTCGTATCCCGCATAATTTTCAGGTTTTTCAAGAAAATGCCATTGTTCAGGACTGCCTCCGGAAAGATTAACATTCACAATTTTCCCGGAATCAAAAGGAAAATAATCACTTGCGTTCTCTCCTCCAATAACAATAAATACGCCCACTGCAGCGGCAAGAACAACGGAAATAACTGCAATATATAAAGCCAAATTCTGAGTCTTTTTCTTTTTCAATTTAACTTCTTCTTTTTTTTCTCTCTCTTCAAGCATCTTGTCAATGTCAATTTCAGGCATTTTTACCTCCGGCAATAACTTTTCTTATTTCAATTAATTTATTCATTACATCCGAAGCCGTGATATTTTCCATGCACCGTGTTCCAAATTCTTCACAAGAAATTTTATCGCAGGGCGCGCATTTTTCAGGGCTTACAACCGCGGGATGAAGCAAATCATTTTTTTCATTCCAGGAATTGCTGTTTGTGGGGCCAAAGAGTGTTATGGTCGGAACCTTCAGCGCCGATGCAATATGTTTCGGCCCGCCGTCATTGGTTATTAAAACCTCAAGTCTTTTTAATATGGCCGCCATTTCGTTAAGACTTGTCCGCGGTATCACTCCTATCCTGTCTTTTATACCTGAAAGTCTTACGATTTCCCCGGCGTATTCTTCCTCGCCCGGGCCCCAGAAAACAAGCATTCTGTATTCGGGTAATTCTTTTGATATCATCACAGCCAGTTCCGCAAATCTTTTCAAAGGCCATCTTTTGGTCGGCCATGTACCCGAAGGATTCAATCCGATAACGGGTTTTAATTCCGGGTTAAAAACTTTCATAAATTCTCGCGCTTTATTATCGCTCTCAGGGGATATAAAAAAATCGGTTGAATCACCGTCATCCGGTATATTTAACGCCTTTAAAAGATCCATATGGTACCAAACATTATATTTCGGCACAGAATCCGGCTTTACTTTTACGGTATATAAATATTTTCTTATTCTGAAAGTAAAACCCACCCTGTGTTTTGAACCGGTAAAAAAAGACATTACAGCGGTTCTCATATTTCCAAAAAGATCAAAAACAACATCATAATTTTGTTTTCTCAAACTCATATAAAATCTTATTGTATTGATAATTGTCGCAAAGGGCCCGCCCTTTTTCAACTCATTTTTGTCAAACACAATAACTCTGTTTATATAAGGATTGCCTTCCAGCGCTTTTGCCGGGAAAGGCGCGGCAATATAATCAATTTCAATATTCGGATTGCTTTTTTTAAGCGCACGTACAAAAGGAGTCGTAAGAATAACATCTCCTATTGCGCCGGGTCTTATTACAAGGATTTTTTTTACTTCTCTTATATCCGGTTTTCTTATTCCCATTATTATCAATACCTGTTTTTGACGGAACTTCTCCGAATATATTCGGCATTCATCTTGATTATTACGGGAGATGTGCTTTTCCCTTCAATATTTGCAAGAAGCAATTCAACCGCTTTTTTTCCCATCTCTTCTTTATTTATGTTTACCGTGGAAATCGAAGGTATAAAATGTTCGGACAATTCAATATTGTCAAAACCAACCACACTTATATCGTCAGGCACGGAAAGCCCCATATCTTTCAGCATAT
The DNA here is from genome assembly GCA_964417645.1 of uncultured Spirochaetia bacterium. Taxonomy (GTDB): domain Bacteria; phylum Oederibacteriota; class PGYV01; order PGYV01; family PGYV01; genus CAYQIS01. Next base: position 20,352 of record CAYQIS010000024.1, read on the forward strand.
TAATCGCAAGAATGGCATTAACGTCATTGCACATAACCATTGCATCAGGTCTGTCATTGCCTTCAAAAATCTTTTTCATCCAATTATATCCCGTCGGATCCGTTTCCGTTTCATCTTCTTTTCCAAATATAATAAACTTTTCATTAATTTCAATCCCATTGTCTTTCAAAGCTTTCTTATATCCGTCACATCTCTGATTGAAACTGTATCTTTTATCCGATCTTGAAAGATACGCTATTTTCTTATGACCCAAACGTATAAGATCGGTAACCGCCGAATATACTCCCCCTTCATTGTCGGCAACAACAGCATCAAGATTTATTCCCTGAATTTGATTGTCAACCATTACCGCAGGTATGCCGCTTGAAATAACTTTTGCAACATATTGCTCGGGCATATGCCCCAGAAGAACAACGCCGTCAACACTTTTTTCCTTAAGTATTTTTGGCATTTCAAGATTGTCTATCTGTTCCTTTCTTACTATGCTTGTAACAAGCGAAAGATTTCTTTCCATAAGGCAGTCTTCTATACCTTCAATTATCCTTGAATAAAACGGATTTGTAATTACAGGGCTGCGAAAATATCTTCCGGTTATTACCCCCACGTTCTCTGTTTTTCTCATTGCAAGCGCCCTCGCAAAATGAGAAGGTTCATAATTCAATTCTTTTGCTATTCTTCTTATCTTTTCCTTTGTTTTGTCCCCCACATCTTTTCTGTCATTCAAAGCTTTTGAAGCCGTGGATATGGAAACCCCTCCGCGTCTGGCAATTTCATAAATTGTCACTTTCATTTGGATAACCTCTTAATTGCCGCAAGTTTTTCTTTTGCCCTTGCAATATTCTTTTTTGCTTCCGTATGTGACGGTTCAAGAGATAAAACCTGTTCCCATGCCTTTATGGCGGATTCAATATCACCGTTGACATATTTGTCTACGCCCTCATAATAAAGCGATTTAATCTTTTGAGCATCAACGGTAAATTTGCTTGTTTCGCCGGTCATTGTTTTTACCGCTTCACCGGCTTCTTCATTATTCGGGTCAAGCTCCAATACTTTTTTATAATTTAAAAGCGCTTTTTCCGGATTGCTGGACTTGTTTTGTTTTGCTATTTCCAGATATTTCTGCTTTTCATTTTCAATTGTCTGATTTACTTTTGTTATTCCGTTTAACGCGGCTTCGTTTGTTTTATCAACGCCCAGAACTTCGTTGTATTTTGCCAAAGCTTTTTTATAATCTTTCTTTACATTCTTATCCTTTCCTGTTGCATATTTTTCGGCTGTTTTTAAAAGCTCGCTGACTTTTAAATCCCTTTTTGCCCTTGCCGATGCAATTTTGGCATCAATTTGTTCAACCGAAGATTTCGGAACAATATTTTTTAAAGCTCTGTATTCATCTATCGCCTCGTTATACTTTCCCTGCGCCATATATTCGGAAGCTGTTTTTTCCTTCGCGGATATTAAATCAGACAGGTTTTTTTCAATTTTTTTAAGCCCTTCCTGCGCCTCGGAATTTGAGGGATCAGCCTGCTTCACAAAAGACCACTCGGAATACGCCTCGCCGTATCTTCCGTTTTCATAAGCGTTTTTTGCCTTCTGCAGACTTACAGGCAGCATTGTTTTTATGCTTGCATTAACTTCATTAAGTTTTGCCTGCGCTTCATAATCTCCGGGTTTTACGGCCAATGCCAGTTCAAAATTATCTCTTGCTCTTAAAAGATCGTCCTCTATTCTTGCCGTTGTTCCCCGGCTGAAATAATACTCATATGCAGTTGTTTTTGCCTGCGCAAGCAAAGAAAAAGTGGAAGAATCATTGGGATTCAATCTTTTTGCGGTTTCAAGTTCTTCAATTGCTTCTTTATACATGTTTCGATAATAATATGCCATGCCCAGATTGTAATGGGCATCGGCAAAATTCGGATTTATTGCAATTGCTTTTTTATAAGCCGTAATCATTTTATCGTATTCTTTTTTTTCAAAATAATTAAGACCCAGAAGATATTGAATATTGAAGTTTTCCGGATTTACTTTTGCAACCTCTCTGAAATGTTCAATGGCCTTATCGGCTTCCTTTCTTTTGTGATAAATAAGCCCCAATATTTCTCTGGCCTCAAGATTAGAGGGTTTATAAGACACGGATTTTTCCAGATACTTTATGGCATCCGAAAAAATGCCCTTTTTATAATAAGCTTGCCCTAGCCTGAAATATGATTCTCCCGGATCATCATATCCTTTATTGACTGCAAGCATAAAATTTTCTATTGCTTTATCAATGTCATTTTTACGCAGATAAGCAAGCCCCATATAATAATAATTTTCCGGTGCCGCAGGATTAAGTTCGGCAGCTTTCATAAAATATTTAACGGCTTCATTGTCATCGGCCTTATAATTAAAATATTCAATTCCAAGTATTTGGGCGGCCTGATAATCAACTTTGGCGTGAGTTTCAGAGTCAGCCCTGTTCATTTCAAGAACTTTCTTCATCGTTTCAATGGCTTTTTCATGCATACCTTCTTTGTAATATGCAACTCCGAGATTAAACCGCGCTCCCACGCTGTCTTTGTTTAATTCAGCCGCTTTTTCGTACTCGGCAACCGTGGCAAAAACAGAATTAAACAAAACCCAATAAAAAACCGCAAACAATAATAATTTTTTTTTCATTATTTTCTCCTGTAAATTAACATCACATTTTTACTGTGTTTTTTTGCCAAGCTGATAAACCCAAAAAATATACCCCGATGAACTATCTTCCTCCGTAACAAGCACGCTTCCGCCGTCTTTAGACCACGCCGTCATAACAGGCTGTTTTATCCTTACATCTTTATTTAAAAGCTTAATTACCGCGCCGTCAGAACTCATAATCCATGGGGCCCGCCTGTAAACAAAAAAAATTTTTTCGCCGTCGGGGCTTAAACAAGCAAGCGTTTCCATTCCCAATCCGGAAAATACAGTTTTGACAGTCCATTTCTCAACGTCAAAAACTTTCAAAGACCTTTCTCCCAGCGAATTCACAGAAGAAAAAAGTATCTTTTTCCCGTCCCATGACCATTGAGCGCCAAATCCTCCCCTGCTGCCAGGTATAATTTTGTTTAAATTTCCGTCTTTTGATTTTACATATAAAAAACTTCTTCCTTTTATCGTTTCTCTTGCCGCTTCCATTTTCTTGTCCGGAGACAAAACACTTTTTAAAACATAATTTCTCACAGGAAAAAATTCCCTGTCAAAATCCGAAGAACTTGAATAAGATACAATTGAAATATCTTTTACAGGCATTTTTAAAACTTCAGCCCCGGCAGTGTAATCGGTCCCCATAACTTTTATGGTGGTGTCAATTTTTTTTAAAGCCGGCGTCCTTCCAAATCGTCTTGCATAAGTGTTTCTTAGTTTTGCCGCCTTATCCGAATCAGGCCTGAAATTTAAATATATTTGAAGAAGCTCTTCGTAGGCCGAAGCCGAAGCATATGACGGATATAAAGAAACAAGTTCGGACAATATCCTTTCAGCTTCTTCATAGCGTTCCGTATCATTTAAAAGTTTCCCAAGCTTCCCCATAGCGGAAGCTTTTGATTTAATATCGACGTTTTTTTTGGAAATAAATTTAAAATAAAACTCTATTGCCCCAAGCTTGTCTCCAGATGATTCGGCCTTTTCCGCAAAAGCAATCATTTCTTCTCCGGCAGAATGGCAATATCCCCAAAACAAAAAAAACATAAGCGGAACTGTCAGTATTATTTTTTTCATTCCTGCTTTTCTCCCATTATAATAACTTCCACTCTTCTGTTCATCCTTCTTGTTTCCTCGCTGTTATTGTCTGCCTGTGGCACATAAGATCCATATCCAACAGTTGTAATTGTAAGCGGGGATATTCCATACTTCTCAACAAAATACCGCAATACATTCTTGGCTCTTTCCCTGGATAAATCAAGATTGCCGCCGTCATCGCCTTCGCCGCTGCTATGTCCCTGAATATATACCTGAACATTTTTGTGTCCTTCTATTTCAGCGGCAATTTCATCAAGCCTGCTTTTCATTTCCTGTTTTATTACGGCGCTGCCTTTTTCAAAGTAAATTTTCTTTGCAAGCGAAATTTTCTTTGTTTTGGACGCAATAACAAAAGAATCCCTTATAACTTCTTTTTCACGTATTTTGGCCTGCTTGCCGTCAGTACCGTTTATGGTAAGTTCATAAACACAATTTTTAAGATCGGTAACTTCCACCCCCACAGAATCTTTCCCGTCCCAAACCAGGTAGCCGGGTATTATTCCGGAACCGTTAAATTTTTTAAGAAGCTGTCCCGCCTTGTCGTATATCGCAAATTCCCAAGATTTTACATCCTTAATCTTTTTATTCACCATAACAAAAGGAACCTGTTTTCTCTCTTCCTTGTCAGAGGAAACCAGAAGCGTTACCGGTGCAACAAGCATTTCCTCGCCTCTTAAAGGAACAAAAGGCTTGTCTTCAGGCACATAAAACTCGTATTCTTTCGGCTGAATAATCTGTCCCACGGTTTTTATTATCTGCCCCTCAAAATTTTTCGCCTTAAAATCAAAAACGTAATTTGCGTCAGCTTTTGCAATTTCGCCGATTGAATTTGTGCCGTCCCATGTTAATGTTTTTGGAACTTCACCAACACCGTTAAATGTTTTTATTATTCTTCCGTCGCTTGTTTTAATTGAAAGCGTCCACTCCTTTACTTTTTCTTCCGGTACATTTGGTTTAAACGAAACCGATTTTATCCTACCCTGTTCTATATTAACTTTTGGAATTTCCATTGCCTTTGGAACAAATTGTGCATTCATTTCCGAAAGATATTGTTCGTATGCCGATTCGCCAAATTTTATCTTAAAAGTAATTCTGTGCACCGCGCCCACATACCCCATGGGAGTAAAAGCATAATCAAAAACGCCAAATCCTCCAATATTTATTCCTATTCCTCCCGTAAGAAGAGTAAAAGATGTAATATCGGAAAAATCAAAATTTCCCGCCTCAATTGCATTATCGTATTTAATTCCAAGCCTCAACGCCAGCATTCTAAAAAGCCAGTATTCAGCGCCGATTGCCGTATAAAAATTATCGGTTATTAGCGTCTTTGAAATATCAAAATTAATCG
>CAYQIS010000025.1:0-24080 GCA_964417645.1 uncultured Spirochaetia bacterium
GGTTGGCGAGGTGCGCGGCTTGCGCGGAGTTGGAAGGCGTGAAGTCGGCCATGGAAATCTGGCGGAACGCGCTTTAAAGGCGGTAATGCCCTCCCGCGAGGAATTTCCTTATACCGTTCAGGTTGTATCCGATATTCTTGAAAGTAACGGAAGTTCTTCTATGGCAACAGTATGCGGCGGATCGCTTGCTTTGATGTCCGCCGGAGTTCCGATAAAAAAACCTGTTGCGGGTATTGCAATGGGATTGATTGAACAGGGAAATGAGTATTTTATACTCACCGATATACAGGGAGCCGAAGACCACTTTGGCGATATGGATTTTAAAGTGGCAGGAACCGAAGACGGAATTACGGCAATACAGATGGACATTAAAATAAAACGCGTCACAATTGAACTTTTGACACGCGCGCTTGAACAGGCGAAAAAAGCAAGACTTTTTATATTAAACGAAAAAATGAACAAGGTTATTTCGGCGCCAAAATCCGAAATGTCTCCGTTTGCGCCGAAAATGCAGGTTATACAGATAAACAAGGAGCGCATTAAGGATCTTATAGGTCCGGGCGGAAAAAATATAAAAAAGATAGTCGAGGATACAGGCGCCAAGATAGACATAGAACAAGACGGGTCCGTGAGGGTTTTTGCGCTTGATGACACCGTTATGAAAGAAGTAAAAAGACGGATTAAGGAATTAACCGCCGAGCCTGAAGAAGGCGAAATATATGAGGGCACTGTTGTAAAACTTATGCCTTTTGGAGCTTTTGTTGAAATTTTACCGGGTGTTGACGGACTTGTGCATATAAGCAATATAAGCAAAGAGCGCATTAATAAAGTTGAGGATGTATTAAGCGAAGGAATGAAGGTAATGGTTATGGTGCGTGAAATAGACAGAAAGACCGGTAAAATAGGCCTTTCCATGAAAGATGTTGAACAAAAACCAAAAAACTGAAAAGGCTTGGGTTTGAAACACAATTATTTTAAAAATAGCCCCGCGGCAAACGACGCGGGGCTTTTTCTTTTTCCTTCCAGGATATGCAGGGCATACGGCGCAGTTAATTACTGCTTTAATGAAACAAAAGGATCCGAATGCGCGGTGCTGGTTTCCGGAAATTACTGCATGAAAGAATACGGTTCCATGATTGAGGTTCCGGGTGAATTAAAATATTTAAAGTTCCCGGGTTCGATAAATCCGGCCGAAATATACAAACTTACATCTTTTTGCGCCGCGAACGGGGCGGACACTTTGATAGGACTTGGGGGCGGGAAAGTTATGGATATATGCAAAATGGCAAAAAAAAATATCGGGAATATAAAGCTTGTTTTAATTCCGTCTTCCGCCGCCACATGCGCCGCATTTACTCCGGTTTCGGTTATTTATAATAAAGACGGATCTTATATGACAACAGCGGACTCTTTGTGTCCGGATGTTTTACTGTTTGATTATAAAATTTTCCATGAACTGCCACAGGGATTTTATGCGGCCGGAATGATTGATGCGCTTGCAAAATTTCTTGAAATAAAAAGGGCAAAGGCCGAGGGCGAAAAAGCGGACGCCTTTGATGCGGCCGCCGAGAAAATTGCTCAGGACAGTTTTTTCAGGATATCTGAGATAATAAGAAATAAATGGAATAATTTTGACAGCGGCGCCAGGGAGGAGACCGCGGAACTTAACATACTGCTTTCCGGACTTGTGTCATGTGTCGGCGCTCAGACGGCCGCTGTTTCGTCGGCGCACGCTCTTGCCCATGCTCTTACCATAATACCTGCGGCAAGAGAATTCTTGCATGGAGAACATGTGGGGCTGGGACTGCTGTTCCAGGAAACGGCGGCAGGGCACACGGAAACCGCTGATGATATACGGGAGCTTCTGGCAGTAATGGGATGCCCTGATTCTTTTTCGGCTTTTGGCATCAAAGAAGACGAAATGGACGCCGTTATTGACGCATTCATAAGGATTCAAAAGGAAGAGAATATAAATCCTTTTGTTTCCAAAGAAGCCGCAATAGAAACAGCGTTTGGGCTGTATAAGTAAAAGCATTATGATAAAACTGAAAAAATATCTGCTTTATCTTTCCAGTTTAATATGGTAATTAAACACGCCTTCGTTTCCTTTTAAGGTTATTATGATTTTGCCTTTTTCTGTTGATGCTCCTTTAAAATCTTCTTTTTCATAGCCGTTTTCATCAAGGGCTGTAACCTTTGCTTTCTTAAAGTTTCCGGGGGTTATCGTGAATGTGCCTTTTACAGGTTCTATTATTATAGGTTCGTTGCCTCCGTAAATAAGGGAAGTGCCTGCAGGCCCGTATTTCATATCGGAGTTTTCTGTTATTCCCGAAGCGTTGAAGATAAGCGAAGAAGCCGAATTTATTTTTTTGCCGTCAAGAGAATATAAAAGGAAGGTAAAATATTCCGTGCCGCCTTCGGCTGAAATGTTCGGGAATTTCAGTTTTTTTCCTTTAATGAAACCCGATGCCCCCTGGATTTTATCCGCCATTATTTTTACAAGGCCGTTTTCAAAATCCCAGGAAAGCTCTTTGGTTGAAGAAACAGTTTCGGTTCCTTTTGAAGCCGGCATGGAAGAATTTTCCTGTTTTTTGGATGAAAAACTTTTTCCGATTTTTGCATATTGGGCTGCTTCGTACCTGCCTCCGGCCAGATACCAGGAGGAAGACTTGTCTTCGAATATCTCTTTTTCTCCCATGTTTGAAACTATTGTGATATCGGACGGTTTTATATATCCGTCGCGGAATATTTTTACGGCAGGCGCCCAAAGCGCCAGAACTTCCGGACTTTTTGAGTAGTCGGCGAAATGTTCCAGCTGATTTTTCCATTCATATTCCGCAAAATTAAACTGAAGCATGCAGTCCCAGCCCTGCAGGGCTCCATAGGCGGCCATTATAACGGGCGCGCCGCTTCTGTAACGGTTTGGCAAAAGCCAGTTCCACTCTGAAACGCTGAAGGGAAGGCCGAAAACCCTGGCGTGAGCAAGTTCTGTAATGCTGTTTTGGCGTGATTTTAATATGGGGCTGTTTTTAAATGAAATGTTTTCCGCCAAAGTCCAGCCGCCTGAGGGGTGGTCCCAGTAGCTGTGGCGGTCTATGAAATCATATCTTGAATTTACATAAAGCTCCGCGTCCCAAAGCTCCCAGTGGTTGCTTCCTGTAAGCAGCGCTTTATATCCAAGGGACCTGACGAATGAAATCATTTCGTCGTAAAAGGCTGCTTCGGTATCCGCGTAAAAACGTTTTGTATCGGCGGCCCTGCCGGTTGAATCCGAAGAAAACATGGTGTGCTGGTCTTCCCAGTTTACGTTAAATACACAGCGCTTTACTGTTTTGTTTTCAAGTTTTTCGTCTTCTGTAATGTCTGAATCCCCGAATTTTGACCAGGCCTCTTTTAACTTTTCCGTTGACCCGTATTTTCTTATAAGCCATTCGTTAAAAAGTCTGTCAAGAAGTTTCATTGAATTTTCAGGTACCTGTTTGTTGCGGTCTATGTAGAAAAGAGTGCTTTCATTTACGATTTCCGAAAATACTATGGCCGGTTCTTCGCTGTAAGCAAGACCCGTATACGGGTTTTTGTGTGTGATTAGAGCTTTGATAAAATCTTTGCTTAATTGTTTCAGTTCCGGTTCGAAGAATATCACTTCCTTTAGCCCCAGAGGATATTTTGAATATTCAGGTTTGCCGTCGCCCGGTTTTAGCTGCCTGTGAACCACAAAATCCATAAAAATATATATGCCGGCTTCTTTAAGTTTATAAACAAGATAATCCATCATGTCCAGGTATAAAGGGTCCAAAGAGCGGCTGTCATTTTTTTTAAGGTCTATTATGCTTTTGCCTGTCCATGGGGCGTCCATATGATGCAGCCTTACCATGTTTACACCGTATTTGGCAAGCCGCTTTACGTAAAGATCCGTTTCTTCCTTGCTGCGGAACATATCCGGATTTACAACGTTTGTGCCGAAAAATTTAACCGGCGTTTTGTCTTCGAATTCAAGAGTTCCCGAAGAAGTTTTTGTTATAAAACCGTGCCTGCCTGCGGGCTTGTCAAGAGAATCGCTCATGTCAAGAACTGATTTTCTGACGTAATTATCCTGCGTAAAATTAAATTCTTTCCAGTCTGTGCGGTTTTCCCCTGAAAATTCCGCGGGCTTAAAAATATTTCCCTGCCTGTCACGCGCCTGTACTTTGATTTTTCCGATATACATTGTTCCGGAAGCTTCAAGGAAGCCTGCGGACACTTCCATTTTGTCGGTTCCTTCGGGTATGAGATAGCTGTTTTCCCAATGCACCCAGCCGTTGGACGTTCCGGTGCCTTCCCCCACAACGGCGGGCCAGCCGCCGATACGGTTGCCGTTCTTGTCGTGGAATTCAACCGAAACCCGGGCTTTCTCCCAAGGGTTTTTGCCCGCTTCAACATTTTCATATTTAACATCGGCGGACACAACAAGAACAAACATGGTTTTTGGGTCAACCTGGACGGACTGCTTTATCATTGAGTATTGTTTTTTGTTGTTAACTATCCTGTAGCAGTTTGCTCTTCCGCTGAAACCGGGGGAAACAAAGCTTCCTGATTCATTCACCCAGCCGCCCCAGTAGAAGGGCATTGAAGCGCCGTATTGCATGTTGCCGTTCATAAGCATATCGTCTTCTTCGCGGCTTATTTTTAAATTGTCGCCTTCAACCACGGAAATGTTGTCAATCCACATTTCGCCTTTGCAGTTTGTAAGCTGTGCCTGCAACTGAAGCTTAACGGCGCCCGCGGGAACAGGGATTATGTTTATTTTTTCTGACCAGTCCGAGGTGCCCTGCCATCTGCCAAGCTCAGGCCAGCCGCCAAGCTGCTTTCCTGAGGCGTCATAAAACATAACCATCAGCCGCGCCATTTCCCATTCCTGAACGCCTTTTATCACATTGTTGGTTTTTACCAGGGCTTTAACGGTAAGCTGTTTTTTCTTGAGTCTGCTTATGTCGATATCCTGTGTCACTTCTTTAAATTCAAAAGTTTTGTTGGAAAGGTAAAGGCATTTTCCGTCAGCTCCGTCAACAAGGGAGGCGTTTACATATGAAGGAACGGTCCAGAAATCAAGAGATTCAAAAGTTCCGTTTTTTACCAATTCCGCAGAAAAAGCAATCGCGAAAGAGCAGAGTAAAAATAAAGACAAGAAATAAAAAAGTTTTTTCATTTAAGGCCTCCGCGTTGAATTTGTTTTGTTTATATTATAACGCGGAAAATTAAAAAAGGTTGCGTTTAAACGGGAAGGATCATGATAAATGAAGAACCGAATCCGGGCCCTTTGGATTCGGCCCAGACACAGCCTCCGTGCAGTTCGGTTATGCTTTTTACTATGCTGAGCCCCAGCCCCGTGTCCTGCTGTTTGCGGGTGTTGATGTTTTCAACCTGATAAAATCTGCTGAAAATTTTTTGGGCATTTTCGGGGGTAAGCCCCACGCCGTTATCCGAAACCTTCAGCTTTACCACCCTGGCGCCGGGTTTTATTCCGTGGTTTACATAAGACGGAACCAATTCGGGGTTGAAGTCGGCATAATCCGCGGTTATTTTGATTTTTGAATTTTCGGGCGAGAATTTTATGGCATTATTTATCAAGTTGATAAGAGTCTGGGAAATTCTGTATTCATCAAAAGAGAATATTATGTGTTTTTGTGGGGATTCGCAGTATATTTTTATATTCTTTTTTGAGGCAAGAGAGGAAGTGTCCTTGATAACGGAAAAAATGGTGTTTATTAAATCGGATTCCTCTTTTGTTATTGTAAAAGAGCCGGCTTCCATTTTGGTGACATCAAGAAGGTCATTGATAAGATTCAAAAGCCTTTCGGAGTTGTTTTTCATTATGTCAAGAAATTCTTTTTGGCGCGCGTTTACGGGACCCGCGGCTCCGCCAAGAATAAGGGCAAGAAAACCTTTTATGGCGGTTATCGGCGTGCGAAGCTCGTGAGAAACCATGGACATAAAATTTGCCTTTAAAATATCAAGTTCTTTAAGTTTTTCGTAGCTTTGTCTTAATTCTTTCTGGACTTTTTTCTGTTCCGTTATGTCTTCCTTTATTGCCATATAAGCTATTATTGTTCCTTCGGTGTTTCTTATAGCCGAAATTGATGCGGATTCCCAAAATAAAGTTCCATCCTTTCTTTTATTGTGAAATTCGCCGTGCCATTCGTTGCCTGATGATATTGTTTCCCACATTTCTTTATAGGTTTCAGCTGGCAGCTCGCCTGATTTTAATATCCTGGGATTTTTTCCTATTGCTTCTTCGAAAGAATATCCGGTGACCTGTGTAAATTTTGGATTGACATAAGTTATATTGCCGTTGATGTCCGTTATTACGATTGAGCTTGGGCTTTGGTTTACGGCGGCTGACAGTTTTTGAATTTTTTCCTGCTGAAGTATCTCTTCGGTCATGTCCTGGCCTGCGCTTAATACTCCCGTTACATTTCCGTTTTTGTCTTTGATAAGAGAACTGTTCCAGCGTATCATTTTTTTTTGTGCCGTTTTTTGTTAAAACTTCGTTGCAGACCGTTTCTTTAAAATCGCCTTTGATAATTTCTTTGAATGTAATATTCATTCTTTCGTTTATGTTTTTGGGAATAAAATTTTCAAACCAGTTTTTGCCAATTATTTCCGATTCGTCTTTCAGCTCCAAGACATTAAGCGCTTTTTTATTTACAAGAGTTACAGTGCCTAAGTTGTCAAGCGCCACAAACATAATATTGGCTGTTTCAAGATAAGCTTTGGCCATGTCGCGTTCTTCTTTGATGCGCTCTTCGTATTCTATGCGTTCTCTTATATCACGTGCGACAAGAACAAAGCCTTTGGGTTTTTTTTGCCTCTGCAGCACTGACACCGAAAAGTTCATTATTTTCTCTTTGCCCGAAGAATCCGTAATATGAAGATCCATGTTGCGGACTCCGGAAGGCGCAGAAACAAAATTTATGAAATCTTTCGGGGAAATAAGGTCGGAGAAAGATTTTCCAATTATTGTTTCTTTGGTATATTTTAAATTTTGAAGGGCTGTTTCGTTTGCAAAAACCACATTTAAGTCGGAATCAAGCAAAAGAAGCGTGTCGGTCATGTTGGATACAATGTCATCGGCCGCATCGGTTGGAGTTATTCTCAAGAATCTGTATTTTAACACGGTGTAAAGAGCGCCGACGGCCCATATTATAAGATATGAATTTGTAAAACTCATCAGAAAGTGATTGTCGACTCCGCGGTAAATGTTAGGCAGTATTATCTGCATTATGGTGCCTGCGGCAACGGTTAAGAAAGTTATTAAAACCATGGCCCTTGCTTGTTTTCTTTTTAAAGAAGCCGAAGCGCTGAAACTGAACTTTATAAGTCTGAACATGGAAAAAAATGTGAAAGAAAGCATATACAATATATAAGAATAAAACCAAGGGCCTTCTTTCCATTCGCTGTACCAGCATAATTTTGTCAGCCGCGGCATATCCATTAATTTATCTGTGAATGAAAAATAAAGCATAATTGAAGGAATAACAACCGCGCTTATGCGAAACCATGCGGATTTCAGTATTTGTTTTTCTTCGGCCATGTGAAGAAGCAGTATTGACAGCAATAAAGGAGCAAGAATCCAGCCTATTGAATTAAGCCTTTCTATTACATAAGCGGTTTCTCTCTGCAGAGAAGTGTTTGTAAGAAGCATTTCGTTTAAAGTCCAGAAGCCAAAACAAAGCGTTAACAAAGAAGCAAATCTGTTTATTGGGGCCTTGCGGTCTGAGGCATAAATTATTGCGGCAAGGTTAATGTATAAAAAAATCGCGATAATGTGCGTAATTGCAACCAAAGAAAAAGAAACCATTACACTCTCCTTCTTTTTTCTTTTCATATTTTCGGTTTTTTATAATCTTTAATTAAATGAAGTTTAACCTTTAAAATAAAGAATGTTTTTGTTAAATTGATATAAGTTTAAACGGAGGAAACAATGGAATTCAAACTTGCAGGGATTACAAATGAAGCTGTTTTTCTGCCTGCTGAAACGGACAGGAAAAAAGCGGGCATGGTTTTTGACCTTCTTGCGGAATCTCACGGTTTAAAGACATTTTCGCAGCTGCCTGACGGAACTTTTCTTTTGTCGGGTCCGGAGGAAAAGAACAATTTTACACGATACAGAATTATGAAAGACAGGGTGGTTTTAAGCTATGATTTCTGCAGAAATTCTCTTCAGCATTTTGACGCAAAAATCTCCGAGTTTTACGAAAAGTTTATTCAGGCAGCAGGCATACAGCTTTTTCTTACAAATCTTATTGCAATAAGAAAGACGCTGAAGTTTGAAAATTATCCGGACGGAAGGGATTATCTTATAAAAAAGGTTTTTTCTTTTAAGGAGGAAAATCTTTTTCCTTTTAAAAGGCCTCTTCATGTAATAGGCACAAGAATTTTTTTTCCTGCAATGCCGAATGACCCGTGTTCTTTTGAAATAAAAATAGAGAATGCTGTTGAGGACTACGGAACACTTTATGTTGAGAATATAGCCATGTATGCAAGAACATTTGAGCCGGGAAAAGACCCCACAATTATTTCAAAAGACATACAAAGGGCGGATAAATTTATTGATGAAAATATAAGAGAGTTTCTTGAACAATTTTCCGGGGAGGCAAGATGAAATACGGAATAATTTCAAAAAAACAGGATTCATTGGATGCTTTGCTGTGCGTGAAGGTTTTTTCAGACGGACCGGATAAAAACGACTGCGGCAAAAATTATTCGGAAGCTTTGAAACTGTTTAAAAATAAAATGATTTATTCGGAGACCGGGAAAAAAGCTTTTCATATAATGGCCGGTGTCAAGGCGCTGTTTGTGGGGGCGGGAGATAAAAAAGATTTTAATAAGGAAAGGGCAAGGGAAATATGCGGGCGCTTTGTAAAGGAATCAAAGGCAATTAATGAAAAAGGAATACTTATTTGCCCTTCGATTCATGCGGGCGCCTGCGCCGAAGGTGCTTTTCTTGCCGCATATACATTTGAACAATTTAAGACAAAAAAGGAAAATTCAGGCGTTGAAATATTTTTTGATTGTTCAGACAGAGGCCGGGCCGCTGAAATAAGAGACGCGGCCGTGCTTTGCAAAAATGTTTTTCTGGCGCGTGACCTTGCGAATACGCCTTCCAATGTTGCGACTCCGGAATATGTTGCGGAATTTGTGCGGGATAAAATGAAGGGAATTGCCAACATCAAGGTGACGGTGAGGGACGAGAAGTGGATAAAAAAACAGGGGATGAACGCTTTTTATTCCGTGTCAAAAGGAAGCGCCGTTAAACCCCGTTTTGTTGAAATTGAATACAGGGGAAAGAAAGGAAACAGGCATGCCGCGATAATAGGCAAAGGAATAACTTTTGATTCGGGCGGAATTTCAATAAAACCTCAGTCAACCCCTCTTGGCGGAATTGAAGAAATGAAATTTGATATGAGCGGGGCCGCGGCCGTATTTGCAATGATAAGAACCGTTGCGCAGCTTGGGCTAAAAATAAACCTTAATGCGTATCTTCCTCTTACGGACAATATGCCCGACGGCAATGCATATAAACCCGGCGACATAATAAAAACCATGGCGGGAATAACGGTTGAAGTTATATCAACCGATGCCGAGGGCAGGCTGATACTTTGTGACGCCATGGAATATGCAAGGCGAAAATCGCCGGAATATATAGCCGACATTGCAACGCTTACCGGAGCATGCTCCGTAACTTTTGGCGGGATAACATCGGGTGTTATGGGAAATGACAGGCGTCTTATAGAGAATATGAAAAAATCAGGCGATGAAACAGGGGAGCTTGTATGGGAGCTTCCTTTGCACGAACAGTATTTTGAATGGATAAAGGGCAAGTATGCGGACATCAGAAATACAGGCAGCGTGCCCAAAGCCGGAACAATAACGGCAGGAATGTTTTTGAAGGAATTTGCCAAAGATACGCCCTGGGTGCATGTTGACATTGCGGGAACGGCGTACGGCATAACGCATAAATCCTACATACCGGAAACGGGTTCGGGTATGGGGGCAAGGCTTTTATTTGACTTTGTAAAAAAACAGGAGGGATTGGAATGAAAAGGTTAAGTGTCATTGTTCTTGCAATTGCATTTGTTACGCCGTTATTTGCCGGGAACACACCAAAGGAAAAAATTTCGGCGGGTTTTGATGTTTTAAACAGGGAAGCTTCAGTCAGGTTCTGGGCGGGTGATGCAATAGGTTTTGATGCAAGTACAGGCCTTTCTTATGTAAATGACTGGACGGAATTTAAGTTAAGCGGAGCTGCGGTTTTTCCGATGTTCTCGTCTGACGGCATTAACGGCAATCTTGTTGCAGGAATAGGTCTTGGCTTTGGGGCGGACAAAAACGACAATGTTGAGCATTCAATGATAAGCGTTATGGCAAAGGCAGGGCTTGAATTTGAAACAATACTTGCGGGAATAAACAAGAATTTAAGCATAGGTTCCGGAGTATTTTTTGCTGTTGGCGCGGCCAGGACAAATACAAAAACAAAAATCGGCAACACAACAATATCAACCGATGAAACTGATATTTCCGTTGGTTTCATTAAAGATTTTACAATATCGCCTGTTATAATAAGGTACTATTTCTGATAAAAAGCAAAGCCGCGGCTTTTATGCCGCGGCTTATTTTTTTTGATGTTTTCGGCCTTCCTTTAATAAAAACCTGAATAAATCCCAAATACTCCTGTTTTGTTGACAAGGGTCATTATTACTGTTATTATTATCCTTATAGAAAGCAAAAACAGGTTGAGGAGGATACTTTGCAAAATACCTCAAAATTCAAGGGAATATTCCGCCTTTTTATTATTGTTTCCGCCTTTTTAATTTCTTCAAAATATCTTCAGGCAGCTTATGTTATAGCCGCGCTTGACTATCGTGCGACACCCGCCGCAACAGTGTCAAAGATAGGGGATACTCTCTATTTTACCATGACTGTGATTGACGCGACACAGACTTTCTCTTCTCTTTCGGCCGTAACAATAACGGCAGGCCCGACGGGTAATATTTATGTGGGAGGAAGTTCTCTTCCCGCAACTCCGCCGACAGTCGGTTCTCCGTATTATGTATATGACGGCAGCCATGTCTGGCGGGTTACGTCATATACTCTTTTTAATTCGCAGAACACACTTGTTCTTAACAGCTCCAATATGATTTCGGGAAACGCAATAAATGATTATATGTCGCTTCAGTATGCAAGTTTCTCCGCATCGGCCGGAACAATGGCAACAGGAGGAACGGCAACGGTAAGCATTGGAAGCGCAATAACGGGCATACAGCTTTTTGACAACGGAAATATGGCCGCAAACAACGACCTTTTTGCAAACGACGGCATATATAACGCAATTTTTGTTGTGAGGGAAACATATAATTTTGAAATAAACAATGCGTTTGTTGTGGGGAGATTCACAAAGAATTTTGCTTCCGCAACAAATTCTCCTTTTAATGCCCCCAGAACTGTTTCGATTGACGGAAGAAGGCCGAGGCTTGACCTTGCGAATGTATCTCCAAACCCGTACAATCCGGACAAGGAACTTCTTCAGGTATCTTATTACCTTTCCGAAGACTGCACGGGAACATTTTCCATTTATTATAATACCGTAACAATACAAACTTATTCAATTGAAGGCGTAACAGGCATGAACCCTCCCATTTCGTGGGACGGCAGAAGCAATACCGGCGCAGTTCAGTCCGACGGTAATTTTACCTACAGTTTTGAACTTACCGACAAAGCGGGCAATACCGGCGCCGCATATACGGGAATTCTTAAGGTTACCAAAGTGTCTCTTGAAACTGAAATAATAACCATAGACACCAAATACGCCAATACAAATGAAGAGCAGGTTGTGGTTGCTTTAAGCGTAAGGCATACTTTAAGAAATGCAACAGCTTCCGCTCTTGCAAATCTTGGCTTTGACCAGGCGATATACGGCGCGGGAAGCTATAAACTTTATCCGTATGTTTATACCGAAGTGAAAATTTACAGTTCGAACGGAACTTTGATAAAAACCTTTGACAGAGACACAAGCAACGGAGACGAAGATTATTATTATCATCTCAGCACTTCCAATCCGATTGGATATCAAGTGATAGATTATACTTATAACCCGCTGCCGCAGCCTGCCTGCGGGACGAATTCTCTTACGGTTTATTCCTCGGGCGATGATAAAGAGTTAAATGACTGGAATCTGGCTTTTGGAAATGTTCTTTCGTATATGGGAGGCGGTGTTTATACGGGAAATCCGAGTTTCCTTTTTGTTTCAAGCCAGCTCACCCAAGGTATTTATATAGCGATGGCAAAAGGGGTTTTGGTCGGCAAATCCGTTGTATCTTATGCAACAGAACTTGGATCCGGCACCGACACTTGCAACCAGGGGACGTATAAATATATCCCTTATCACGCTGTGCCAAGCTTTTTTGTTGATGAAGACGCCGGAATTGTTGCGGACTTAAGGGGTTTTGGGCTTAATTCGCTTGATGCTTTTGGGAGGGCTTCAACTTCAAGTTTTATTGTGGAACCTCCGCCTGCCGTACCTCTTCCCGACGGTACTCCTCCAAGGGTGATTGTTAATTCGGAATATCCTTCGGATAAAAGCATTGTTCAGCCTTCCGTAATAGGTCCGACAAACTATGTAAAAATATCTTTGACTGATGACGGTGTTGGAGCGGGCACAACCAACAAGTCCATACTTGCCTTGTATGACCCTTACGGAACCAAAGTGCCCGGAACCGTGTCCTGGAACGGCGGAACACCCGGTACGAAGAATTGGGAAGTTTATTACATACCAAGCTCGCCTCTTGTGACAGGCGGCAGCTATACAATAAAAATTATACCTGTTGATGCCAATAACAATCAGGGCGTTGAAAGTTCGTATTCTTTCACGATTGCCGATCAGTCCATACCTGTTGTAACAGGTGTGTCAGTTTATCCAAGCACAACCAATCCGCCTGTTTCGCTTTCGGCATCAACCTCAACCCAGGTAACTTTCAGGGTTTCAAGGATAGAAGCCGTAATAATTTCCGGAGGAAGTGCGGCTGTTGACTGGAATGCAACAACAATGACGGTGGAGAATTCTTCGGGCTCCATAATCCCGGGAACATTAAGCCATACCCAGGGAAGCAACATTCTTACGTTTACTCCGTCAGGAAACATGTCGGACGGGAATTATACAATAAGGATTTCCGCGACTTCGGCAAACGGCTATACCGGCGCTTATTCTTACAGGTTCTATATATCAACGGCCGGGACAACCTATATAGACACTTCGGGGGCAATAAGCGCGCCAACCGCAAACACATATATGATATTGTCAATAATGGATGTTAATAATTCCGGAATTGTTGACAATTCGGGCTTAACCGTAAATCCTTCGGCTTTCAGTGTTTCTGTGGTAAGCGGGCCGGCAAACCCTTCGGGATATGATGCGGCGGGAAACCAGTTCAGGTTTGCTCTTGCGCTTCCAAGAGTGCTTCCGGTTACTTTTAATCCGGCAATGGTTACGGCAATTTTACGATTCCACCTGACTTCTTCTCAGGTGGCGGCTCTTTCTGCGGGCGGCATACGCACATCTGACCTGACATTCTGGTATCACGACGGAATACAGTGGAACCAGCTGTCACAGGCTTCGGTTGCAGGACCTTATGTTTCCGGAAGCGACACATATTTTGAATATTCCCCTGTCACGGGTGTTCCGTTAAACAACACTTACGGTATTTTCTATATAAGGCCGACAGTCCCGGTGTCACAGGTTAAATTTACAAGCACAAAGGCGTTTAATCCAAACAAGGGGCCGGCGAAGATATACACACATTCAAGCCTTACAGGAATAAAAAACATTAGGGCTTACGTTTATTCAATTACGGGCACGCTTGTAAAATTGAACGATTATTCAAAAGCCTCTGAAACATCACTTTTTACAGGATATGATTCCGACCCTGTAAGCGGGCTTACAAAGTATTATTATTCATTTGACGGCAAGAACGGCAAGGGAAACTGCCTGCCTAACGGGCTTTATAATGTAAAGATTGAAACAGAATACGACAACGGCGCTAAGAAGACGGAATCAAGGCTTATCGCCATAATAAAATAGCAAAGGGGATATACGATGCGTAAAATTTTGTTTTGCGCTTTTGTAATTCTTTTAACCGCTGCCGCCGTTTTTGCGACAGGATCTGATTTCCTGGGCGGAAGCTTCAGTGATGATTCAACCGCGGTGAAACCCGCTTCCATGGGCGGCGCTTTTACGGCGGTTGCGGATGACGCAAACGCCGCATGGTGGAATTCTTCCGCAATGGCGTTCTTGGACAGGAAAAAAAGCGCAAGCATAACATATGCGCCGTCTTTGCTTGCGCTTGGAACAGGCAATATCTCAAGGTTTAATGTAACATACGCACAGGGCGACACACAGGGGTTTGGCGCTGTCGGATTCGGCCTGGACTATTTATCGGCGGTAATCGGCGCTGATTTTGAAGGCGATCCTGAATACAACTGGACGGAACTTGCGGTGCTTGCATCCTGGGGCATGCAGATAGAAAAATATATAGGCCTTTCAAAATATAAATATCCCAAGGTTTCTGTCGGCGCGGGCATTAAATATCTTAATGTAAAATCAGACATTTTGTTTGCGGGAAGTTCTGTTGCGGCTTCAGGCTATTCTGTTGACGCGTCGCTTACCGTTGCGTTTAAGGAGAATATGAACGTTGCTCTGGCAGTTAAGGATTTGGCAAGTTCTCTCGCTTGGGAGGGCGCTTCGTCTGAATCGCTTCCTTATACGGTCAGGGCCGGCGCCTACTACGGAATTACAAATGATTTTATTGTGTCCGGCGAGATAAAAATGTTAAAAACAGGCGCTGGTACTCCGGCGGTTGAAAGATATTGCGGCGGTGGCGAGTATACCGTTATGCTTGATAAAATGGGCCAGATTAATTCGGTAAAGTTACGGGCCGGTTTTGAATTCGTTCCTGACAATGAAAGTTATGTATTAACCGCAGGGGCTTCAATATCAATGGACACATTCTCGATTGAATACGCGTATAAGTATAATATGCGTTCGCTGATTGACAATACGCACCGATTTGGGCTTACAATGGCCTTCTGAATATAAAACGGCATATTAACGGGGGCAAAATGAATCTGCGAGAACTGCTTCATTTAATGATACAAAAAAAGGCATCGGACCTTCATCTTAAAGAAGGAAGACCGCCTATAATGCGTATAGACGGGAAATTAACGCCTCTTGAAATGGATATATTAAGCAATTCGGATATGAAGGACATAATTTACAGTCTTACCGATGAAAAAACCAGAAAAAAGTTTGAAGAAACAAATGAAATGGATCTTGCTTACAATCTTGAAGGTGTTGCCAGATTCAGGGCAAATGCTTTCAGGCAGATGGGAAAACTTGAGGCGGTTTTAAGGGCGATACCGGTTAAAATTCCTTCACTTGAAGAAATCAATATGCCGTCGGTGCTTAAAGAAATTGCCCTTTATCCAAGAGGGCTTGTGCTTGTTACGGGAACAACCGGAAGCGGCAAGTCAACCACGCTTGCGGCCATGATAAACGCCATCAATGAAACTTATTATCATCATATAGTGACTATTGAAGACCCCATAGAGTTTGTCCATACGGATAAAAAATGCAGTATAACGCAAAGGGAAGTGGGTCTTGACACCGATTCTTTTGGTTCCGCGCTTAAATATGTTTTAAGGCAGGACCCTGATGTAATATTAATCGGAGAAATGCGCGATGCAATAACTGTCGGGACGGCAATATCCGCCGCAGAAACAGGTCATATGGTATTTTCAACTCTTCATACAATGGATACGGTGCAGACAATAAACAGGATACTTGACTTTTTTCCGAAAGAGCAGCAGAACCAGGTAAGGATACAGCTTGCGGGGGCATTAAGGGCTGTTATTTCTCTGAGGCTTGTTGAGAAAATATCCGGCGGAAGGGTGCCTGCCGCGGAAATAATGATTGCCACATCAACCGTTAAGGGATATATAGAAGAAGGAAAGCTTGGCGCAATCAGGGATTTGATTAAAGACGGCGAAAAAGACGGAATGCAGACATTTGACCAGTCGCTTATCAAACTTTATAAGCAGGGGCTTATCACAATCGAAGACGCAAAACGAAATGCCACAAGCCCTCAGGAAATAGAGCTTGCTATGAAGGGTATAACATCAAGCAGGGCATCGGCGCAGTCGATTCTTGACACCATGATGAAGGAACAGACGCAGAAGGAATTGAAGGCGGAATTGCAAAAAGGCAAAGCGCTGCTTTCCCAGAATAAATTTCAGGAAGCGCATGAATTATATGAAAAACTTCTGGCTAAATATCCCGATGTAAAAGAAGCCCAGGAAGGCATTAATATTGCCAAGAAAAACCTTAATTCCGAGGCCTTTGCCCAGACAATAAAAAATATTCTTATGGAAGGGCTGAATATATATAAAAAGGGAAACATTCAGGGCGCAATAGTGAAGTGGCAGGAAGGCCTGCAGATGGACCCTTCAAACCAGCAGCTTCTTAATTATATTAAAAGCGCTCAAGAGAATTTAAAGCTTGCTTCCATGATTCCGGGAATGATTAATGAAGGGCTTGAGATATATAAAACAGGAAGGATAGATGAAGCAATTGCAAAATGGTCCGAGGTTCTTAAAGTGGACCCGAATAACGTACAGGCAAAGGGCTATATAAGCAGCGCTCAGCAAAAAGCGGCTGAATTGAGGGAAAAAAAGGAAATTGAGTCTTCTTTGGCCGCGGCGGCTGCGGCTGCCGCTTCAGGCTCTTTTATTGAAGCTATGATGCTTTATAAGCATATAGTTGACATTAAGCCTTCGGTTGTTGAAGCAAAAAACGGCTTTGAAGAAGCAAGGGCAAAATTAATGGCGGAATCATTCGGCAATGATGTTGAAGCGGAGCTTGCAAATGAAGCTTTCAGAAGAAGCATAGATTTGGTTATAAAAGAAAATTATTTTGAGGCGATAAAAGAGATAAAAAAGGCGGCCGAAAAGAGACCGCTTGACAAAAAGCTTAAAGATTACATGGAAAAAGTAAAAGCGGCGCTTAAGTCCAGACTTGAATCTTTGATGGTGAAAACTGATGAAGCTTACAGGTCAAGAAATATATTTGCCGCGGTTGAATACGCAAACAGCATATTAAGAATAGATCCGGCAAATGAATTTGCGCTGAAATATATAAGGGACATAAAACCCATGATAGACGCGGAAACGGACAGAATGTACAAACAGGCGGTTGAATTAATAACAAACATGAAACTTAAGGAAGCAAAAGAAATTCTTGAAAAAATTCTAAAAGCGGATCCTTCGCACGTTACGGCCGCAAAAAGGCTTCAGGAAGTAAATGAAAGCATTAAAGGTTAATTAATAACCCGGGATGATAAAACACATAATTTTTATATCGGCGGCTGCCGTGCTTTTGTTTTTGGCGGTTCCGTTAAGCTGGGCAACAGTGTCTCTGTTTAATCATATTTCGGTAAAATCACCCGTTGAAATGGCTTTTTTTGCGGGTTTTGCGGCATATCTTTTTGTTCATATGCTTTTATACAAGCCGGTATTTATTCATGTTATGGCTCATGAATTGACGCATGCGCTTTTTGCGTTTGCATTTGGGGGCAAAACGAAAAAACTTGAAGTCTCAGACAGGGGCGGAAGGGTAATGATAAACAAGTCGAATTTTATAATTTCTCTTGCGCCTTATTTTATACCGCTTTATACTCTGGTTTTTATGCTGATATTTGTAATATCAAAAGAACAGTATCAGCCGTATATAGCTTTTTTTGTTGGCGCCGGTCTTGCTTTTCATATAGCTCTTACCATATTTTCCATGAGCACTTCACAGAGCGATTTATACGAAGACAGCAATATTTTGTTTTCGGTTGTTTTTGTTTATGTCATGAATCTTGTTATAATTGCTTTTGTTTTGTCCGTTATTATTCCCGAAATAACGATGAAATCATATTTTCGGGATTTTGCCGACAAGACATTAATAATTGTTAAAAAAATTATTGAACTTGTAAAACAATGACTACCAGCCGAGATTCTGACGCTGTAATTTTTTAAATTCTTCGGTTATTTTCCCCAGATAGCCTTTTGCCTCGGCATTTCCGGGGTCCAGTTCAAGAAGTTTTTTCCAGAGGTTAAGCGATTCTTCAAATTTGCCCTGGGTATAAAGAAGAACAGCCCTGTTATACAGGTCGTTCTTTTCCTGTTCTTTCTTGAAATCCTGTTTAATTTTAGTTTCCTGCTGCCTGGCTATGTTTTCCTGCGCGGATTTTATATAGCCGTAAACCTGTCTTTGAAGAGGGGAAAGCTTTATTACCTTGTCCCATTCTTCTATGGCGGCTTTGTAGTCTTTCAATGTATACTTGGCAAGGCCTTTGCTGAAATATTCCTTTATAAGCTTTTTGTTTTGTACTTCGGCTTCTATATTGGCATCGCTTAATTTTTGTATTGCGGATTCGGTTGATTCCGCCAAATCTTTTGCTTCCTGGTTCCCGGGATCCAATTCCAAAGCGGTTCTTAATTTAACCATTGCGTCAATCAGCAGGTTGTCAGACATAAGTTTTTTGGCTTCCGCAATATTCTGCTGAACCTTTTGTCTGTTTATTTTTGTGTTCAAAGATTGCGCCATGTCGGTGAACCAAGGGTCGTTGGGAGACCAAATAAGGCCTTTTTCACATGCGGCAAGCGCTTCTTCGTAGTTGCCTTTTTCGGAAAGTTCTTCCGCCTGTGATTTAAGATTTGTTATTGTCTCACGCCTTATTTTTTCCACGATTTCATATTTTAATTTGTCGTTAAGAGTTTTTAATTGTTTTTCCGTTTCGCGTATGTTTTGACCGAAACTGTAAGAAAAGCAGAATCTGTGCAGGGGCTCCATATCCCTCGCCGTCCAAGCGTATGAAAAATCTGCGCCTGCAATGGCCGCGAAAAATCCCGTTGAAAAGCCGGTGTCTGAAAGACCGGCTCTTAATCCGAAAAGGCCTTCAAAGAAAACTGTTTCGGCCCCTGCGGAAAAATGACGCAAATTAAAATATTCTTCCCCCGAAAGCCCCAAGCCGATTCTTAATACTGAGCCGGGAATAATTTCTTTAATTTCCGAGCCTGCAGTCAAGTTATAACGAATCGGAAGAACATCTTCTCCGCCGTTTTTATATTTAAAAGAAGGTTTTACAATGTTGTTGACTGCAAAAGAAGCGCTGAATCCTGCCTGCAGATTAATCAGAATTCCGGCATCAGCGCCCAATGCGTTTGCGTTTTCTCCGTAAAAAGAATGGTTGATATAGTTTACAGCAGCCCCAAAAGCCGCATATTCCGAGGGACGAAATGAATATGCGGCCTTTATGGAAGTTAATTTGTCCGTAAAAGTTCCCGTAAGAAGATTTGAAGAATCTCTTTCTTCGATTTCGCCCATATCAAGTACGGCTCCCGATATGCTGAAAGTTCCGGCTGTCAGTATGGGCTGTATATAACTTATTGCTCCCAATATTGAAGATGCATAAAGATTATGGTAAAGTGCGCTTAATGAAGCTCTTTCGGAAAGTGAAATTGAAGCCGGATTTACAAAAGCCGCAAGGCCGTCGCCGCCGAATGAAGCTGATGTTCCGGCCATCGATGCGTCTTTGGGGCTTATTTCCCTTATAAGCA
This sequence comes from uncultured Spirochaetia bacterium, assembly GCA_964417645.1. Classification (GTDB taxonomy): domain Bacteria; phylum Oederibacteriota; class PGYV01; order PGYV01; family PGYV01; genus CAYQIS01. Next base: position 19,690 of record CAYQIS010000025.1, read on the forward strand.
GATCGGAACCGGAAAAGCATTGCGCCGCAAGCGTAAGCGCCAGTAAACCGGTAATCAGATGTTTTTTCATATTTTTCTCCGTGTTATTTTATTATTGAACATTTTTTAATGATGCTCTTTTGTTTGCCGCCGCTTTCCGCGGTAATTTTTATAAGATAAGTTCCCGCGGGCACCTGCCTTCCTCTGCTGTCGCGGCCGTCCCAGCCTGTATCTTCGTAGCCGCCTTTTAGCCGCGGCTGTTTTTTTATTAATTCTTTTATCAAACTTCCTGTAGCATCGTAAATCCCTAAGGTTACTTTACAGTCTTCGGGTAGATTGTATGCTATAACGCAAGATTTTCCCGCAGCAAAAGGATTGGGAAAAGAAGAAACAAGCATCTGATCGCTTTTGCCGTTTATAAGGGATGTGCCCGCATTAACCGGGAAAGTTCCTTCGGCAAGATTGATATATATTTCCCTGGCGGGGTCATTTTGCTGGAATATGTTAAAGTGTCCAGGTGAATCAACAAAAACAGAAAACCGGCCTGATGCAGATTCTGATATATCGGCGGTTACGGTAAAAACTGTTTTGGATGTATCGGTTAAAGGTATGGGGGATGAAAAGTAAGCGTAGATTAAACCGCTTGATAACACGAAGGAAGAAGTTTCAGTTATATTACCGGCAGTTTCAGCTTTCAGTTTAACCGATGAAAAAATTGAAGACGCAGGAATTGCATTTCCATATAAATCTTTTACTGTCAATGTTATGCCTCGTGCCGCAAGAGAATTGCCCGAACCAAAGGCGACAGGAGATGAAAATTCACATTCAAAGATTTTCACGGATATGTCACCGGAATATATATTATAAGGAAGAACGCGTTTTACAAGAGTGTTAACGCTTCCCGACAAAGCGGCTGTTTTTGAATTCTGCGGAAATCCCGGAATGCCCTGTACTGAAACGGAAGCAAATGAATTGGCGTCCCTTGCTGTAACTGACGATGAGTCATTCAGTGAAATATAAAAACTGCTTGGAAACGCCGATTGTGAAATGTCGGCTTTTACGCTTACCGTTACCGCAGAGCCGGAAATTACGCCTATCGTGTTAAGAAGAGGGAATGATGCGATATTGCCGGAAGTTTCCATGCTTTGGGCTGATTTAAATCCATAGGTTATATTGCCGCTTTCGTCTGTTATTACAAGACGTTCAAACACCGAGGCAGGGGCAACAGGGGTTCCCGCGCCGTCAAACACCGAAAGTTTTAAATTGTAAATTTCCTCTGATGCCGTAAGCGGATCGCCGGGGTTTGTAAAGTATAATTTCATAAGAGGAACTTCTTTTTGCCCTTTGTTTATGCTTGAAGGCATTGAGGAAGCTGATGAACTTACCTTCAGCGCAAAAGCCTGTTTTTGCAGCACGGAAAAGTTGGAATAAAGAGGCATTCCTGAAGGGCTGAATACGGCCGTTTTTACGGGAACTTTTTTCAAAGTATAATAATCGTAAGCATTAATCCACGAACCGTCATCAATTGAGAAAACAAAATTTGTTCCCGCCTGTGCCGTTATTGTGGTGCTGGAAATTACAACATTGGCGGTTATTGTTGTGTTTGCGGGTATGTTTAATAAAGATATTGGTATTTGTATGGCTGATGCTGTTTGCGGCAGCTGATTCCTTGTTATGTTGCCGTAAATTGTACCCATATTTTTATCCTGGATTTTTATTGATGAAAGTATGTCCGAAGGCACCAGCGTCACCCCTGCCGGCGAATATGATTTAACGGTGAGCGTGATTGAATTCACGGAACAGGGCGCGGAATTAGGGCCTGAATTATTGTAAAGGCTTATGCTGAAAGGTATGATGTTGTCCTGTGACGTTGAAACATAAGGCTGCATTGTGCCGCCTGACACGCTTACTTCAAGGTTATTTGCCGGAGTTGTCTGGGTTATAAGCATTACCGGAGGCGAAGAAGGAAGGCCGGTAATGTCAATCGGCATGCCTGAATTAAACTCTATATATTCGGTTGTAAATTCAAGTGAAGCGGAATTTGGCGACATCGGCGTGTCGATTGTAACCCAAAGGCCGGAGCCGTTGGCAACAAAAAGGTTAAGATTTTGATACCACCAGTTATAAGCGCCGCCTGTCTGGCTGAAATCCGAAGGAAGAACGGACACAAAAACCGCATTTGAAGTTGAAAAAACATCAGAGTCAACGCTCATATACCAAAGTTTTACCGAGTTTGGCGCAATTGAAGCGGGCTCTTCAGCGGCTCCTATATACCAGCTGTTAAGATAATTTTCAACTCCAAGATATGTAAGCGTGTCGCCGGCGCTGTCTGCGGTGATTGAAAAATGCATTACAGGATTGTTTACCGTATTTGCCTGTATGTATAAACCGTTTGTTCCCACATTAACAGGATTAACAGAAATTACAGTGGAAAAAACAGGAATTGCCACAGTAAAAATTATAATCAAAGAAAAAAATATTTTTTTCATATATCCTCCGCAAGGGTTTCTTTTTTATATATTATCGGACATTGTTCCAGAAAAATAAATTACTTAAAACTAAAAAAACATTTTGGTTTCGCCTTATGAAACCCTTATATTGTGTTGTGCATCACTTTTTATAACAACATATTGTATAAAAACAGCATTATTATTAAAAATAAAAAAAGAAAACCTGCCAATACATTTGTAAGCTACTTGACAATACTTTTTACAAATTTTTATACTTATAAAAACAAAAAATAAATTTAAGGAGGAAAAAATGCGGTCTGACAGTGTGGTTTTGGAAAAAACAAATAAATTTATGAGCATTAATGAAGCTGCGGAACTTCTTCGAGTTCATCAGCAGACATTAAGAAACTGGGAAAGAAGAGGATTGATAAAACCGATCAGGGCCGGAATGAGGAGGATATATACGGAGGAGAATATAATTCTCTGCAGAAAAATAAAAGAGTTTTCGGGAAGAGGAATATCACTTAAAGGCATTAAAGAACTTATAACCAAAATATAAGGAGACAAAATGGATAACAGCTATGTCCTTAAAAACTATATGGAAGATATAGCAAAAAGGAATCTTGAGGAACAGCTTTCGGGAAGAAATGATGTGTGCAAGTGCGAACGCTGCAAACTTGATATGCTGGCGTTTTCTTTGAACAATTTGCCGTGCAAATATGTTGTAAGCGATAAAGGCCATGTTTTTACAAAACTTAAGGAAATGGAGTTTCAGTTTATGGCGGATGTCACAAGGGAAGTTTTTAAGGCAATAGAGTTTATAAAAAATAATAAGCGCCATGAGTGATAAATATCACATTAATTATGGTAAATTGGTGTATAATTGTAATGATTACAAAAAAGGAGTATTGATTGGACTGCGGAAAAAATTATAACAGCCTGATAAGCACAAAAACAGCCGCGCTGATTGTTACGGCGCTTTTTGTGTTTGTTTTTCCCGCGGCTGTTTTGCCGGGCGGAAGCGGTGAAACCGTTGTCTATGAACCTGACACGGGCGATTATTTCCTGCGGTCGCAATCAGACATTAAAATTTTTGAAAGTTTTAAGATAAAAAAAAGAAGGATTCATGAATACAGGTTTAAAAAGAAAGATTTGCATCTGCTTGAAAAAGAAAGAGGCATTAAAGTTGAAACTTCGGAGTATGAAAGCGCTAAGACAAGGTCTTATAAAATAAAAGACAATGTTTACAGGATAGAATTAAACGGAAAAAAAGACGGTTTGTGGTACAGGATGAAACTGAAAATTCCCGACGGAATGGAAGTTTCAAAGATAATCCGTGACGGCGGAAGTGAAATAAAAAATATAAGCAGAAGCGACAGGAAAACAGGAAAGATTACATATGAAGAAAACTGGTATGTTAAGGACAATTGGCTTTATTTTTATGATGACCCTGTAAGCGGATATTCGGTTGTTCTTTCGCCTCCGCGCCCCAGTTTTTCCATAATGGCGGAAGAAGTGAACGCGGCGTCAGGCGGAAGCGGCCAGATGTCCGCCCTTGTTTATCCATATAACGGTGAAGCTGATTTGCTTGCGGGTATAAATGCTTATGACCATATGGGCAGGATTGGGGACAATAATTTTGGAAATGACATAGATGCAGATGCCGGAGGCAAAATAGCATTAAGGTATACAAGCGGCGCAAACACTTATCAATATGGCAATGCAGGCTTGAAGTATAACACTTTTGTGACCTCGGCTTTTGCGCACATTGGTACAAATTATTATCATATGAATACAACACCGTGGGGAGAGGTTGAATCCGTAATAGACACATCTTTTCAAACAACATCGGAAGCAAATACCGAGATACCTTTTCTTGTAAATAAAAAGACAATAATAAGGGGAAATGATATAGCCCCTATTTTCATACACGCTTAAGTAGAGAATAAGTGGCGGTTTGCC
>CAYQIS010000026.1:0-22737 GCA_964417645.1 uncultured Spirochaetia bacterium
TTGTTGGCTGTATTTCCTTTAACGCCGAATTCTTCAATTCAAGCTTTATTTCAGCGCCGTCAATTTTTACTTTTTTGCCGTCAAGCGCATTAATCAAAGAATTTATGTCAGGCGCAGCAATGTCAGCCGCCTTTATTTTAACCGCATCGGTTTCAATTGTTGATATGTTTTTTGTTATTGCTTCTTCGGCCCATTTTTCATTCCTGCCGTAAAGACGGGCGAACTTTTTCATGTTTGCCACGGCGTCATTGGTAACTTTTTCATCAGACTTGTTGCCTTTTAAATCAATTGGACTTGCAGTCCCTATGTTTGTTGCCTCGGCCATTGCGGCAACATGGCTTGCCATCAATATAAAAGTTCCCGCAGACGCCGCTCGCGCGCCTTTGGGATAAACATAAGATATTACGGGAACCTTTGAGGCGGTAATTGCGTCCGTTATCCTGTAAGTTGATTTAAGCATGCCGCCCGGAGTGTTGATTTTTATCAAAACCGCCTTTGCGCCTGTTTTTTCCGCGGCTTCAATCCCTTTTATAAGGTAATCGGCTGTTGCGGGATCTATTACGCCGTTTGCATCAAAAATAAAAATTTCACCGGAAAAAACCGGAAAGGAAAAAACAAGAAAAGCAAGAATTGCCTTTATCATCGCCCTCATTTGTCACCTCTTAAATTAAAACTCACCAGATAATTATATCACACAAAAATCATTCCGCAGGTACAAGCGCGTCGTAGGGCACTGTTTCCTCGGCTTTCATCCACGGCGGCTGCCACGAAAGAGAAATCGCGGGATGCCCGATATTGTCGTAATACCTTAATTCAATGCTGTGCTCGCCTTTTGGAAGATAAATTACGCCTTCAGCGCCGGTTTCCCCGTCAACCGCAAAATTTTCAATGACTTTCTTGCCCGATACAAACAAAACATTGTAATTGTTAGACCTTGTTATAAACCTGTAATTGCCGCTTTGCAGGGCCTTTATCCTGCCGGCCCACCTTGCGGAAAAATTCCCCATGACAGGGGCTATGTGCCAGCGGAAACGTATCATGGGGTCAACCCTTTTTGCCTTTGCGGGCGGCGTCCAGGATATACCTTCAAAATACTCGGCTGTGAGGCCGTTTTTAATTTTTGCGTCTTTTCTTGCCATCGCCTCGTCGGAGCTTACTTCAAATGTATACGCTTCAAGATACGTGCCGTTGGCCCCGTCCATTATCATTCCTTTTAATCCGTTGGGATAAATTTTGGCAAGCACACCGTCAACTGTTAACTGCTGATCGGGCTGAAGTATGTAAATGTAATTCATTCCGGGCTGCGGGTTTGGTATCGGTATTGTTCCGCCTTCCGAGAAAATCCAGTAATTTTGCATGCCGTTTATTTTCATAAGGAAATCAAATCCATTGCCCTTAAAACGCGGCTCTATTATGCCCGTGTAATTTTTGCCTTTTTTTACAAGCAGCTCGGCCGCAGCCCTTTCCATACCGTTAAATGCCTCCCAGCCGGACTGGTCCTTTGCCTGCATCTTAAAATAAACCCTGTAATTGTCCGCAGCAGCAAGAACGGCTATAAAAATAACTGGCAGCAGTATAAGGAATTTTTTCAACCCTAACGATTCCTCAAGACCGGCAAATTCAAAATATTTTTTTATCGGAATTGAGGCAAGCATTATAATTACCGGGGTTACAAATACAACCCTGTGCGCCTGAGGGGTTTCTATGGTAAACAAGCCGGGCACAAGAGTCATAAAGAACAGCAGGACCAGAAACATATATTTTTGCTTCCAAATTTTATAGAAGGCAAACAAAAGCCCCATTGCGGCAAGCGCGGCAGTATACGGATCCAGCATCGGATAGCCGGGCAGATTGTGCCTTGGATTTGCATCCCCTCTGTGATTAAACATAAGGAATGTGCTTTTCCATGTGTAAATGACAGCGTCTTTTACTGAAAATTTTCCCTGATACCAGTTATCAACAACTTTTTTATTAAGTATTGACACCTGGTCATTTCTTGACATGAATTCCTGCCTGTTCTTCAGGAAGTAAGAACCAAGAGGCGCAAAAACAAAGGCAAACAAAACCGCAGCAAAGATTATTTTTTTTACGTTTTCTTTATAAAAAGAAAGGTCCTTTACAAGAAGATAAGCCATAAAAACAAGCAATGCGGCAAGAACCATCCTGCCGGGAGTATAGCCGTATGGAACAAGCGCTGCGGCAAGCCCAAAAAGCATAAAATCCGAAAGCCGCCTGTTCTTATAAACATTCCACGCCGCATACATGCATATTATCCCCAGAAGAACGCCAAAAGCCGCATAAAAACCGATTCTGCTGAAAGTCACATGCCAGCGCATTGATGCAAAAAGCAAACCTGCAATAAAAGCAACGCGCGCGCCGAACATTGAACGCGCAAGAAAATAAAAAGAAACGGTTCCCAAAATCCCGCATACCATCAGAACTGCCCGTTCCTGCATAACGCCAGGACCGAAAAAGTTGAAAAAAGCGGCTATCACATAAATAAGATATGTTGAATATTTTATGTCGTGCGCTATATATACAGGATATTTGGCGCCGTACATTGTTCCGTCTTTAATCATTGTTCTTGCAGCTTCGCTTAATGTCGCCTCGTCATAAAAAAAGCCCCCCGGCACGCTGCCGGCCAGGTAAACCCTGAAGAAAACAGCCACAGAAAGCATTATCAAAAACAGGAAGATTTCAAGTTTAAGGCTTATTTCCGGTTTTTCTTTTTCTTTGACTTCAATCATTTCGTGCGGAACAATGTCATTTTGTTTTTCTTTTTTTCTTATTATATCCGCGGCAACAAACATGGCGCCTGACAAAAGCATCAGTATTATCCCGCTTTTTATCCCCTGCTTTCCGTTATACATCTGCCCCTGCGCAGCCATTGCAAAAATGAAGCCAAGAACAAAAACAGCAAGAGGTATTATCCTTAAATTTATTTTTGGCGCAGGCTGAACCAATATGGCGGGTTCTGTTTTTTTCTTTTCTTCAATTATCCGTTCTTTATCCCCGGCCTGCTGTGCTTTTTCTTTTTCATTTTTATTTCCGCCAAAAATCAGCTTTAATTCAGCGGTAATCGGATTTTCCTGTTTTTCTGCCTGCTGTTTTTCTTCTTCGGGCTTCCAGCCTGCCGGCATCCCGCATTGCCTGCAGAACACAAAACCTTCTCCGTTTTCCCTGCCGCATTTATTGCATTTCATTTTTCCCCCGCAATTATTTCTTTATGTTCCTGCTTCCTCTTTTTGTCAATGGCACTCCCTTTTTGCACTGAGGGCAGTCTTTTTCTTCATAAGCCGTTACGTCCATTCTTGCAAGCGCAAAAGTTTCGCCTTCTCCAAAATCTATATGCTTGCCGCTTCTGTCTATCAAAACGCCCACGCCCACGATTTCGCATTTATAATTTGTCTTTAATTCCCTGATAACTTCCTGAACCGATCCACCTGTTGTGACAATGTCTTCAACAATAAGCACTCTCTCGCCTTCGTTAACCGTAAATCCGCGCCTGAACTTTAATTTTCCCTCTTCGCGCTCCATAAATATGCCCCGCACCCCGAGGTGCTTTGCGGTTTCAAACGCAAGTATAATACCGCCTATTGCCGCGCCGACAACAACATCAACTTTTTTCTTTTTAAAATGCGAGGCAAACTGCCTGCAGAGCTTTTCCGTTGCCTTGGGATTCTGAAGAACATTAAATTTTTCAAGATAAATATTGCTGTGCTTTCCCGAGGTCAAAAGGAAATGCCCAACCAAAAGCGCATTGCTTTTCCTGAATATCTCAAGATTTTTTTCTTCCGACATTTGGCATACCTTCCTTTATCTCTTTTTGTATTTTTTCTATCATGTCAATCTTGTCTTCCGCCTGAAGAATGGGGCGCGCCACCACTATGTAATCCGCGCCGGAACGCATTGCCTCAAAAGGCGTCATAACGCGGGCCTGGTCGTCTTTCTTAACCTTTGATTCCGGCCTTATGCCCGGAGTAACCACAATAAAATCTTTTCCAAGCTCTTTTTTTATCATCTTAATTTCGTGCGGCGAGCATACAACCCCGTCGGCGCCGGCTTTTTTTGCGGTCTTTGCAAGATGAAGCACCATTTTTTTTATGTCAAGCGAGGCCTTGGTTGCGTTTTTGTAAGCGCGGTTGTCAAAACTTGTAAGGACAGTGACCGCAAGAAGGGCCGGCCTTTCAAGCTGCATTTTTGAAGAAGCGTTTTCAAGCGCCTCGCGCGCATATGCAATCATTTTTTCCCCGCCTGAAGCATGCACGTTAACCATGTTCACGCCAAAACGCGCGGCTTCATAACAGGCGTTATAAACCGTCTGCGGAATGTCGTGGAACTTGGCGTCATAAAAAACCTTAAGCCCCTTGCGTTTTAACGTCATCACAAGGCGCGGGCCGTCTTTTGTTATAAGCTGAAGTCCCACCTTATAGTACTTTACATACGGCGCAAGGCGGTCTATCATCTTATAAGCTTCCGCCGCGTCATCTATGTCAAGCCCAAGTATAAGCCTTTCCCTGATGTCGTCTCCGATTACAATGTTTTTATTGTCGCTCACTTTTCACTCCCTTTTTCTTTTTCAGCATCATCCTCTATATACAGCGCTTCGTTCTTAACCGGCGTTCCTATAATAAAAAGCCAGGAATATTCATGCTTTGCGCCGTCAAGCCCTTCGGCCTGAACCGTTGCAACATGGGTCCCTTTGTTAAGCTTTCTCTGGTAACGGTAAGTTATTTCTTTTGTTTCCGGTTTATAGGAAGATGTGTTAAGAATCACATTACCCATCCTTAATTTTACTGTTGTTGTGTTAAGACCGGAGTCCGAAACAAGTTCGGCCCTTATTACAGGCATTTTTTCCTTTACTATCTGCCCGTCTGAAGGATAATGGCTTTTTACCTTAAGCGGCTTTTTTTCAAGAATTTTTTTAAGATCATCAACCGAGGTTGAATTATAAATCATCGTTCTTTTTAAGGCATATCTGTCGGTTTCAGCCGTATTCATTGAAGCAACAACGGAAAAAGCGGCGCGGTACCCGGCCCTTCTTACAAACTGAATAACTTCCGTTGAATAGCTTCCAAAAGGGTATGCCATTGTTTCTATTTTTAATCCGGTTTTTTCTTCAAGATATTTTTTTGGCTCTATAATTTCTTTTTCAAGGAACTTCAGGTACTCCATATCTTCCATATACCTGCTGTTTTTCCCGTCTTCCTTAATATATCTCATTGTAAGCACGGGATGCGTGTTTGAATGACAGCCAAACTCAAAGCCGTTTGCCGCCATTTCCTTAATTTCCTTCACATCAAGGGCCGCCCTGCCGCCCGGAAGAAAGTTCTGGTAAATATAAGTTATTGCGCTTACTTTTTCCGCTTTCAATATGGGATATGCTTCCTGATAAATGCTTTTATAACCGTCATCTATTGTTATAACAACCGGTTTTGCGGGAAGCTTCCGCCTGCCGTCAAGGTATTCAAGGTATTCCGACATTTTTATTATATTGTAGCCGTTCTTCTTCATGAACCTGATATGCTGTTCAAAAAGCTCCGGCGAAATGTAATATATATCGCCCTGTTTTGCCTTCGCGGGGTTTGTTATTTTCCTTTCCGAAAACCTGTGATAACAGAGTACATTAACCACCGTGTCATCTTCCTTTTTTTCAGCCGCGCCGTAAATTAAACCTGATATCATAATGGCGGCCGCAAAAAATACAGCCGTTTTTTTCATTTCGTTTTCCTTTCCGCCAGTTCTTTCAAGCAAGAGAATAAAATTCCGATTATAAGGCCGACAATCCATCCGGCGACAACATCAAGCGGGTAATGCCCGCCTGTGTATACGCTGAAAAAAGCAACGCCTGCAACAAAAGCCGCAAGATACGGCCTTGCCTTTTGACTGCTTTTCCAAAGAACGCAGGCAAAAGCCATTGAAAGCGCCGCATGGGTTGAAGGGAAAGCCCATCCGTAGCTTTTAAGAGGAACCATCAGGTTAACGCCTTCAAGTTCAACAAAAGGCCTTGGCCTTTTAAAAACCGGCTTCAAAACTTTCCAGTTTATCAGGTCCGCCGCAATCAGCGCCCAAAGAGAAAAAGCCGTGTTAAATTTGGCTTTTCTGTCAAATTTTCCAAAAAACAAAAAAAGCAAAACCGCGGCGCCGGATGCAACAACAATGTCGTTGGCAAGAAATCCGACAATCTTTGCCGCAGTTTCATTATAAAGGCCGGCATTAATAAACCTGAAAACTTTTATGTCAAGAGCAATAATTTCATTTGTCATTTTACAAGATACAGTTTTGAATCTCCGCTGACAAGCAAATTTTCATAAAGAGATGTGTCGTTAAATTTTTCAAGCCCCTGAACCGGATACATGCTTCTTTCAATGCCGCCGACCCACACATAGCGCACGCCGTACTGCTTTATTTTGGAATTTGCCAAAGCCGCATCCGTGGTTGAATAAATCAAATTAGTGTCATAAACTCTTGCGTTTATTTCAGGCCCCCTGCCTGCCTGCTGCCCCACCTGATAAGCCCAGCCGATAAGCGTCGGCAGGCCGCTGTAAATTGAAATCCTTGACACTCCGCTGTACATATGTTCGCCCGGCGCTTCAAGCACGGGTTCTATTTTTTTTGCGTTCTTTTTAAGCCATGTTATTGCGGCATAGTCGTGTCTGTCATAATCACGTTCCGCTCCGGGGCGCCTTTCGGATTTTTCCATGAAAGCAAGCCCGTCTATTCTTGCCCCTTTTGGCTCATTAATCCCGCATATGCGCATTTTTATCGCTGAACCCCATACAGGATAAAGAACCGCCGGAACCAGCAGAAAAACAAAAGCCGCGGTTGAAATTGTCTTTCCGGCTTTATTTTTTAAAATTATAACAAACAACGGCGAAAGAGCCGCAATAACAACCAGAAGATTTCTGAAAATTCCGGTGCCGCGCCTCATGTCATATGCAAAAACCGCAAATGATACCGCAAGAAAAACCATAACAGCTCCTGCCGTGATTAAGGCAAAACGCCTGTCTTTTACAAACAATTTGGCGTAATCGGAAACCACGGCGAAAAGTAAGAAAGGAACGGAAACAGAAAGCATGGTCCACGCGACCATATAGAACTTAAAAACCGTGTTCATCCTTCCGTCGGCAATGAAAAATATTTCCGTTCCAAGTATTATCGCAAGCGACAAAGCTGTTAAGGCAAGCGCAAAACGTTCTTTGTCGTCTTTAACCGTAAGCGCCGTCCATATAACAGGAACTAACATCAGTATAAGAGGCCCGAACGTGGGCTGTATAATCATTGAAGCGGCGGCCGCAATCAAAATAACGCATATCGAAAATATCACTTTAAAAGCCAGAGAGGGTTCTTCAAAAATGTTTTCAAGCACGCGCCCCGCATGGGCTGAAAGTTTGTCAAAATTAAATTTTTTCATTTTTATCTTAAAGGCGGAGACGGAATCAAGCATTGCTTCAGCGCCTTTGTACACCGCATTAAGAACGTATGCGGAGATAATAAAGAAGAAGACGGCAAAATACTTATACATCTGGTACATATCTGCGCGTTCTGCCTTGCCTATAAAATTCGGGCTTCCCGCATAAGGTGATTTAAAATTCATATGAAAAGGAAGGAATATCAAATATGAAAGCACGGCAACAGCCGCCAGAACTCCGATATTTTTAATCAAAACGGCGGCAATTGCGGGCGCTTTTTCTTTTGCCTTTATTTTTCTGCTTTCCGTTATCTGACGCGAAGCAAGCCATGCCATTAATCCGAAAACAATCACGGTTAAGGCCGCAACAGGCGGCATGTTCCAGGTGTTAATTGTCATCATGGAGCCAAGAAGGGCTGCAAATAACAATCCCGTTATAACACGTGCCTGAAGCCCGCCTGATTCCGCAGGCGATGTAATGTCTTTGTTAACAGAGGTAAAAACCGAATACAAAACGGCAATCAACAAAACCGTCACAGGTATCACAATATTGTGCGCGTGCAGGTCTCCGTAAAGATAGCTGAAAAAAGGCATCTCCGTTATTGCGGGTGTGGGATATATCCTTGTGGGGTCCCATATAAACTGAAAAACATTTATCGAATCAACAGCGCGGAAAATGTTTCCGCCGCTTAAAAGCTTTTCATAGATAAAATGCAGTGTGTGGAAATTCCCCGCCATGGCAAGAAGAAAAGCGGCAAAAAAAGCATAACCGTATTTTTTTGTCATGTTGTAAACAAGGGAAAAAGCGGCAATCACACAAAGCGCAAAAAGCAGCGCAAGCGACAGGTTATAACTTATCCTGGGCAGTATTCCAAGAAGCTTTGAAACAACGGCAAGCATTAACTGCCCCCAATAATAATAATTAAGAGTATAACCGGACATCCACGGATCGTAGGGGGGAAAAGTTGTTGAATTAAATATTGCGGAAAGATAAGCCATACCCATTGGCTCTCCGCCGCCGTTATAGCCGTGGCCCTGCACATTGTGTATGTCGGGGCAGAAAAGCTTTATGCCAATAAAAGCCATATATGCCCCAAGGAAAAGCGTTTCATTTACAAGCACATGTTTCCTGTTTTCCGCGTAGAAATCCGAATATACATTTCTTTCCTTCATTATTATATATATGACAAAAACCGAAATCACCGCAAGAATTCCCAAAAGCGCAGCCTGTGTAAAAGGCAGTATTTTCAGCGATACAAGAATCCAGCTGACAAGGGCAAACATAAATATGCCCGTTACTTTTGAAAGCCCATAGCCTTTGTCCGGAAGCCCGGCAAAAACTTTAAAATGAAGGGGCATGGCAAGAAGCGCCAGAATTTGTATAAGAACATACCACATGAAAACCGAAACCTTATCTGAAAGAAGAGGATAAGTTTCGTTTATTTTTCTGCCCATGTTTGGATTTGTCCTGCTCTCTCCGCCGGACGCATATTTTCTTTTCACTTCATCAGAACCGGATACAAGCAGCGCCCTTATTTCTTCCTGTTTCATGCGCGCTTCATTCTTAAAAATATAAACATGAGGGTGATCATAAAGCTGGAAAGATTCATCGGAATCATCGTCTTTAATTGTTATCCCCAAAAACTTGGGATAAACTTTTACTTCATGCACAAGCCTGTATCCAAACTTTTGCGGTTCGTTTAACATTGTTTTAAAATAAAAATAATTAATCGGATATCTTGCAGGCAGCCTTTGATATGTTCCGTAAGCGCGCTTGTCCGCCATCATAACGTAATCGGTGTAAGAAAGCATGTGCGAAAGTTCGTCAAGCTTTCTTTCTGTGTCCGGCTCCTGAACATTCCATTTTAAGTTTTCATACATTCCGGGATTGCCGTTTTTAGCGTATGTTGGAAGGTCGTCTCCCCACATCTCGTTTAAAACTTTTGTTCTTGCCTGCTGCCCGTTGGGGAGCTGTGTAACCTGCGGTATATTTGCATATATCCACTCTGATGCTTTAATCCATGTGTGGCCTTCCTTATACACGTTCATAAACGCAAGCCCGTAAAACATTGCGCCGGCAATTGTCAGCCATTTTATTGCGCTTACCGCGGGTTTTATTTTTATGTAATTATAAAGATCATATATGAATTTTGCGGCAACAAGCGCAAGAAAAGGTGTAAAGGGAAGCATATAACGGTTGAACTTGGCAAAAGACTGGCCGACAATCAGAAAATAAGGAACCATCCAGGCAAGTATTATAAGCATATTTTTATCATCAAACTTTGCCTTTGCAGCCGCCGTAACCGCTTTTATTATATAAAACAAAAAACCCGCAAAAGCAACGGACGCAAGCGGGATACCCATTGTATACAGCATAAGATTCTTTATGTAATAAAGAAACGGCGCAGTGTACAGGTACTGCCTGTTATACGGAACATCTCCTTTTCCTGTTACAAGTATGTCCTTCTGATAATTCTGGTCTTTTAAAAATGTCTGAAAATCAAGTATCGCATACGGCATGAACGCAAAAAACGCAACACCCGCAGTTAAAACAAACCATCCAAGATTAACCCATGACTGAATGCGTTTTTCTTCAACCGCCCTTTTTCCGCCGCTTATTTCAAAGAAAGACATAAAATGGGCGGCAAGAACAACCAAAATTGCCGGAGCGCCGGCCGTCTTGCTTGCCAGAGCCGCAGCATAAGAAATCCCCGCAAATATGTAATCCCACATACCGCCTTTTTTATATATTCGCGCCGCAAAATATACGGTTAATGCCGCAAAAAATGTCACAAAAGTGTCTACGGTATAAAAATGCGAAGCGTGTATATGAAGAACCGTAAAAGCAAGCAGAACGGAAGACAGCAAAGCAATCTGCAGGCCAAAAAGCAAAGCGGCAATAAGGAATATAACCACAATTGTTCCGGTGTCAAACAAAGCGGATATCACACGCGCTCCGCCTATATACGCGGCATTATAATTTTCTATTCGGATTCCCATTCTTTGAAAGCCGCTTAACATATCTTTGTAAGCCGCAAGAATATAAAGAGGAAGCGAGCCGTATTGAAGTCCTATGGGTTTACCCGGATACGAAAGAGAAGGAACGGCATTGCTTACTATCCAGCGTTCATCGGGATGAAACTGCCTGTCATTGTACCAGTCCGGCTGTTTCAGTCTCATTGAAAGCGCGGCAGCAACAACCACTGCCAGCATAACGAAATACAATATCATCGGTTTTTTTGCCGATGAAACGCGAGCGGTTTTCTTTGCCTTTGCCATTTTTCCTCCTGATAAAAACTTAAATTAAGAAAATAAGGCGCCCCTTTTAAAGGGCGCCTTATTTTTATATTTTTATTTGGATTTCTTCTGCTCCAGCGCAAGTGTTTTTGTTGTCATGTCAACAACAACCGACGGCCCAAAATATTGTATCGGTCCGGGGAAAAGGTAGCTTTCAGTCATTGCCCATGTATCACGCACTTTGGCAAAAGCTTTAAAGGGCGCGCCGTTTAATTCAACAAGCGCTTTTTGTATAACAGGCTTTTCCTTGCCTTTCCTTCTTTCAATATTCATCATCATTGTAAGAGGAACACCGCCGGCAACCCACTGCGACGGCGCTTTTGTAAGATTTTTTACCGAACTTAAATAGCCGGTCATTCCGTTTAACACAAGCAGAGAAGCCGTATATCCAAGGGCATAGCAATAGTTTGCGTCAAAATTGCTTGGTGCGCCGCAGCGTCCTTCATAACCGAAGAAGTGCGTGATGCTGCTGAATTTGCCGTTATATTTCCCTTCTTTTTTCATTTCTTTTAATTTTTTGGAAACCATGTCAATTAAAAGTTTTTCTGTTTCAATCTGGGATACGGCAACATTACCGTGCGGGTCACGGTCCAGCAGCAGCTGCGATTCTATGCCGTCAGGAAGAGATTTCATCAGCGCCGCAAGATTGGCGGGAAGCTTTGTGTAAACAAAATTCTTTTTATCAACAACGCTTGTCATTTTTTCAAGTTCGGATTCATTTTCGCCCATAATATCATTCAGCTTTGCGATAAGTTCTTTTATCTCGGGAATAAATTCAATCAAGCCTTCCGGCACAAGCACAACACCGAAATTCTTTTTCATTTCAGCGCGTTTTACAATAACATCAACAATTGAATCAACAACCTGGGAGAGAGTCATTTTTTTTGCAAGAACTTCCTCGCCAATAAGAACTATATTCGGCTGTGTCTTAAAACCGACTTCAAGCGTAATGTGGCTGGCGCTTCTTCCCATCAGCCTTACGAAGTGCCAGTATTTTTGGGCCGAATTTACATCACGGCAGATGTTGCCTACAAGCTCGGCATAAATTTTTGTTGCCGTGTCAAACCCAAAAGAAGTTTCAATCTGCTCGTTTTTTAAATCTCCGTCTATTGTTTTAGGAACGCCTATAACCTTGATTCCGGTGCCTTCTTTTGCAAAATACTCTGCAAGAAGACCGGCATTTGTATTGCTGTCATCGCCGCCGACAACTATCAAAGCATCAAAACCGTTCTCAAGAAGGGTCTTTTTGCTCTGAGCAAACTGTTCCGGCGTTTCTATTTTTGTTCTTCCCGATTGTATTATGTCAAATCCGCCTGTGTTGCGGTATTTGTCTATCAATGCCGCGGTTATTTCTTTTGTCTTGTTTTCAAGAATTCCTGAAGGTCCGCCAAGAAATCCAAAAAGCCTGTTTTTTGGATTTGCTTTTTTAAGTCCGTCAAAAATTCCCGCTATTACATTGTGCCCGCCCGGCGCCTGACCGCCTGAAAGCACAACGCCGATCTTAACCGGTTTTTTTACAAGACTTTTGCTTTTGCCTTTTACAAAAGTCACAACAGGAAGCCCGTAGGTGTTCGGAAATATTTTTTTCACTGTTTCCCTGTCTGAAATGCTTTGGGTTGCTTTGCCCAGTTTCGGCGCAATTGAACTGAAATTTGATTTAAGTATTGAAGGTAATACCGGTTTAAATTTTGCTCTTTCAATCTGCAGTTCTGACATATTTACCGCTTTCTTCATTAATATTCCTCCTGATATAAAATAATATATAATTTTTGAAAATAAATTAAAAACATTATAGAAAATCAACTATTAAAAATCAATGATTATCGGGTGATTTTATATTTACTCCCAAAAAAAGCCTTCTTTTTAAGGGTTTTATATTAACCTGACGCCCGGATGATATATCTGTGTCAATGCCTCGTTTATCTCCGCATGGCGGAATTTAAAACCGGCATCAAGCAATGCTTTTGGAAAAACGGCCTGGGAATTAAGAAAAAGTCCCTTTGCCGCATCATTTCCAAAAATAATCCTTAAAACAAAAGCCGGCGCCCGCATAAAATGTGTTCTGTGCAGAGCGTGCGCAAATGCCGCGGTAAATTGCGAATTGGAAACAGGCATTGGCGAGCAAAGATTGTATATTCCGTTTTTTTTGAGCTCCGCAAGAAATATTATTGCGCGCACCCAGTCATCAACATGTATAAAGCTCATTAACTGCCTTCCGTTTCCAAGTTTTCCGCCAAGCCACAACTTAAAAACAGGCTCCATTGCGCTTAAAAGGCCGCCTTTTCCAAGCACCGGGGCTGTCCTTATCACGCACCTTGTGACGCCCATTTCTTCAACCTTCTTGGTTTCATTTTCCCATTTCTCGCACACATCAGGCAGAAAACCGTCGCCCTTTTTTCCTGTTTCATCCGTTAAATTATCGCCCGTATCACCATAATAACCGGATGCAGAAGCCTGAATCAAAATTTTTGGTTTTACCGAAGCTTTTTCAACCGCATTAACAACAGCGCGGGACGCAATAATCCTGCTTTCCAGTATTTTTTGCTTTTGCTTTTTGTCCCAAGGAAGCTTTGATATATTTTCACCTGCAAGATTAACTATGCAGTAAGCCCCGTTTACCGCTTCTGTCATATTTTCCCATGTTATAAAGCCCTGCTTTTGAAACCTTGAAACACAGACCGTTTTATAACCTTCATTGACAAGGGCCGAAGCAAGCCTTGAACCAAGAAAACCGGAAGCGCCGGTTATTATAAAACATTTTTCCATATCCACCCCGCTTTTCATTTTAATAAGCATACCATATAAATTCACGGTTTGGTTTATGCGGATAAAAAAAAACGGCCGCCTTTAAAGGCAGCCGTTTTAAATATATT
Organism: uncultured Spirochaetia bacterium; assembly: GCA_964417645.1. GTDB lineage: Bacteria > Oederibacteriota > PGYV01 > PGYV01 > PGYV01 > CAYQIS01. Next base: position 13,582 of record CAYQIS010000026.1, read on the forward strand.
TTTAAAATCAGATTGCTTTTTTGCCTCTTTCCCTTGTTCTTATTCTTATTACGTCAACAAGGTCTGTTATGAAAATCTTGCCGTCGCCGATGTTTCCTGTCTGTGCGCCTTCAATTATTGCGTCAACGGTTCTGTCAACAAAATCTTCGTTAACCGCAATCTCTATCCGTGTTTTTTTCAGCAGATTGATTTCGGTAACAACACCCCTGTATCTTTCGGCGTATCCTTTCTGCTGTCCCGCCCCAAGAGCAGGAAGCACTGTTATCTTATGTACTTCGGCTTTAAAAAGCGCTTTTTTTACATCTTCAAGTTTATGCGGCTGAATCAAAGCTGTTATAAGTTTCATCTGCGCTCTCCTCCTTAATCCAGTATCTGAAGGCCGGCATAGGATTCGCTTCCGTGCTCCGGTATGTCAAGGCCTTTCAGTTCTTCTTCCCTGCTTACCCTTAAACCAATCGTGTACTTTATTGCGAGGAACATAACAAGCGCTGTCCCAAGAGTCCAGGCCGCAACAGACAATATTCCGACAGCCTGAATCTTAAGCTGCGCAAGCCCGCCTCCGAATAAAAGGCCGTCAACAGCGGCCGCGCCTCCCGCGGTTGCATATGAAACCTGCGAGAACAATCCAACCGCAAGCGTTCCCCATACTCCGCCGACGCCATGCACTGACACCGCGCCGACAGGGTCGTCTATTTTAAGCACCTTGTCTATGAACTCAACCGATACAACAACAAGAAAGCCGGCAACTGTCCCTATTATTATGGCGCTCGTCGGAGAAACGGAAGCGCAGGGCGCCGTTATTCCCACCAAACCTGCCAGTGTGCCGTTTAATGTCATTGACACGTCAGGTTTTCCTGACATTATCCAGATTAATGTCATTGAAGCAACCGCGCCCGCGGCTGCCGCAAGCGAAGTGTTCATTGCAATCAGCCCTATTCCTCTTGCGTTGCCGGATAATGTGCTTCCGGGATTGAAACCAAACCAGCCAAACCACAGTATGAACACGCCAAGCGCGGCAAGGGGCATGTTGTGTCCCTTAATTGCCTTTGGCCTTCCGATTTCATCGTACTTGCCAAGCCTGGGGCCGAGCACTATGGCGCCCATCAAAGCCGCCCACGCGCCGACAGAATGTACAACCGTTGAGCCTGCAAAATCAACAAACCCTTTTTGGCTGAGCCACCCTCCTCCCCATGCCCAGTGTCCCACAACAGGATAAATTACAAGGCTTATGATAAAAGAATAAATAAGGTATCCCGCGAACTTTGTCCTTTCAGCCATTGCGCCGGATACAATTGTTGCGGCTGTCCCCGCAAACACGCACTGAAAAAGCCAGAAAGAATACTGCCAGGCCGAGTCGCCGGTGCCGGGAACAACTTTCGAAAGGAAAAAATTGTCTGTCCCGAACAGACCGGCTTTTGAAGCTCCGAACATAATCCCGTAGCCCACGGCAAAAAACGCAATTGAACCCATTGAAAAATCCATAAGATTTTTCATAAGAATGTTTCCCGCATTTTTCGCCCTTGTAAGACCTGTCTCAACCATTGCAAAACCGGCCTGCATGAAAAAAACAAGAAAAGCCGCAAGCAGAAGCCAGACAAAATCAATTGACTTTGCAGCAACTGCAATATCAGACGCCAATTTTGCGGCATCAGGCGCGGCCGCCGCTTCTTCGGCCATAACAGGCATGGCCGCGGCAAGCACTGCGAATGCAATTGCCGCAATGATGCCAAAGTACTTTTTTGTTTTTGTACACATTTTATTACTCCTTTCATTTTTATTTCCCGCGTAAAGAGGGTATGTAAAAGGAGTAATAACAAGAAGCGTGCCGCTTTTTACCCCAATAAATTCGTGATGTAAATTTAATTCAGCGCGTAAATTTTAATCAAACGGCTTTCCTGCGGTTAATTTTTGGACAAAGGTTTTTTAACTTCCCACTTCAAACATGCCTTCAAGGTCATGCTTTGAATAAACCCTGAATGCCATGTGCGTTTCGGAATCGGTTATACCTTTCACTTTAAGCATTTTTTCGGTAACAAGTTCCGCCAATGCCTCGGAATCCTTAACCCTTATTATGGCGCAAAGGTCATATTTTCCGGTGATTGAATACACCTCGGTTATGCCTTTCATTGATGACAGCTTTTCACCCGCTTCATTAATCCTTTCGCGGTCAACTTTAAGCATCACAATTGCGGTTGTCATATATTCCCTCCGTAAAAATTAAAGCGGCAGTCCGTATTCCCTCATTTTTGCTTTAAGCGTGTTTCTGTTTATGCCAAGTTCATCGGCCGCCTTGGACTTGTTATAATTTGTTTTTATAAGCATTTCCTCTATAAGAATTTTTTCTATTTTTCCCATAACCTTGTCGTAAACACTTTCATCTCCGGAGCGTTTAACTTCCGAGCTTATATAATCTTTTATTCCAAAACCTTCCTTTCTGCCTTTAACATTGGGATTAATGCTGTCAGGTATAAGCGACAAATCTATTAAATTCCCCGTTGCCATTATTGCCGCGCGTTCAACCACGTTTTCAAGTTCCCTTATATTTCCCGGCCACTCATACGAAAGGAAGGCGTCTTCGGTTTTCTTGTCTATTCCTGCCAGGTTTTTTGAATACATCTTGTTGAACCTTTTTATAAAGAAATCAACAAGAAGGGGTATGTCGTCTTTTCTTTCGCGAAGGGGCGGCAATTCAAGGTTTATTACATTAAGCCTGAAATAAAGGTCTGACCTGAATTTTCCTTCTTCGGACATTTTCTTTAAATCGCGGTTTGTTGCGGTGATTATTCGTATGTCAACTTTTACCGTTTTTTCAGAGCCAAGCGGCTCTATTTCTTTTTCCTGAATAGCGCGCAGAATCTTGCTTTGAAGGTGAAGCGGCATTTCGCCTATTTCGTCCAGGAACAGCGTGCCTCCGTCCGCTATTTCAAATTTGCCCCTTTTGCTTGCAACCGCGCCGGTAAAAGCGCCTTTTTCATATCCGAACAGTTCGGATTCAAGAAGGTTTTCCGGAATTGCGGCGCAGTTTACGCTTATAAATTTTTTGTCGGCCCTGTCGCTTAAGAAATGCACAACTTTTGCGATTAATTCTTTTCCCGTACCTGTTTCTCCCGTTATCATCACGGGGGCGGCGGTGTTTGCAACCGTTTTAACCTGCTCCATAACCCGCCTTAACTTCTCGTTTTTGCCCACAATATTTTTAATGGATGATTCGCTTTTTAATTCTTTTTTTAGCTCTATATTTTCGGTAAGAAGTTTTTTGGTCTGTTCTTCCTGACGCTGGTAATTCCTTACCTTATACGCAAGAAGCGAGCCCAGCAGCGTAAGCGTGTCCACAACATCGTCAAAATTTTCTTCGTCATGATATTTTCTTTCAACCGCAATAACCCCAAAAACCCTGCTTGCCGCCTTAATGGGGGCGGCAATAAATGATATCTGCCCCATACCCGCCCTGTGAATCTTCATCTTGTTCAAAAACATGGGGTCGTTCATTACATCGCGGCTTGCCATTGTCTGTCCTTTTAACACCGCATTTCCGATTATGCCTTCGCCGATTTTGTAAATCCCTTTTTTAATCGCTTCATCGCTTATCTTGTATCCCGATATTATCTTAAGGGAATCAGGGTTGTCTTTGTCAAACAAAACAAACATTCCGCGCAGTATTTCCATTTTCTGCTGCAGCATTTCCATCAGGCTGCTGAATATGTCGTTTAACTGCTCTTCTCTTTCTATTATATTAAAAGCCTCAATCAGCGTTTCGCGCAGCATTATTTTGCTGTTTAAACGCTCCGTTATCTGCTCGCGCGATATTATCTGCGCGGCAAGCTCCGCTATCATCATAAGCATTTCAAGGTCATCATCGGAAAAAGCATTTTCTTTGTTGCTGTCAATGCTTAGCACCCCTATGGTTTTGCTTTCAAGTTTTATCGGAACCGCAATTTCAGAAAGCAGCCCTTCCCTTACTTTTATATAAAGAGGATCCTGCTTTGAATTGTTTACAAGCCTTGGATTTCCTGTCTGCGCCACATAACCGGTTATTCCCTCACCCACTTTTAATTTTGTCTTTTCCGCCACTTTTTCATCGATTCCCTTGTATGCCAGTATGTCAAGCACGCGGGTTTCTTCATTAATAAGCATTACGCTTCCTGTCTTGGCGCCGGTTAATTCAAGACAGCGTTCAAGCATTAAATCAAGCAGCCTTTTTGTTGAATGAGCTTTGTTCATCTCAACAGAAATTGAGTGTATCAATTTAAGCTTTGCTATCTTGTCCTGATTTGTAATCTTATTATTCTTTTCCATGTCTCTCCTCATTATAAAGTTTACCTTCCATTTCCTTTGGTATCAAGTAAATTTTAACCATACTTGACAAGTTTTAATATCAATGATTAAAAATTAATCAGCATAAGACAAAAAGCGATCACTTTTTAATCGTTTTTTTGCTTGTATTTATGCTCAATTTCATATTTTTAAGGCTTTTTATATGGCATATTTCTTGCATAAATCATGCCTGAAATACAGCCACCAAGACACCTACCAAAATTTATTCAAATATCATTATAATGAGGTGAAAGGATGAACATTGAAGCAAGAAAGTTGAACCCCGCAGAGATTTTTGGAGAAAATGTTTTCAACGAAAAGAAAATGAAAGAACGTCTGCCAAAAGCAACATTCAAGGAGCTTAAAAAAACCCTTGATTACGGCGCCCCTCTTTCAAAAGAAGTGGCCGACGTTGTTGCAAACGCAATGAAGGACTGGGCAATAGAAAAAGGCGCAACACACTATACGCACTGGTTCCAGCCTTTAACGGGAATCACCGCCGAAAAACACGACAGTTTCATTAACCCCGTATCAGACGGCACAATAATAATGGAATTTTCAGGCAAACAGCTGATACAGGGAGAGCCTGATGCTTCTTCTTTCCCGTCAGGCGGACTGCGCGCAACATTTGAAGCGCGCGGCTACACGGCCTGGGACCCCACTTCCCCGTGCTTTGTAAAAGAAGACGCCCAGGGCGACAAAACCCTTTATATACCAACGGCATTCTATTCATACACGGGCGTTGCGCTTGACAAAAAGCTTCCGGTTCTGCGTTCAATGGAAGCGGTTTCAAAGCATGCACTGCGTGTTTTAAGGGCTCTTGGAAATACAACAACAAAAAAAGTTACCGCAACGCTTGGGCCTGAACAGGAATATTTCCTTATTGACAAAAATTATTTTACAAAAAGAATGGACCTTATTCTTACAGGACGCACTTTGTTCGGCGCTCCTTCCCCGAAGGGGCAGGAACTTGAAGACCAGTACTTTGGTTCAATAAAAGACCGTATCTCCGCTTTCATGACGGATTTGGACGAAGAACTCTGGAAGCTTGGAGTGCTGTCAAAAACAAGGCACAACGAAGTTGCCCCCGCGCAGTACGAAAACGCGCCAATATTCAGCATGTTAAACCTTGCAATAGACCACAATCAGCTTGTTATGGATACAATGCAGAGAATAGCGCTTCGCCACGGGCTTGTATGCCTGCTTCACGAGAAGCCTTTTAAGGGCGTAAACGGTTCCGGAAAGCACAATAACTGGTCACTTGGAACAGATGACGGCCTTAACCTTCTTGATCCGGGAGAAACGCCGCACGACAACATGCAGTTCCTTGTTTTCCTTGCCGCGCTTATTAAAGCCGTTGACAAACACGCGGATATGCTTCGCGCAACATGCGCATCCGCCGGAAACGACCACAGGCTTGGCGCAAACGAGGCTCCTCCGGCGATAATTTCAATTTTCCTCGGCGACCTTCTCACTGAAGTTCTTGACAAAATAGTAAAAGGCGAAAAATTTGAAAGGAAAGGCACAACCTTCCTTAATATGGGAGTTGACCTTCTTCCAAAGTTCCCTCTTGACAACTCTGACCGCAACAGAACATCGCCTTTTGCATTCACGGGAAACAAATTCGAATTCAGAATGGTAGGCTCGTCGCAGTCCTGCTCCGGTCCGAATATTATACTTAACACGGCTGCTGCCGAAACCCTTGACGAATTTGCAACACGTCTTGAAAAGGCAAAAGACGTTAACGCGGAAGTTACCGCAATTGTAAGGGAAGTTATGAAGGAACACGGCCGCATTATATTTAACGGCAACGGCTATTCCGAAGAATGGCAGAAAGAAGCTGAAAGGCGCGGCCTTCCCAATGTTAAAAACTCGGTTGACGCTCACAAGGCAATGGTCACAAAAAAAGCCGAAGACCTTTTCACAAAATACGGCGTTTTAAGCAAAGAAGAGCTTCACAGCCGCTATGAAATATACATTGAACAGTACGCAAAGCAGATTAACATAGAAGGACTTACCGCGATTAAAATGGCAAAGACTCTTTATATCCCCGCCGTTGTAAGCTACACGGAAAAGCTTGCTGACACAATTAACAAGGTAAAAGCGGCCGGCGCATCGGCTTCTGTTCAGTCCGAGCTTTTAAAGAAAATTACCGCGCTTCTTGAGTCCGCTTCAAAGAAAACAGCCGCGCTTGAATCCGAAGTTGCAAAAGCCCAGGAAATTTCAGATACAGTGAAAAAAGCCGAAGCTTACAGAGACAACGTGGTAACAGCGTGCGTTTCACTGCGCGAGGATATAGACGCTCTTGAAACAATGGTGCCGGCTGATGTTTGGCCTGTGCCGACATACGCGGAAATGCTTTTTAACTTATAATTAATGCAATAAACACCGTTGCGGCGCCTTTACAACATGGCGCCGCCGCGGTGGCTTTAAAAAAGATTTGGGCGGGACACGGACAAACGCGTTCAGCTTTCGTCCGCCAATCAAAGAATAATCACCAACAAAGACACCGACACCCTTGGTCTGCCCAAATCAGGCTTGTCCCGCCTGAAAGGGCGGACCGGGGAGAATTAAAAGTTTAAAAAGGCCGGACAGCCTTTGTGGCGTATTAATGTCCGGCATTTTTACCTCTCCCCCAATCAACGGTCTTTTATAAGGCAATATACAGCAGTTTGGAGTGCAGTCAGTGGCCGTACTTTCCGCTTTACTTTACACGCTTGCAGTAACCTTCATTATCATAAAAGTCATTGATGCCACAATCGGCGTAAGGGTTCACGAAAAGGAAGAAACCATAGGCATAGACCTTGCGGAACACAATGAAAGGGCTTATACTCTGATTGACTGAGAAACCGTCATAAAAAAGGAGGGAATATGAAGTATATAATCGCAATAATACAGCCTCACAGACTTGAAGAAGTAAAGGAGCAGCTTTACAGGCACGACATTAACCTTATAACGGTAAGTGAAGTTATAGGACACGGAAGACAAAAAGGTGTGACAGAAGTATACAGAGGCGCAAGAGAAACCGGCAATATGCTCCGCAAGATTAAACTTGAAATAGCCGTTAACGAAGAGTTTGTAAAGCCCACAATTGAAGCAATAACCCGGGGTGCGCGCACCGGCGAAGTGGGCGACGGGAAAATATTTGTTCTGGATTTAAGCGAAGTTGTAAGAATAAGGACAGGGGAAACAGGCGGCAAAGCGATAGGATAATGCAGGGCCGGACTTGACCGATTGAATGTATATAAATAAAAAAGCGCCCTTAACCAGGCGCTTTTTTATTCTTTGAATCCCAAATCGTAAGGCTGTATTCCTCATTTCTTAATACCTTATGACTCTCTTCAATCCGCCAGTTGTCAAGATTTGCATTTGCACCTTTAGGCACTGTTATGTTGCCTTGATACCTTACATTAACAATAATCTTTAATTTCTCAAAAATCGCAATACATGATTTTATCAACCTATCAGAATCTCCACCCCACATAAAGCTACCTTCGTGCATTAAAAAATTACGCCATCTTACAGCTTCCTTAAAGTGCTCCCAATGCACTTCAGAAAATGCATTTTCAGGTGTGCTTTTAGCGTTTTTGCATAATATCTTAAGCAGTTGAACCGGATCCTTTTTAAAGTATTTATCTATGTATATATTCCATGCCCTTTCAATAGATGCTCTTTCCTTAACTTTATCTTCCTCCAAAACCAAAACTCTCGAAAGAGCTTCTATCGCCATAACATAATTACATAGCTCATTAGGTCCAAGTAATGGATACTCAAGTCTATCCAAAATTGTACTTAATCTTTTTTTGGCATTTCCATGTACATATTGTGCTCTTAATTCATCAACTTTATCAGCCATTTTTGCCCCAAATCAAGCAATATTTATAAAAGTAGTTTGCGTCCCCTCTTTTATATGCCACAATATCCCATTTTTACTACAAAATTCTATTACCTGCTCTGAAAGTTCATTATAATAATTCACTCTACCCTTATATTGGCTCACAATTTTATTATAATTCAGCCTTCCAAATATGATCTTATCAACAAACCCAACTGCTTCAAGTATCTCACCCAGATCCTGATCAATGATGTTGGGTGTCGGATATGGCTCCATACTTACCCACGTTTTTATTCCTTTGTCGTGGAGCTTTTTCAGGGCTTTTATCCTGTCTTTAACCGGTGATGCGTATGGCTCCCATTTCTTCCGGAAGCTGTCTTTCAACGATACCAGAGTAATACCAAATTCATTATCTTTGCTGTACTGTGCAAGCTTTAGCGGCAGCAGCCCTTTTGTAAGCCCCGTGCATTTAATGCCTTCCTCATTGAGTATTTTTACCAGCCTGCATGACAGCTCTGATATTTCAGGCTGTTCATACATAAAAGGGTCAGTGCTGAAACACATATGAACGAATTTGATCTTATCTTTATACTTAGGTATCTCTTTTTTCAGGAGTTCTTCAGCGTTTTTAACTATCTTAGGTCTCAGCCATTCTTCGTATGTTTTAACCTTGCCAAAACGCTTCCCCATCATCATGGCATAACATGGGTATATGCAGCCATGCGAACAGCCTTCCACGTGGTTTATTGTGTAGTCGCCGTATTCTACGGCGGTTTTATAAAGCAAAGACTTACGGGTTATGTATTTCATTTAATTTTGACTTCCACCTTTTTCTTATCAAAACTATAAAAAGCGCTCTTTTTTCCTGTCGGAGTAAGCTCCGGAGTTCTTCTAATTTCTATTATATTATCACACTCTAACTTTTCAATTATACCTTTATATTCAGAAATCGGATATGAGATACCATATTTATTAATTAATTTACACGCAATTTCTCTCATATCAAC
>CAYQIS010000027.1:0-21381 GCA_964417645.1 uncultured Spirochaetia bacterium
AGTGTTTTTAAATTTACTTTGCCCGCTTAAAATATTTTATTATGTGCAAGATACAGTTTTTGGTGTAAAATCATTTCCGTTTTTATAAAAATCTCGGAGATAAGCCTTTGGATATAAAAAGCATTTTAAACGGACCCCAGCTTGAAGCGGCCATGCATAAGGAAGGACCCATGCTTATTCTTGCGGGCGCGGGTTCCGGAAAGACAAGAGTAATAACATACAGAATCGCATATATGATATCGGAATACGGGGTAAAACCCGAAAACATTCTTGCCGTAACTTTTACAAATAAGGCCGCCCAGGAAATGAAGAAAAGAATAAAGAAAGCCGTGGGGCCTTCTGCCGACAGGATAGTAATCAGCACTTTTCATTCTCTTGGAGTAAGGATACTCAGACAATACGCCGAGAGGCTTGGTTATACCAAAGGGTTTACAATATATGATCAGGATGACAGGGAAAGGCTTCTTAAGGAATGCATGCATGAAGCAAAAGTTTCCGAAAAGGAAATAAAAGCTTATGACATGCTGCGGACAATACAGGATTTAAAAAACCGTCTTGTTACACCGTCTGAATACAGAAGAGACAAAGGGAATGATTATGAATCTTTGATGATAGCCCGGACATTTGAAATATATGAGGACAAACTGAAAAAAAGCGACTGTATGGATTTTGATGATTTGATATCAAAGCCGATAGAAATACTTAACGGGCATCCTGATGTGCTTGAAGAATTGCGCGAGCGTTTTAAATATATAATGATAGACGAATATCAGGACATAAACCGAAGCCAGTATATAATGATAACAGCCATTGCGGCAAAGTATAAAAATATATGCGCCGTTGGCGATGATGACCAGTCCATATATCGTTTTAGGGGGGCTGATATTACAAACATACTTAATTTTGAAGAAGATTATCCGGGCGCAAAGGTTATACGTTTGGAACAGAACTATCGATCCACAAAGAATATACTTGCGGCCGCACATGCCGTGATAAGCAACAACAGGGGCAGAAAAGAAAAAGCCATATGGACGGAAAATGAAGAAGGGGAAAAAATAATATTTCACAACACGGATGACGAAATCGCCGAATCCGAAACCGTCATTAATGAAATAGACAAAATGCTGAGGGCGGGCGCTGACCTTAAGGATATAGCGGTTTTTTACAGAACAAATTCACAGTCAAGAGCGATTGAAGACCGATTCAGAAGAGCGGGCATACCTTATAAACTTGTGGGAGGAATCAGTTTTTACAGCAGGATGGAAATAAAAGACATGCTTTCATATTTAAGACTTATAGCAAATCCCAAAGATGTCATCAGCTTCAGAAGAATAATAAACGTGCCTCCAAGGGGGCTTGGAGACACAACAATAGATAAAATTGAAAAGTTTGCTTTCGACAATAACCTCAATCTTCTTGAGGCGCTTGGAAGATGCGGAGAGATCCCGGGGATAAAACCCGCATCCAGGGAAACAGGCACGGCTTTTTTTAATTTAATGGATAATTTAAACAAGAAAATGAATGATATTCCGCTTAAAGATCTTTTAAAAGAGGTGCTTTCCAAAACAGGATATCTTGAATATTGGCAGAATGATCAGACATTGAAAGCACAGGACAGGGTTGAAAACATAAAAGAACTTGTGTCCGCAATGGCGGAGTTTGAAGAGAGAGGCGAGGGAAAAGGGCTTAATGATTTTCTTGCCCAGGTTGCACTGATGACCGATGCGGACAAGCTTGACGAGTCCAAGGAAGCGGTGACTTTAATGACAATACATGCGGCAAAGGGATTGGAATTTGACAACGTATTCATTACGGGAATGGACGAAGGCTTGTTTCCTCATAAAAACTGCATTGAAGAAGAAGGCGGCATTGAAGAGGAACGCAGGCTTTGTTATGTAGGAATAACCCGTGCCAGAAAAAAACTTCATCTTTTATCCGCGGTGTCAAGAAAGCAGTTTGGAACAACAAAAGCCGGAAAAATTTCACGTTTTATTGACGAGATACCGGAAAATTTATTGGTTAAAAAAGGCAGGCCGGTTATGCGGCAGCTTGAGGAAAAATTGAGCGGCAGGGAAGCCGACGAGCAGAGATATATGGATCAGAATTATCCGGATGATTTTGGACAGGATACAGAGCCGCAGCCCGAAGTTAAAAACGGGGACAGAGTAAAACATAAAATAATGGGAAAGGGAACGGTTATTAAAATAGAGCCTTACGGAGATGATTATAAGGTTACGGTGTTGTTTGAAAAACACGGAAAAAAAGTTCTTTCGGCGCGTTATGCCGGCCTTGTAAAATCCTGAAACCCCTTGCAATTTACCCCCTTAATCCTTATAATTATATGGTTTAAAACCTTTTATATTTAGGAGACAATGTGAAAAAAATCTGTTTGTTTTTATTAATTACATGCATTTTTTTTACTGTTTCATGCGCCGTAAACAGGCAGATAACAGCGGATAATAAGGAAACAAAAATTGAAGAATCGGCTGTGAAAAAGACTGCGGAAAATTCATATTCATTGACATCTGCCGATACGGCAACGCCGGCTGAAACCTTAACGCCCAAACCTTCCGCAACAATAATTTCAAAACCTTTAAAAGACAAAACAGGCACTGCGCAGGCAAAAATTAAAAAGACTGAAGCAAAAAAAGAAGCGCAGGAAAATGATATAAAGAAAAAATCCGCGTTGACAGAGACTGAAAAGCCAAAAGATTTAATGGACAGGATAAAAAAATCGCAGGAAGCAAGAACGGCTCTTACGGCAGGATTGATAATAGACACTTTTGATTCGGCATCAGGGGCTTCTCAAAGGATAGAAGCTGATATTATTATCAAGAAAAAGGATAAATTCATAGTAAAGTATAAAAAACCTGCGGAGCAGCTTCTGGTAAGCGACGGAAAAACACTTTGGGTATATACACCGCAGCTTGAACAGGCAATCAGGCAGAAACTTGAAGATGCAAATTTAAACATGAATTTTTATGTTGAAATGGAGAGTTCATTGGATTATTATGCAGGGCTTTCCGATGTTAAATCTTATGATGAAGGAAAAAACCATGTTATTTCAATGGTTCCAAAGAAAAAAGGAACCGTTCCTTTTGATTCCATGGAAGCGGGCTTTTCGAAGGAAACACTGCTTCCTTCATACATGAACGCAAAATACGAAGGAATGGATATAAAGGTAAAGTTCATTAATCCAAAAGCATACAACGAGCAAGAAGCCGCCGCAAATCCCGAAATGGCCGACATTAATTTTATATTCAGGCCTCCACAGGGAACGGAAATTATGGAAGGCTCAGAGCTTTTGAAAGGCAGCACAATAATAAAATAACAAGAACAACCGGAGGTAATAATTTAATGAATAAAGCGGGTTTTGGTGAAATACTTAAAAAAGCAAGGGAAGCCAGAAATATAAAGATTGAAACGGCCGCAAAAGACCTGCGAATGGATGCGGCTTATATACGGGCAATGGAAGAAGAAAATTTGGAAGTTTTTGAAAAAGCAATTTATATGAAACTGTTTCTTAAAACATACGCAAGGCATCTTAAAGTTAACGAGCAGGAAATATTGACTCTTTTTAAATCAACGCTTGCCGAGAATGTTCCCGATACTTCCGTTGTTAAGGATGTTATAAAAAAAGATCCTGTTGCGCAGATAATAAGAAAAGAAGAACAGGCAAAAGAAAAACAGGCAGAAGCGGCTTCGGGAGGGGTGCAGGCAGCCGCAAAGCTGGAGCTTAATTTAAGCAACAGAAAAAATCTTATTATAGCGCTGTCTGCGGCAGGCGCCGTTCTTATTGTCATATTGACGGCTGTAATTGCAAGTTTTATGGGAAAAATGAAAGGCGCTGACGGCAAAGGTATATATCAGGCTGAAATAAAACCGGAGCTCAGCGTTTATGCCCGCGCAAAATCGGATGTTTGGATGAGGGCAAGAACAGACGCCGGAGAAGAAGAATTTACTCTTAAAAAAGGCCAGGATAAAAGATGGAAGGATACCCAGCGTGTTGTTCTTTTGGTTGGTGATGCCGGTAATGTTGAATTTAATGTAAATGGTGAAAATATAGGAACCATAGGGGAAAGCGGAGAGGTTATAAACGGTCTTGTTTTTCAGGCCGGCAAAAATTGGTATATAGACAAAGGACAGGGATTTAAGCAGGCAAAAAAACCGGAACCGGCAATAGATCCTGTTAAAGCCGAAAATAATGCGGCTGTAAATGCCGATTCCGGGGCTTTAACGGTAAACGCACAATAAGGAGGTCAAATTATGGGTAAAGACGCTTCTTTTGACATTGTATCAAAAATAGATATGCAGGAAGTTGTAAATGCCGTTGATCAGGCGATGAGAGAAATAGCAAACAGATATGATTTCAAAGACAGCAACACAACCATTGATTTAAACAAAGAAGAACGGACAATAACAATAACAACAACCGATGATTATAAAATTAAGGCAAGCAATGAGATTTTAAAAAATAAGATGGTGAAACGGGGAATACCCATAAAAGCATTGACCGATGAACCTCCCTCAAATCCTGGAATGAATAAGGTTGTTCAAAAAATAAAGATACAGGAAGGCATTCCTCAGGATAAGGCCAAAGAAATAGTTAAATTTATAAAAGAATCAGGAATAAAAAAAGTTCAGCCTTCAATACAGGGAGACACCGTGAGGGTTACGGGTCCGAAAATTGACGATTTGCAGGCTGTTATTGCCGCTTTAAAGTCAAAGGATTTCGGAATTGACATGCAGTTTACAAATTACAGATCTTGATTTTTAATTTAAATTATTTAACCCCGGATACGGCATCTGTTGTTTCCGGGGTTTAAATTTTTATCGGAAGGACAATATGAAAATAGGCCTTGTAAGTCTCGGTTGCCCAAAGAACACCGTTGATACGGAAGTAATGCTTTCATTGCTTGGCAATGCATCTTTTACCGCAAATCCTTATGAAGCAGATGTTGTTCTTATAAATACCTGCGCTTTTTTAAAATCGGCAAGAGACGAATCCGAAAATGCCGTATCGGAGATGTTAAAAATAAAGAAAAAAAATCCCGGACTTAAAGTGATTGTTGCGGGATGTTTTGTAAGCAAGGATTACAAGTATCTTAAAAAATTTTTTCCGCAGGTTCATGCATGGATAGGAATCAACGATATAGATAAAATAAGGCAGGCGGTTGAAAAAGGAGGGGTATATACCGGGGGAAGACCTTTTGTTTATAAAGGAAAGCAGCACAAGGCGGTTATTAACGGGATATCGGCATATGTGAAAATATCCGAAGGCTGCAATCATTCCTGTTCTTTTTGCGCCATACCCGGAATTAAGGGCCGATACAGAAGCAGAAAAATTGAAGATATTTTATCGGAAATTAAATCGCTTCTTGATTTTGGAGTGAAAGAAATAAACCTGATAAGCCAGGATCTGACTTTTTACGGACAGGACATATATCATAAAAAACAGCTGGCACTTTTGCTTGAGAAAATATTGAAAGCCGCGGGAAATAAAATTTTTTGGCTGAGGCTTTTATATCTATATCCTGATATAAAAGTTATCAAGCAGATAACGGAAGTGATGAAATCGGACAGACGGCTTTGCAGATATTTGGACATACCTTTTCAGCATGTATCCGATAAAATACTTAAAAGCATGAGGCGCGGATATGGAAAAAACACAATAATGGAAATAATTGCCCTTTTAAGAAAAGAAATTCCGGATATTACTTTAAGGAGTTCTTTTATTACCGGATATCCCGGGGAGTCAAAAAATGATTTTAATGAAATGCGCAAATTTATAAAATCGGGTTATGTTCAGCGATGCGGTATTTTTCCTTATTCCGACGAACCGGGTACAAGGGCTTTCGGGCTTCAAAAAAAGCTGAGCCAAAAAGAAATTGAAAGGCGCAGGCAAATTTTGCTTGTTGATTCCGCCGAAGTTTATAATTATAATAATAAAAGTAAAAAGGGAAAAACGTCAGACTGCCTTGTCCTGAAAATAAAAGGCCGCGGTTTGTATGTGGGGAGGACCGAAGGCGATGCTCCGGATATAGACGGTTATATTGAGATAAAATCTGAATATAAACTTGTTCCCGGTGATTTCTGTACGGTAAAGATTACTGGAACCAGGGATATGGACCTGAAAGGAGAAACGGTTTGGACAGGGAAAAAATAAAGAAACTACCAAACAGAATTACCATGTTCAGGATACTTATTACTTTTGCATTTATACCGGCAATTCTTGCGGAAGACATGATACTTAATTATGTGGCGCTTGGCATAGCGGTTGTTGCCGCAATGTCGGACTGGCTTGACGGACATCTTGCAAGAAAATACAATCTTATATCTAATTTTGGGAAAGTGATGGATCCGCTTGCCGATAAAATACTTGTTTTTGGGGCCCTTCTTTGTTTTGTTCATCTTGGTGTTGCTCCGGTATGGATGGTTATAATCATAATAGCAAGGGATTTTTTCATAAACGGCATAAGGCAGCTTGCGGCCGAAGAAGGCAGGATAATAGCCGCAAGCAACTGGGGCAAGGCAAAGACCGTTGTGGAACTGATTGCAATCATACTTATTCTTATACTGCTTGCGGTTAAAAGAACCCTTGTTCATTACGGAATAAATCTGGATTCAATTGAGTTTATGGAAATGCAGACGGGAAAGTTTCTTGAAAAATACATTCCTTATTGGCTTATGTTTATTGCAACGGCGATGTCTTTGATTTCCGGCCTTGAATATTATTTTAAAAATCTGAAAATTTTTGACGACCAGGTATGAAAAGAAAAGCCGTTATTTTAATATCTTCTTTTTTTTATTCCGGCTATTTCCCTGTTGCTTCGGGGACGGCGGGAACACTGGCATTTCTTCCTTTTTATTATTTTCTCTTTAAGGATATGAACCCGGTAATTTATGCATTATGCACTTTTATAATTATACTGGCCGGTATTTGGGCCTCGAATTATGCAATTGTAATATATAAAAGCAATGACCCGAAAAAGGTTGTAATAGATGAAGTTGCGGGATATATGATGACCATGCTTTTTATACCTTTTACTCCCGCAAGGATGGCAATAGGTTTTTTGCTTTCCAGATTTTTTGATATAGTAAAATTTTATCCCGCAAGGCAGGCTGAAAGTTTTGACGGAGGAACGGGAATAATGATGGACGATGTTGTTGCGGGAGCCCAGGCAAACATAGCAATGTGGATTATTGTGTTAAGCGGCGCGGATACCGCGCTTTTATCGGCATTAAAAAATGTTTTCGGAAATTGAAAAAAAGGGAATATTTGAAAAACCTTTAAAAGCCGTTAAAGATTCCCGCGGTTTTTTCTGCTCCGGTATAACTGACGCATTAAAGCCTCTTTTTTATTCATTCCTGATAAAGCAAACCGAAAAGAAATTTTTGATAATAACCCGAAGCGAAAGTGTTTTTACTCTTTCAGAATCAATTAACGAGCTTTTGAAAGGCGAATTTTCCGCACCTTACCCTGAAGATGACAGTTTTATTTATCAAAATCTTGAACCTTCAATTGAAGCTGCCAAAGCAAGGGCTTCTGCTCTTATATCTTTTTTATCGGGAAATATACGCGCAATCGTAACTGACATTAATGCGGTTTCTGAAAAAACAGCGGGGCTTTTAAGCCTTAAAAATTCTTTTGTGAGTTTAAAAAAGGGTGAAAAATACGGTTTTGAAAGAATACTGAATGCTTTAAATGAAAACGGATATGAAAGAAGAATTAAAGTTGCGGAATGTTTTGAATATTCCGTAAGAGGATCCATAATAGACATATTTCCTCCGGGAGAAAGATATCCTGTAAGAATTGAATTTGACGGAGACACGGTTTTGTCTTTAAGAGCTTTCAGCATTGATTCTTATGCAACCGAACATGAAATGGAAAAATGCAATTTAATGCTTTATAATCCGGCTTCGGGAGGAAAAAGGGGTGATTCTTCCTTAACGGATTATTTTGAACCTGAAGAAACTTTTATTGTTCTTGACTCCGTTGACGAGCTGAAAAAAGAGATTAAACAAAAAATTGAAAGTTTGACTTTTCATATTAAAGACAGTGTTCCTTGGCTTTTTTCTTTTGGGGAAATATCAAAAAAGATTTCACGTTTTTCCGTAATAAAGGCGTCCATGTATCATGGCGCATATCCGAACGCTTTTTTTTGTATAAAACCTGAAGCAAATCCCGCTTTTAACAGGGATACGGATGCATTCATAAGATATGCCTCGTCACTTATAAAAGACGGATACAGTGTTTATGCGGCTTCCGATAATGAGGCCGAAACAAGACATTTAAGGGAAATATCAGGAGAAGTTAAAGAAAAAATAAATTTTATAAATGCTTCTTTGTCGGAAGGTTTTGTGTTAAAAAGTCATAAAGTTTGCCTGATTTCAAACAGGGAAATATTTCAAAGATATAAGGGAAGCATAAAAGAAAAAAGAAAAAGTCCAAAAAAGTTTTCTTCCAAACTTTCGGGAGTTTCGGAGCTTTCTCCGGGTGATTTTGTTGTTCACAGGGATCACGGCATAGGCATTTTTGAAGGCGTAAAAACGGTTACTGTTGATGAAATAACCGCGGATTTTATTCTGCTGAAATATGCGGGAGACGACAAATTGTATCTTCCGATCTACAGAATAGATTTAATCGACAAATATATAGGCTCAGACGGCTTGGCTCCGGCTCTTTCAAAACTTGGAACACAGGTATTCAGAAGAACACGCGAGCAGATAAAGGAAGAACTTGAAAGAATGGCAAGGGAGCTTCTGAATATTTATGCCGGCAGAAAGACAACAGGAGGAATAAAATTTTCGGATGCTTTTAAGGATTCTGCGCAGGCTGATTTTAACGCGGCTTTTATACACGAGGAAACGCCCGATCAGGCAAAAGCAATAGTTGATGTGCTTTCGGATATGGCATCCGCAAGGCAGATGGACCGTTTGGTATGCGGAGATGCGGGTTTTGGAAAGACCGAAGTTGCCATGAGGGCGGCTTTCAGGGCGGTATCGGACGGATATCAGGTTGTTGTTTTAACGGCAACAACGCTTCTTTGCGCCCAGCATGAAAATACTTTCAAGGAAAGAATGGCGGATTACCCCATAAAGGTATGTTCTGTTTCAAGAATGACAGAAGGTAAAAAAAGAAAAATAATATTAAAAGAAATAGAAGAAGGAAAATGCGACATAGTTATAGGAACACACGCAATTCTTTCTTCAAAGATAAAGTTAAAAAAACCCGGACTTGTAATAATAGACGAGGAGCAGCATTTTGGAGTAAAACACAAAGAAATGCTGAGAAAAATTTATCCGCAGTGCGATATTTTAACTTTAACCGCAACGCCAATACCGCGCACGCTTTATTTGTCGCTTTCGGGGATACGCGATATAAGCGTTATTAATACGCCTCCGCCATTGAAAAAATCAATTGAAACATTTGTAATAAAAGAAAGACTTTCGGCGTTAAGAGAGATAATACTTAGGGAAATTATGAGAAAAGGACAGGTTTTTTATATTTATAACAATGTAGGCGGAATATATAAAGAAAAAGAAAAACTTGAGACGCTTGTGCCGGGCGTTAAATTTGCGGTTGCTCACGGGCAGATGGAGAAAAAACAGCTTGAAGCCGTTATTTCCGATTTTCTTTTAAAAAAGTATGATGTTTTGATATCGACGACAATTGTGGAATCAGGACTTGATATGCCGGATGTAAACACCATAATAATAAGCAATGCGGAGCGTTTCGGGCTTTCCCAGCTTTATCAGCTGAGAGGAAGAGTGGGCAGGCGTGAAAAGCAGGCTTTTGCTTATTTGATGGTTAAAGATATGGGGGCATTAACGGAACAGGCAAGGGAGAGATTAAGAGCAATTGAGAGCTATGTGGATCCGGGCGCAGGTTTCGCAATTGCAATGAGAGACCTGGAAATAAGGGGCGCGGGAAACATTCTTGGAACAAAGCAGCACGGCAATATGGAAAAAATCGGTTTTGAGATGTACTGCAGAATGCTTGAAGAGGCGGTTCATGAATTAAGGGGAGAGACCGTGGAGGGAGAAAAAGACACAAAAATAAGCGCGGCTTATAAAGCTTTTATTCCCGAAGAATATATGTGGGATACCGGAGAAAAAGTGCGTTTTTACAGGGCAATGTTTATGGCAGAAGATTTTTCAGTAATTGACGAAATTAAACGCAGCATTAAAGATATTTGGGGTGAAATGCCGGAAGAAGCGGAAAATCTCCTGACTGTTGCAAAATTAAAAATTGCCGGACGAAGGCTTAAGGCCGATGAGATAGTTCACAGAAAAGGTGAATTTGTTGCGGTTTATTGGAATAATCCGGATGAAATGCCGCAGAATCTTATAAGGGAAGCCAGAAAAATTGAAGGGGTAATTTATCAAAACCGGACTCTTACAATAAAAGCGCAAGATTTTAAGCCGGTTGAAAAAGTTTTTTCTTTGCCTTTATGATGTAAAAAAGGCCCCCGCGCAATTAATACGCGAAGGCCTTTTTAAAATAAAATTTTAAGGAAGGTTGCTGAATACCAGTTTATTGTCCCTGATTTTATAAGTGGTTATTGTGACGAATTTTGTAAGGCCGTTTTTTTCCAGAAGTTTTTTTGCGTCAAATCTAAGCGGCTCCGGCACCATAAGATAAAAAGAACCGGCTTTTTCGGCTATTGACTTCCATTCAATTGCGGAGCCTTCGGTAACAGTGCTTTCTGTTTCAACTTTAAATATTACCTTGAAACGGAAAACCGCAACCAAATCAGGCGAAACACCGTTGATGGAAACAGGAACTTTGTCGTTACAGGTTGAAACTTCAGCTCCTTTTTGCCCTTCATAAAGCATTTTTAAAGTGTTTACAATCGTACTGTGAAGCTTTACTTCCTGTGCTGTTCTTGCCGACATTTTACCCTCCCTCGGGATAAACTATTGCTCACTCCAGGCAATAAGCCCGGGCAAAAATTTAACCGGAAGATCCGGATGATAGGGAAGAACCCTTACCGTGTAGCTTAATTTGCCGGAAGAAAGCGGTTTAAGAATGCCTTCAAAAGCAAGTTTTCCGTCTTTATGACCGGCAAAGTTCATTTTAAGCGTTGATATTTCGCTAAGCTTGTCCTGTCCGCGCATATAGCCGTAATATACCTCTGTTATTATCTCGTTTTCGGAAAGCCCTGATGATTCAATCAATGCTTTTATTTTGACGGTGTCTCCCACTTTAACTTCGCCTGTAATGTTATCTTCAGTCTTAACGACTTTTACCCCGTGCCATTTTGAGTTTACTTTTTCTTTCCATGCCGCAATTGCTTTGGGTTTTACAAAATTTCCCGAAGAGAGCGCATTATAATTGATGCCTGCGGGCTTATAAAACATTTCGGTATATTCCATTACCTGTCTGTTGGTGTTAAAGACAGGGCAAAGAGTCTGCATTGAAGTTTTCATTTTTTTTATCCAGTCATGAGGAAGCCCGTCTTTTCCGCGCTTATAATAAAGGGGAACAATGTCATTTTCCAGGGTTTCATAAATTGAATTGGCTTCAACGGCATCCTGATATGCAATATCTTCGTATTCCTCGCCGCGGCCTATGTCCCAGCCGTTGTCGGCTTCCGCCCTTTCGTCCCACCATCCGTCACGCACGGAGAAATTCATTCCTCCGTTGAAGTTTACTTTCATGCCCGAGGTTCCGGACGCTTCAAGGGGCCTTCTGGGGTTGTTAAGCCATACATCAACGCCCTGCACAAGGTAATGCGCTGTGTTTAAATCATAATTTTCAACAAAAACAATATGGTTTCTTAAATCCTCCCTCATTGAAATATGGAAAACCTGTTTTATAAATTCTTTGCCGGCATCATCTTTTGGATGCGCTTTTCCAGCAATAATAATCTGTACGGGCCTTTCCTTGTTTGTAAGAATCTTTGCAAGCCTTTCAATGTCGCGGAAAATAAGTGTTGCGCGTTTGTATGTTGCAAAACGGCGGGCAAAACCTATTGTAAGCACTTCCGGATTTAACACTTCATTTGCCATATCGCACTGTTCTTTTCCGGCGCCTCTGGCTTTAAGCTGTTTTCTTAAGCTTCTTCTTACAAATTCAACAAGACGCTCTTTTCTTCTTTCGTGAGTGCGCCATAATTCGGTGTTTGGTATTTCGCCAACGCGTTTCCATATCTCGTGGTCGTCCGGAGCGTCAACCCAGCGTGTTCCAAGGTAGCGGAAGAAAAGATCGGCCATTTCTTTTGATATCCAGCTGTTCATATGTATGCCGTTTGTAATATGGGTTATTGGAACTTCATCAACGGGAAGACCTTTCCATATGTCTTTCCACATTTCTCTTGAAACTCTGCCGTGAAGCTTTGATACGCCGTTGTTAAAATGCGCCATCTTTATTGCAAGAACCGTCATGCAGAACCATTCGTTTTCGTCTTCTGGATAAACGCGCCCGAGCTTCATAAATTCTTCAAACGATATTTTTAAGCTGTGTTCAACATAATTCTTCAGATAGCGTTCCATCATTTCCTTCGGGAAACGGTCATTGCCTGCAGGCACGGGCGTGTGGGTTGTAAAAACGCATGAGGCCGCAACAAGCTCGGCGGCTTCTTTAAATGTCATTCCGTGCTGAACCATGTTCATCCTTGTGCGTTCAAGAGAAAGGAAAGCCGAGTGGCCTTCGTTCATGTGCGTTACGGACGGCTTGATGTTAAGCGCGGTTAAAGCCACCATTCCGCCGATGCCAAGAAGGTATTCCTGCTTAATTCTCATTTCCAGGTCGCCGCCGTAAAGTTTTGCGGTTATTTCGCGGTCTTCCGGCCTGTTCTCCTGAAGGTTGGTGTCAAGAAGATAAAGCTCAATACGGCCAACCTGAACTTTCCAGATATGGAATTTTACGTCACCTGAAGGAAGAGGAAGATTTAAAGTAAGGGGATTTCCGTCCGTTCCGTTGATTCTTGTTACCGGAGCCAGATTATAATCGTGAGTTATATATTTTTCCTGCTGCCATCCGTCGTTATTTAAATATTGATGAAAATATCCCTGCGAATAAAGAAGCCCTACCGCTATAAATGGAAGACCAAGGTCTGAGGCCGATTTTAAATGGTCTCCGGCAAGCACGCCAAGGCCTCCGGAATAAATGGGAAGACATTCAGCCAAACCGTATTCGGCGGAAAAGTAAGCTATTTTAAAATCTTGCGGAAGCCCGTTTTTAATTTTGTCATACCAGGCAGGACGGCTTAAATACTGTTCGCTTCTTTTAATTACGTTTTCTATCCTGAACATAAATCCTTCATCTTTTGATATGGCGTCAATTTTTTCCTGCGATATCATGTAAAGGAATTTTACGGGGTTATGCGTTGTGGCGGACCAAAGGTCAGGGTCCATGTCACGGAAAAGCGAAAATGCTTCGGAATCCCAAGCCCACCAAAGATTATAAGCAAGCTTTAAAAGAGGCTTCATTTTTTCCGGAAGGTTTGGCAGCACGTTAAATTCTTTAAATTTCATATTGATAAATCCTCCTGGGAGATTTTTTGTTAAAAATAATGCATTGCCATTTTATCACATAAAAAGGCTTTTTTAAAGAAAAATAGGTTTTAGTCAATATCTGCAATTTTAAAATTTATTACTTTATATCCCAGGCTTTTACCCAGGCCCTTGCGCCGTCCTGCATTTCCACAAGCACTGAATTGCCGGTATCTTTTATGACTTTAAGTTTTTCTCCAGGTTTAAGCATCCTGTAGGGATTTTTTCCTTTCATATCAGGAGTCATCCATGCGGCAATATCAGATGATGATGAAACCACGGCTTCCCTTATTACCGCCGGTTTATCGGCTTGTTTGTTAACCTGCGGCCCTGAGCATGAAATCAGAGTGAAGATAATAAACATGTAAAAGAGAGATTTTCTCATTATTGCCTCCGTTTTATATGTATGATAAAAAGCATAGCATAAACAGCCGACACTGAAAACCCTTGTGTTTAAAGTGTTTATGCTGCATAATATAACTCTGCAGTCAATGGGGATTGACAAAAACCGGCCAAAAACATATAATTATCACAAACAAAGTGATATTTAAAATGAGGTGATAAATGAATATTTCAACAAAAGGCCGTTATGCAATGAGAGCTTTGGCTCATGTTGCTTCATCCTATTATGACGGAAACAAGCCTGTTTCAATAAAGGCAATATCCGAAAAAGAAAGAATAAGCAGCAGATACCTTGAAAACATTTTTGTGGCTTTAAGAAAAGCTGACATACTTAAAAGTATAAAGGGTGAAAAAGGGGGCTTTATGCTTTCAAAACCTCCTGAAAAAATCACGGTTTATGAAATATTAAAAGCCGTTGAAAATAAGGTTTCGGCAACACCCTGCACTGAAGACCCGAAAAACTGCGGGCGCGGAACCAAGTGCGGCATGAAAAAAATATGGGCAGGGCTTAACAAGGCGGTTGCTGATTACTTAAAGTCAACAACCCTCAAAGATGCCCAAGAAATGCATTTTGAATCAAATGAAAGGTGAAAAAATAAATGAAAGCATACCTTGACAACAACGCCACAACACGTTTGGATGATTCCGTTGTGGCGGCAATGATGCCGTATTTTACGGAAAAATTTCACAATGCTTCGGGTATCTATGAAGACGGGCAAAGCGTAAGACAGGATGTTGAAAAAGCCAGAAAAACAATCGCTTCGTTAATCGGCGCGTCTGACAGGGAGATAATATTCACTTCAGGAGGCACGGAGTCTGATAATCTTGCAATAAAAGGCGCGGCTTATGCCAATCCGGACAAAAAGCACATCATAACTTCTTCAATTGAACATCATGCCGTTCTTAACACCTGCAAATATATGGAAAAGCAGGGATACAAAGTCACTTATCTGCCTGTTGATTCAAACGGGCTGATTGACCCGTCAGACGTAAAAAAAGCAATAACACCGGACACTTTTCTTATAAGCGTAATGCATGCCAACAATGAAACCGGAATAATACAGCCCGTTGAAGAAATAGGCAAAATAGCGCGCGAGCATAAAGTTGTAATGCACACTGACGCGGTGCAGACTGCAGGCAAGATTCCTATAGATGTAAACAGACTTAACGCGGATATGCTGTCAATTTCCGCGCATAAATTTCACGGCCCCAAAGGAGCGGGTGCTTTGTATTTAAGAAAAGGAGTAAAATTAAGCCCTTTATTTCACGGCGGGCATCATGAATTCAATAAAAGGGCAGGGACCGAAAATGTTCCCGGCATAATCGGCATGGCTGCGGCTGCGGAACTTGCCATAAACAGTTTTACGGACGGAACGCATGACAGGATAAGAAAACTTCGCGATATGCTTGAAGACGGAATACTTGAAGCTGTTCCTGAAGTAAAGGTCAACGGGCCGCGCGGCAGCAGAGTTGACAATACGCTTAATATAAGCTTCAAATACATTGAAGGCGAAGGAATTCTTATTCACATGGATTTTGAAGGAATAGCCGCAAGTTCGGGGTCTGCCTGCACTTCAGGCTCGCTTGACCCTTCGCATGTATTGCTGGCCATGGGGCTTGATCACGCAACAGCGCACGGAAGCATAAGGTTTTCGTTAAGCCGTTATACAACCGAAGAAGAGATAAGACATGTCTTAAAAGTTCTTCCGTCTGCTGTTGAAAAACTCAGGGCTATTTCGCCCTTCTGGAACAAGGAGAAAAACTGATGGAAGGTATAATTGAAAAAATTAAGGAACTGAAAAAAGAAAAGAAAGCCCTGATTGTTGCCCACAATTACATGATACCGGAGGTTCAGGATATAGCCGATTTTTCGGGTGATTCCCTGGAACTTGCGCGTAAATGCGCATCAGCGCCGGAGCCTTTTATTCTTTTCTGCGGGGTAAGATTTATGGCGGAAACCGCAAAAATTTTGTCTCCCCAAAAAAAAGTTGTAATACCAAGGCTTGATGCCGGATGCCCTCTTGCCGATTCAATAACTCCGGAAGAAGTTATCGGGTACAGAAAAAAATATCCCGAAGCGGCAATTGCCGGATATGTCAACACAAACGCGGAAGTTAAGGTTCATCTTGACGTATGCGTGACATCGGCAAATGCGGTTGACATAGTGAGAAAACTTCCTCAAAAACAGGTTGTGTTTGTGCCTGACAAGAACCTTGGATACTGGGTTAAAAAAAATGTGCCTGAAAAAGAAATAATACTTCATGACGGAGGATGCAACATACACGAAACTTTCAGCAAAGAGGACGCGGTTTTGGCCAGGGAAAAACATCCTGACGCCGTATTGATAGTTCATCCCGAATGCCGCGCCGAGGTGGTTGACATGGCGGATTTTGTTGCTTCAACTTCGGGAATGATAAAAATAGTAAGGGAAAATCGGGCAAATAAATTTATAATCGGCACGGAAGAAGGCCATATACACAGGCTTAAGAAGGAAAGGCCTGACGCGCAGTATTATTCGCTTGGAAACGCAAGGATATGTCCCAACATGAAAAAAACAAAATTGGAAAATGTGCTTGAAAGTCTTGAAACCGAACAGTCTGAAATAATACTTGATCCGGAGACAATAAAAAAAGCCCTGCTTCCGATAGAAAGAATGGTTGCGCTTTAAAAAGGAGACAAACCATGAAATACAGTTCAAAGGTTATAGAGCAGTTTAAGAACACAAAGAATATGGGAAAAATAGAAAACGCGGACGGCATAGGCAAGGTGGGAAACGCCAAGTGCGGCGATGTGATGTGGATTTATCTTAAGGTGGAAAATGACATTATAGTTGACTGCAAGTTTGAAACTTTTGGCTGCGTGGCGGCAATTGCAACATCTTCTCTTGGGACGGAGCTTGTAAAGGGAAAACATATTGATGAAGCCCTTGAAGTGACAAACAAAAGAATTGTTGAGCTTTTAGACGGGCTTCCTCCGGAAAAACTTCATTGTTCCGTGCTGGCGGAAGACGGTATTAAACGGGCCATTGAGGATTATAAAAGAAAAAAAGCGGGATTGCCTCCGCTGCCCGAGCAGGACGACAGCGCGCATGAAGAGCGTCTCGCGGAAGGAGAAGAGGGGCAGTAAAATAAATGAAAAGGAAGAAAATTATCCTTGGAATGAGCGGCGGAACTGATTCCGCTGTTTCGGCTTATCTGCTGAAAAGCGCGGGGCATGAAGTGACCGGCATTACTTTTTCTCTTTGGGACAAAGCTTCACGCTGCTGCAATCTTGAAGACATAATGGATGCAAAGGAAACAGCCGCAAAAATCGGCATAAGGCATTTTACGGTTAACATGAAAAGCGAATTTCGTGAATTTGTGACAAATGATTTTATAAAAACTTATCTTGACGGCATGACGCCCAATCCTTGCGCCGTATGCAATGAAAGGGTAAAATTCCCCGGTCTTTATAAAAAAATGCTGGAGCTTGGGTATGACAATATTGCAACAGGGCATTATGCGGGAATCAAAATTTCAAAGAACGGGGTTATGTTAAAACCGGCCGCTGACAGTGAAAAAACGCAGGAATATTTTTTGTCAAGGGTTAAAGCGGAAATCCTTAAAAAATGCATTTTTCCTCTTTCGGAAATGAAAAAAACAGATGTAAAGGAGCTTGCAAAAAGGCTTGGCATTGTAAGGGAAAAGCCGGAAAGCCAGGAAGCCTGTTTTCTTGGGAATAAAGAAACACCTTATGATTTCATAAAAAATCAGGGAATGGAACCTGTAAATAAAGGCGGGGCGGAGCTTATTGTAAAATCATCCGGAAAAAAACACAAGCTGCCTTATCCTTATTACAGATATACCGTGGGACAGAGAAAAGGTCTTGGCATAGGCGGGGAAAAAGGAAGGGAAGGCGGCCTGTATATTACCGAGATATCTTCCGAAAATAAGGTGTATGCGGGGGATAAACAGGAAGCTTCAACAAAAGAATTTAAGGCAAACAGCCTGAATATACTGTATAATTTTAAGTGTTTCGGCAAAGGCTCTTTTAAGGGACATATAAAGGTAAGATACAGGAGCAATCCGGTTCCGGCCGTTTTTAAAATTGAAAAAGGCGAGCTTGATGTGATTCTTGACGAACCGCAGTTTGCGGTAACGCCCGGGCAGGTTGCGGCGGTATATATGAAAGGCGGTCTTGTAATGTCAGGAATCATATATATTCGGGAGAACTGAATGGGTGAAATTGAACTTATAAAAAAAATACTTAAAGAAACAAAAACAATAGCGGTTGTCGGGCTTTCGCCCAAGGAACACCGCACATCACATCATGTTTCAAGCTATCTTCAAAATCACGGTTACAGGATAATACCGGTATATCCGCGCGAAGACAAAATACTTGGTGAAAAAGTTTACAGAAATGTTTCTTCCATACCCGATAAAATAGACACCGTGCTTATTTTCAGAAAGTCAGAGGAAGTGCAGGAAGTTGTTGAAGACGCAGTCAAAAAAAAACCGAAATTCATATGGATGCAGAAGGACATAATAAACGAGCGGGCGGCTGAAATTGCCGCAAGCCTTGGCATAGGCGTTGTAATGGACAGGTGCATGTATGTTGAACACGGGAAATACATGTAAGGGGCGTGTTTAATGCCATCAATCAGGAAAACTTCGGCAAAGACAGACAAAGAAATACTTCATGACATCATGAAGATAACCGAAGAAATACACAATATAACAGACATAGACATACTTCTTGACAAAATTCTTTTTGAAGTGAGGCGTTTTACCAATGCGGAAGCGGGAACAATTTTTTTGGTTGAAAACGACAAGTTAAGAATAAGCTACACTCAAAATGACCTGCTTTTTGGAAAATCAATGTCGGCAAGGTATAAGTACCTTAACCAGGAAATCCCGCTTGATGAATCTTCAATGGCAGGTTTTGCCGCAACCCACGGGGAAATGGTTGTGGTTAAGGACGCATATAAAATATCTCCGACCTGCAAATTTCAGTTTAACAAAAGTTTTGACAAGTCAACAGGCTATAGGACAAAAGCTGTTTTGTCCGTTCCGTTAAAAACTTCAAGAAACAGGGTGATAGGGGTTATGCAGGTAATTAACCCCAGAAACGAGAAGGGCAAAGTTGTTTCCTTTTCGGAAAAAGATGAATTATATATAACATATTTTGGAAATGACGCGGCAATTGCAATTGACAAAGCAAGAAACACCCGCCAAATGGTATTAAGAATGCTTCGCATGGTGGAACTGAGGGACCCGAAGGAAACCGGAGGTCATGTAAACAGAATGGGCGCGTATTCTGTTGAAATATATCACCAGTGGGCAAAAGAAAGAGGATTTCCTCCGGAATTAATAAGGCGTTTTAAGGATAAATTAAGGATAGCCGCAATGCTGCATGACGCGGGAAAAGTTGCAATACCCGATGCAATACTTAAAAAGCCCGGTAAACTTGATGATGATGAATTTGCCATAATGAAAACACATACAATTTACGGATTTAAAATGTTTACTTCCCAGGATTCGGAGATTGACGCAATGGCCGCGGAGATTGCCCTTGCTCATCATGAAAAATGGGACGGCACAGGATATCCGGGGAAACTTGACACATCACTTCACTATGACAGGATAAAGCCGCAGCCCGGAAAATCTGACCTTGAAATACCGGTTACAGGCAGGATAGTTGCGGTTGCGGATGTTTATGACGCATTGATTTCAAAAAGAATATATAAGGACGCGTGGGACGAGGGAAAGGTCCTTGATTTTATAAAACAAAACGCGGGAAAGCACTTTGACCCGGAAGTTGTGGACGCATTTTTTAATGTTTATGATGTGATTTCAGCGATTAAGGACAAGTATATCGAAGATCCTGTGGAAAACTGAATGTTCAAGCATCCTTGACAAAGGGTATATGCTTTGATATAAATAAGAATAATAAAATTTCCACAGAATGATTAAAACGGAGCAGGCGCTTTCCCCTTAATACCCCTCCCAAACCCCCTTAGTGCCTGCTCCTTAATATTTTATAAAGGCGAAAAATGGATTTAAGATATGAACGCAATATTAAAGTGCCGGGTTTCGGCAAAGAGGCGCAGGAAAAACTTTTTAAATCATCGGTATTGGTGATTGGGGCCGGCGGTCTTGGCTCCGCCGCCATAATGTATCTGGCCGCGGCGGGCACAGGAACACTGGGGATTGCGGACAATGACAGGGTTGAAGAAAGCAACCTTAACAGGCAGGTTATACATTATTCATCGGATATCGGCAGGGAAAAGGTAAGGTCTGCCGGAGCAAAGGCAAAAAAAATAAATCCTGATATAAAAATAAAAGAATTCGCGGTGCGCGCCGAAAAAAAGAATCTGCCTGATTTAATATCAAAATTTGACTTTATAATAGACGCAACAGACAATTTCAAATCAAAATATCTTATTAATGACATTTGTGTTATGCTTGAAAAAACATTTGTTCACGGAGGAGCGCTTGGAATGCAAGGCCAGGTTTTGACATATGCAAAAGGGCACGCCTGTTTAAGGTGCTTAATGTCTGAAATTCCAAAAGCCGCGCCAACCTCGGCTGATGAAGGAATTCTTGGCGCTGTTGCGGGGCATATAGGAACGCTGCAGGCAATTGAAGCAATAAAGGCAATCACCGGGTTTGGCAGACCTCTTTATGACAGGGCTTATTTTTTTGACGGAATTAATTCAACGTGCAGGGTGATAGATGTTCCCGTTAATTCATCCTGCGGATGCGGAGAAAAAAATGGAAGATGAACTGATAATAGCCGGAAAAGTTATGAAAAGCCGTTTTATGATGGGAACGGGAAAATTCCCGTCAGACAGCGTTATGGTTCAGTGCATGGAAAAATCCGGCGCCGAGATTATAACCGTTGCGGTAAGGCGTGTTGATTTAAACAGCAGACAGCCTGATATACTTTCTGCGCTTGATCCCAAAAAATATTTTATACTTCCAAACACATCAGGCGCCCAAAATGCCGAAGAAGCCGTGCGCACCGCAAATCTTGCTCGCGCATTCGGGCTGTCTGACTGGGTAAAACTTGAAGTGACGCCGGACCCAAAATATCTTTGGCCTGATGCCGAAGAAACATTAAAGGCCGCAAGAATACTTGTGAAAGAAGGCTTCACGGTATTGCCGTATATAGGGCCGGACCCTGTTCTTGCAAAAAAGCTTGAAGACGCAGGCTGCGCAACCGTGATGCCGCTCGCCTCTCCCATAGGAACAAACAAAGGGTTAAAAGCAATTGACGCGATAAAAATAATAATATCTCAGGCAAACGTGCCCGTTGTTATTGATGCGGGAATAGGAGCGCCTTCTGATGCCGCGCTTGCCATGGAAATCGGCGCTGATGCCGTGATGGTTAACACGGCAATATCAGCGTCTGCTGACCCGGTTAAAATGGCTGAAGCTTTTGCGCACGCGGTTAAGGCTGGCCGCCTTGCTTATCTTGCGGGTCTTGCCGCAAAACACG
>CAYQIS010000028.1:0-19805 GCA_964417645.1 uncultured Spirochaetia bacterium
CCGTAAAACCGTCTCTGGCAAGGGCAGAGGCTCTGTAAGAGTGGTTCCCCTGATTAAAAGGGATTGTGACACGATTGCAGCCCCCGAGCGGGGCTCAAAGCACCCCGCCCGTAAGAGTGGTTCCCCTGATTAAAAGGGATTGTGACCATATGATTTTATCATTTTTCCGCCTCCCTTATAGTTTTTGTAAGAGTGGTTCCCCTGATTAAAAGGGATTGTGACCATTCAATCCGGCTACAACAGCATTAACGAGCTTGGTAAGAGTGGTTCCCCTGATTAAAAGGGATTGTGACTTTGAATAACTTTTTTCATATTTTCCTCCTTTTTTTGTAAGAGTGGTTCCCCTGATTAAAAGGGATTGTGACGGTCTAACTGCATACATACCGCCAGACGCCAGGAACTCGTAAGAGTGGTTCCCCTGATTAAAAGGGATTGTGACTGGCTTGACCCTGCGGCCCAGCCATTTTTGCAAGTCTCGTAAGAGTGGTTCCCCTGATTAAAAGGGATTGTGACCTTTATTGCTAATATCTTTTAATTCTTTTTCAATTATAGTAAGAGTGGTTCCCCTGATTAAAAGGGATTGTGACGTCAGCGAGGCATCCTGGCACAAAATATACTGCCTTTGTAAGAGTGGTTCCCCTGATTAAAAGGGATTGTGATTTTTTATTAACTATTAAAATAATTAGTAAAAATCCAAAAATGAAAAATTGTCAGAATTTGACATTTAAGTTTAATGCGGATAAAATAAAAATAACTTTAAATGAATGAATTTCAAAGAGAAGGACGGGGACAAGTTCAGGAAGGCAATGGGGATAGGGGGCGCAGAGGGGAGGAAGGGAAAAAATGATAGAATTAATCAAATCTTGCGCAAATATATCGGGTTTAAATAATGATTACAGCAATATATATTATATAGTAAACAACCTTCAACGCGCGTGGCAGGCAGAGGCGCAACTGGGCAGGGAGATGAGAGATAAGGGGATAAAAGCCATTATCCCGCCATACATAATGCCATACCGCCTTGCCTTTCTTGAAATATCCAACAACATAATAAACAATAACTATGGCGCATCAAAACTCACGGAATATGATGATGAATGGGTAAAGTTTTTCATCTATGGGCTTACGGTGGATATCATAAAGCAGATTCCGGGTGAAGAGGATTATGTTTATATAAATAAAAGACATAATATTGTCTCGGACTTTGGTAATTTCATTGCGGATGTGATTAACCATGTTAAGTGGAATGAAGTCAATAAGATAAAGTTTAAGAGCGGCGAGCCTGAAGAACTGTTTTTAAAAGTATATGATAAGTACATGAAGAAAGGGGAAGCTCATAAAGGATTAAAGTTTTTCAGCGCGCTCATTGCATATAAAAAACTCCATGAATTCCTGAGTAACGGAAACAAGCATAACTTCGCCAAAACTTTAATAATAGAAGACTTTGATGACATGGAACCTGTTTTCAGGCAGATAGTGGAAATGCTTGAAAATTATGGTGTAAGAGTGGAGAGAATAAACAGCCTTGAATCATCAGGTTCCGGGAAAACATCCAAAGTTTTCTATAACTTTATGAACCCGCTTGATGAAGCCGAAGTAATTGGATTTGAAATAAAAAAGCTGCTGGCGTCCGGAGCGCCGGCGGATGATATAGCAATAGTTCCATATAACAGTAAGTCGGCTGATCTTATGGATTTTGTTTTTCACCGCTTTGGCATAAAAAGCGGCAGGGTAAACACTCTGGGCAACAGTCCTTTGTTTAAACTTTTTAAGGCGGCGGTATATACTGCCAAGTATCCCGAAGAATTTGCGGAAGATATTTTGTCTGTTTTGTCATCTGAATACTCCTCGTGCAGGGTTTCTGCGGGGACAATGAGATGGATAAAAAAGCGTATAAAAAAAATGGGGCATATGGTCCATAAAAAACCGATGGAAACAATACGGCTTGCGCTTGTTAAGACAATTGAAGGTTCTGAAAAATACCTTGCAGAAGCAGGTTCTGAAAAAGATAAAGAGCATATAGCGTATGTTGAAAAGGATATTATTTCCATAAAGTCTGCCATGGAGCTTTCCGGATCTTCGATATCTAAGATCCTGGAAAGCATAGTGAATTCAGACGCTAAGTTAAACAAGGATACCCTTTATATGCTGTATGAATCCGCGGCATTTATGGATGAAACCCTCTGCGGGATTAAAAGCGGCGAGGACGAAAGATTCATTTTAGACGCTCTCTTCTCCGCAACCGCAGAGCGTGAGTATTTTGAACAAATAGACCCAAGAAAAGAAGCCGTGCAGTACATAAATGAATTAAACGCCTGTCAGGGAGGAGAGTTCTTTGTGCCGGTCATGGACGCCCGTTCTGCGGATAATATCCGATCTAAGCATATTTTTTTAATGGGGCTTGATGCGTCAGCTGACAAACGCGATATATTGAATTACCCCGGCAGGCTTGCGAAAGCTTTGAAATTGCCTGGATACGAAGAAAAGAAAGCCGTAATTTATAAAAAAATGATGAATGTGATTAACAATGCCCAAAGTACCTGCGTCAGTTATGCATATCTTGGCCTGGAAGGAAAAGTGGAAGGCATGGCCAATATAGCGCGAATGATATCTGATGATAAAACCCGCGCGCTATATCCTGAGCTTGCTGGCTTTAAGATCGTAAAGAACGACGACAACAGCCTCATACGCTCGTCAGATATCATTGAAAAAGAAGCGGCGGTGCCGGAAACTATGTATGCTTATTCGGTAAATCCTGCGGCCGCTAAGTTTGGTTCAAAAGATGAAAGGCATGAAATCTTGGGAAAAACAAAGGTTTTTGATCTTTTGGAAACTGACGAAGTAACAGGTGATAAAAAAGTAAGCGTGACGGATTTTGTGAAATACATTCAGTGCCCAAGGAATTTTGTGTTCAGCCTGCTTGCGAAGAAAACCGGGCTTATGCAGCCGGACCTTGAAGGGCAGGCAAGGATAGATAAAGGCATTTTTTGGCATAAAGTATTTCAAAACGCAGGGACCGCGTATAAATCTGACTTTAATAAAGATGAAGCCGGAATTCTAAAAGCTCTTAATGCGGGATTTGACCTTGCGATCTCGGAATTTAACCCCGATGCTTTTGATGAATCTTTTAAGGATGATTTTATAAAAACAGCCCGATCGCTGAATATTCCTGTATTCGCTAAACTTGAATTAAAAAGAAGGCAGAGGTTTGCCGGGCTTAAACTGCATGAGTCTGAAATGAAGATCGAAACAATCCTGAATAAAGGCATAAAATTACATGGCAAGATAGACAGGATAGATAAGTATGAAAGCGGTGTAATATTTTGGGATTACAAAACAGGGGATAAACCGCCGGAAAAAATGCAACTTTTAATAGGAGGGTCTTCTGCTTACAAGGGCTTATTTAGAACAGGATATCAAGGCGCGTATTCCATTCAGCTTATAGCCTACCTGGTAATGGCAGAAAAAAAGCGGCTGGATTTCATGACAGGCACAAAACTTGCGGGTATTATAGGTATTAACGGCTATGACAATCTGGAAAACCCGGAAAAAATTGCTGAAGTCTACGCGGATGCAAAAGCCAAAATGGAAGAAGCAATGAACAGTTTTGGAAGTTTTACTGAAAAAAATATAATGGAAATAGAAGAGACAGGAGGGAACAGCAGTAATCTGGCAGGGCCTGTTTCCTGTGACTCCTGCGACTTCGAGCCTGTATGTAATATGCTTGTGCTGAAGGGGCATGATAATGATACGGAAAATAATTAACGCGTCTGCCGGGACAGGTAAGACATTTACCATACTTGAAGAAATACTGAAGACTGCCCTTAAAGACAAGGCTGATATCAATGAAATTAAGCAGGGTCTTAAGGATTCGGTGTTTTTAAGCTTTTCGAAGGCGGCAGTTGAAGAACTTAAAGAGAGGATACATCGGCGCCTGGCACAGCTGACTGAAGGCGGAAAAAAGAAAGTGGCTGATGAGATGGCGGGCTTTTTAGGCTCGCGGGTTTATACTCTGCATGCGTTTTCCCTGGAACTGGCAAGGATACTGCGTTATGAACTCGGTCTGCCTGCTTCTGTTGATTTCATACCCGAAGGGGATATCACTGTATGGAAGGAAACAGTAAATGAATTTTATTCAAAGGAATATGAAACAGAGAGCCTGAAGCAGGCGCTGGGCCTGAAAGAAGGCCATGAAAAAGCCCTGTTTGACCTGATGGCGATAGTTGGGGACAAGTATAAGATTAGGAAATTTATTGCTGAAAAAGGCGAGAATGTGTTCTATGTTCATTCGCTTGGAGGCAAGACTCCTGAAATACCGGATGAAGCTAAAGTGCTTAAATTTCTTGGTTCAATTGGCTATAAAGCCGGGAAAAAGCTTGACTATGAAAAAGAAAAGACGGGACTTCAGGCATTTTTGTATGAAAAGAGGGCGTTGATCGAGGAATTTGAAAAAGAAATCATGCCAAAGATCGCGGAACTGAATGAAAAAAAAGAGAAGCTTGCAAAGGGTTATAAGAGAAAAAAAGACGGAAGCAAAAGCCATTATGAAATTAACTGCGAAAATGCGATAGCAGAGCTGGAATCATTGATAGATTTGTTCATGAAAAAAAGTAAAGTGCTTGAAATATTTGAAGTCATGGAAGCAACAGGCGGGATATTGACAAAAATAATATGCCACATCGGCGCAAACCGATATATACCTGCAATGATGGCCGAAGGTGTATTTGATTTTGATGCCATAGTATTCCTTGTAATCAGGCTTATAAAGCAAAAAGGCAGAAAGTGGTTTCTTGACAGGTTGAATGCCGAAGAAATGGGAATGAAAAATCTTTTTATAGACGAAGCCCAAGACAGCGATATAGTGCAGAATTATCTGGTGTCATTACTCTCCGGCGGGGATGATAATTCAATAAACGTCACGGTAGTAGGCGACATAAAGCAGTCCATATACCAGTGGCGCAATGCTTACCCGGAAGAGTTCAGGCGGATGTATAAGGAAGCATCTGCTCTGGGTAAAGCGGATGATCTTAAAATGTCCTGGCGCGTTAAAAATGAACATAATTTAAAACTTATAAATGATATGTTCTTCAGGATGGCCGGACATGCCGGAGGCCGCTGGGATTATGACAAAGGCAGGGACGAACTTGAACCAAACCCCAATAAAATTGACGCTAAATTAAAAAAGAAACTCAAAATAACCAGAATGTTTACGGATACTGACATTAAGTCGCTTGATAAAGAAATTAATAAATTCATAGAAGGCGGCTCGTGCGGGATTCTTGTGGAAAAAAAGTCATACGCCCATAAATCCGGGATTCTTGAAGTACTTGGCTCTGTAAAGCAAAGAATAAAGATTGAAAACAGCGGCAAAGACGGGGTGCTGGGAACTTCGCAGCCGGAACGCATGCTATTAACAGCCCTGCTTAATTTAAGGTTAAATGACAGGCTGCAATACATGCCGTATTTTTTACTTTTAACCACGCCGGGTAACATTATCAGGTCTAAAGCGAAGGAGATAAAGGGCGCTTCGGATATATTTGAACTTTTTAAAAAATTAAAATACTACACGGAATCTGTATATGACACTTATAAAGAATCAGGCATTGCTAAAAACACATATTCGCTCATGAACAAGTATGGATTATGGAAATACATGTTTCACGGCACAAATTCAGCGCCGGATATCATAAGTGAAGCCACAGTAAGGCGCGGCATTAATTCAATGCTGGCCGCAATTCACATTAGCGAAAAAACCGGAGACTATGGAATCTACAGCCGCGAAGACGCAATCGCTGATACCATAGACGCGGACAATTCGCCCTTTGAATGGTACGGGCTGCCCGGCAGCGAAGCTAAGGCCGGAGACAGGGAATTGACCACCATTCATTCCGGTAAGGGTTTGCAGTATGATAATACAATAATTTTTATGGATTTAATGGCAAGGTTAAAACCTGACACTGATTTCAGTGATGATGAATATAAATACCTGTATCACGCAGATTTTGAAGGCGTGCTTACTGATTTGCCGAATATAACGGTATCTTTTTATCCGTATTTTGGAACGCTGCCATGCAAGGTAATAAAAGAGCTTTATAATGAAAAAAAAGCCCCTTGGTCAAAAGGGCTTGAACATTACAATAAGACGGCAGAAAAAGTAATATCAGAAAATATGAATGTGATCTATGTTGCATTTACAAGGGCTAAAGACGGTATTTGGATAGTCGATGTATCACAAAAATCCAGATATAAAAAAGAACCGTATGAGGCGGGCGAACTGGCGGCGGAAATAGGAGTAATAGCAGGTAGTGAACCGGTTGAGGTTGACTTGCCGAAAAAACAAGATTCAGGCCCGCCGCCCGGCGAAATTATGTACTATGAAATGACGGAGAATAAAAAAGTAATTGAAGTAAAAGAAAAAGAAGAAGTCATCGCGGTCAGAAAAATGATTAAAGAAAGCGTTAAAGTAAAAGTTGATGGCGGCGGCTTAAGCCCGTATGAAGGTTTTAGCCACATGGAAATAGGCACGCTCGCGCATGAAATGGTTCAAAAAGCGCTTGGGAACATTAAAAGTCTGGATGAATATGAAAGTGAGATGAAAAAAATTCAGCCGGCTGATGAATTGGAAAAGAAGGCGCATGACAT
The DNA here is from genome assembly GCA_964417645.1 of uncultured Spirochaetia bacterium. Classification (GTDB taxonomy): domain Bacteria; phylum Oederibacteriota; class PGYV01; order PGYV01; family PGYV01; genus CAYQIS01. Next base: position 6,643 of record CAYQIS010000028.1, read on the forward strand.
CGTGATGTCCGCTGCCACAAAGAAAGAACTGGAAAAACTGAAACATGTTATAGGAAAAGCAGAACTGCGTTCTGAACTGCCTGTATGGAGTATAGATGAAAGCGGGATGCTTGTAAAAGGAGTGATAGATACGCTGGCAATTGACGGGGACAATGTATCAATAATTGAATATAAAACAGTCTTTGACGATGGAAAAGCCCAAAATGACATGTCTGAAAAGCAGCTGGGTATGTATGAAGAAATGATAGGCAGTTTGGCGGGGGGGAAGAAAACGGAGAAAATATCTGTGATGCTTAAGAAGTGAAAACTAAATCCTTATTTATGGATATAATGGACTGCAAAGGATTTTAGTGGTTCTATGAGAGAGGCCGTCATTTTTTGACACCTATAGTCAAAATTATTCCTTATATTTCAAACCAAATTTTATGGCACGGGGATTGCATATAGGTATATGTGAATTAAATACAAGTCAAGGCAAAGGGGTTAAATATGGCGGATAAAAGCTTAATAAAACAAGCGGTTTTAATAGTGCCCGCAGTTTTGCTGGCCATGGCGCCTGTATTCCCCATGGCAAATATTGACGAACCCGAGTCAGATGACGCGTATGAAGAGGACGGCTATTACATGGAAACAGAGATCATAACTGATGAAATAAATAATGATAGTTTGGGCTGCATTAAAAATGAACAAGCAGAAGAAAACAGCGAATGGATTGAATCAGGGAACATAAACACAGAGCAAGCCGCAAATGACCGGGGCGCATTAGCCGATACGTCAAATGTCCGCGCGGCCATATGCTCTTTAGCTGAAAAACAGCTTGGAGTGGCTTATGTCACGGGCGGCGATAAGCCCGCCGGAGGCTTTGACTGCAGCGGGCTGATAAAATACGTATTTTATACGCAAGGCATTAAAATTCCCGGAAATTCCCGCCGGCAGTTTGCCTCGGGCAATCGGGTGCAGTTATCTGACATAAAGCCGGGTGACGTGGTGTTCTTTCAGGTATATTCAAAAGGCGAATACGGCGAAGGCGCAGTGCTTAACAAGGTGACTGAATATATAAAAACAAATCCCACACATGTGGGCATATACATGGGAAACGGAATATTCATACACGCGCCTGCCAAAGGAAAGTCAGTTAAAAAATCAGACCTGCGTAAAGAGTTCTGGAAAAAGCACCTTATAGGTATACGGGATTACACAACGCAAAAAGAATGGACAGCCGCGGAAACTGACGGCGCCTTGCCTAAAATTAACGCGGGCGCAATTGCAAGTGACGCTGCAAAACTGACGCAAACCGTGATAACTGAAGAAAACTTACAAAAGGCAAAGAAAGTTACAGGCGTAATAATGGGTAAGGCAAAACGCGCGTATAATGCAGCTAAAAAAGAGTTATTAAAATAAAGGTATGTGCAAGTGCAACATGGGAGCGCATGTAAACTGTGACAGGTGTGGAAAGCAGGCAGAGTCCGCAAAATTCATTGTATATATGCCAGAAGTGTGGGGCAAGGTACTGCGGAAGCGCGTCATACAGGCAGGGAGGATCTTGCAAGAATTGGCCGTGTCAGGGGAAGAGTGTTAAAGTGAAATAAAAATTAAAGAATACAAAATTAAAATTTGCATTGCAAAATTGTAAATTCTTTGTTATATATTGGGAAAATATTGCGTGGAGGCGTATTTTTAATGAAAAAAAGGGTGTTAATTGCAACAGTGGGGACGGGGGATACTTCCTATCAGCCTGTCATTAAATCAATTAAAGATTCAAGGGCGGATGAAGCTATTTTGATAAGATCTGATGATGACAAATCCGCGGCCGGAGCCCAAAAAGTTGTTGATGAGTGTAAAGACATAAATGTTTTTATTCAAATTATAAAAGACGAAAATAATCCCAATGAAACTTATAAAACCGGTTTGGAAGCTGTATTAAATTGCGGCGCTGATATTGACGAAGTATATATTAATTATACTGCGGGAACAAAAGCGATGACTGCGGGCCTTGTTTTGGCCGGCGTTATGGCCGGCTGCAGGAATTTCTTTTATGTGGGTGGGTCGCAAAGGGATAAGGAAACGGGAAGAGTAAAAAGCGGATTTATGGATAAAGTTAATTTGTCTTCGCTTACCTTTGTGTCGATAGACTACGGCAGAAAAAAAATAATTGATTTCTTTAATTCGCAGGAATTTATTGCGGCGGAAAAAGTTATGGAAGACTTAAAAAAGGATTACGGAACTGTTTCAAACCATGAAGATGAAAATCTTTTTTTTGAAGAAATGATAAAAGCATATAAGCTGTGGAGTATGGGGTCTTTTGAAGAAGCCGCGGGAAGTTTTAAAAAAATTACCGTAAAACCTGAATATAAAAAAAGGTTTGCCCCGGGATTTGAAAAGCAGATTTATGAAAACAAGGCGGTTATTAATATGCTTAATAAAAATCTGCATATGATGGTTTTTGAAAGGGCTGCGGCTGCATTAAGGGCAAAAGACAAAGGATATTTTAATTTGGCGGCGGAATACATTTATTCGGCGCTTGAATGCATGGCTCATCTTATGATGCTTGAAATTGGAATTGATAAATCAAAAGTGAACCCTGAGAAGTTAAAAAATCTTGGCATAGATTTCTCGGATCTTGTTGCGGGGGAGCAGGGTATAGGGCTGTGGAAGGCGTTTCAGATTCTTGACAGAGCCAAAAATAAATTGGCCGGGGAAATTGTAAATGATTCAGATCTTCTGAATGATTTAAAAACGCGAAATGAAATGATACACGGCGGAAAGATGGTTACTGAAAAGCAGGCGGATAAATTTTTTGAAAGCGCGTCAAAATATTTTGAAAAATATCTTTGTGAATATGCGGGCGTAAAAGAAAAAAAGCTTCAAAAGTTTCTTGAAAAATTCAGGTTCCCAAAACTATGAAAAGCCATTTGTGCGTAAAAAAAATGCTGTCTTCCATAAGAATGGGTGTTTGGCGTTTTGTGCTTGTTGCCGAAAACGAAGGCAGGCTTCCTGCTTTTAAGGGATCTGCAATACGCGGCGCATTTGGCATGTCTCTGCGAAGGATGTCGTGCGTTTCAAATATTAACAGGGACTGCAGAAAGTGCATTTTATTTGAAAACTGTATATATGCGCGGACTTTTGAAAGCGTTAATAACAGGGAAAAAAATGGGGATAAATTTCTTGGAAATTACGAATATTTGCCGCACCCTTTTACATTTTCTGATAAAAGCGGCGGAAAAAGGGAATACAAAAAAGGAGACGGGCTTGAATTTGAAATGATGCTGGTGGAACCGTATATTGAAAAACTTCCTTATTATATTTATGCGGTAAAAAATGCCGTTAAAAAGGGTTTGGGAAGGGATAAAAATGTCAGGTTCAATCTTGAATCTGTCAGGGGCAGAAACGGGGCTGATATTTATGATCCGTCCGAAGATATTCTTGACAATTTATATAAGTACAGCGTTATAAGCGGCGAAAGTTTAATTGCGGGAAAAAGGCAAAACGCCGTGAAACTGGAATTTATAACGCCGTTAAGGATAAAATCCGGTGAAAAGATTCTTGAAAAACTTGATTTTAAGTCTTTTGCAACCGCATTGCTAAGACGCGTCAGCGCAATTGCTGTTCATTATTCGCAAGCGGCTGTGGACATGGACGCCGCGGAATATTTAAAAGACACCGCGAAAGTCAATGTTAAATCCGATGGTTTGCGGTGGCATGACTGGGAAAGATATTCAAGCAGGCAGAAAGCAAAAATGAATATGGGCGGCCTTGTTGGCAGTGCTGTTTTTGAAGGGAAAGAGCTGGGAAAATATATGCCGCTTATAAGAATGGGAGAGATATTAAAAGTGGGCAAAGGGACTTCTTTTGGGTTGGGTGAATACAGAATTATTTATACTGACAATATTTAATGCTGTTTTAAAATAATTGCAATATAAAAATATAGAAGAGGTGTTTTGTGGAAGATAAAAAATTTTTCAGTGTGATTTTGGCGGCTTTGTTGCATGATATTGGAAAAGCTGTTCAGGGAAGCAATCATGTTTTTGCTGTTTCGCGTGAATACTATGGACATCCCGGTATAAGCGCCAGGCTTATCGAGAGTCTTTTTAAAGAAAAAATTCTGGATGAAAGTTTTTTTGATAAAGAACTGACTGTTATGCTTGCGGGAAACCATCATGACAGGGATATAAAAGAATCTGAAAAAATTATCGGTGAAAATTTGTCTTTGGCTGCTTTAATATCTGTTGCAGACTCTTATTCTTCGCGTGAACGTGAAAGTATCAACAAAGAAAAAATGGGAAAGGGGAACCAAAGATTAAAAACTCTTATGCCAAGTGTTTTCTCTATGGTTGAAAATTCCGGAACAAAAGCGTATTACAAAGTTGGTCCGCTTAGAGAAGGAGATGTCTGCGGCAATACTCTTCCGGTTGATACTGAAGATAACACAGGAATAACTGAAAGTTATGACCTTATATTGAAAGGATTTATTGAATCAATTAAAAAAATTAAATCCAAAAATGCTTTTGATTATTTGGCGTCGGTGCAGGGTGCTTTGGAAGAATTTTTCTGGGCTGTTCCTTCTGTTACGATAACAGACACGAATGATATTTGTCTTTATGACCATTTGAAAGTAAGCGCGGCTGTTGCCGCTTCTCTCTATTCGTACCATCTTCAAAGTTCAACATTAAATGATGAAAAAGCTGTCAGAAATGAAAATGAGGAAAAATTTCGTTTCGTTGCCGGCGATATAACCGGCATACAGGATTTTATATTTGATATCAATACTTTAAATGCCAAGGGGCTTTCTAAAGAGTTAAGGGGCAGATCTTTTCTTGTGTCGCTTATTGGCAGTATTATAAGTTTAAAGATACTCAATCGTCTTAATCTTCCTGTTGCGTGTAAGATAGTGGATGCAGGGGGAAAATTTGTTCTAATGGTTCCCAATACTAAGAATACAATAGAAGTGCTTGAATCCGTTTATAGCGAAGTGACCTCCGAAACAATTGAAGTTTTTGGAGGTAATCTTTTGCCTGTAATTGATTGGTCTGTGTCAATTTCGGCAGATTCTTTTAATGATATGAAAAAAGTCATAAAAAAAATAGAGAAAAGTATTTCCGATGCCAAGTTGCACAAACTTTCCTGTCAAAATGTTTATCACAAATGTTACAGGATGGAAAAAGAGTATAATAATTTTGTAAATTTTGGAAAATGTCCTTCCTGCGGTGTAAGACCTGCTTTTGAAGAAAACGGGAAAGTTTATGATTGCAATATATGCAATATAGCCAAAGAAATTGGGGGTAAGATAGCGTCATCGGAAATTGCTTTTATTAATTATAAAGAATGTGAATCGGGGTTTGATTTTACCGATAAAGGTTTTATGATTTATGGAATTCAAGTTTCTTTTGATAATGTAAAAGATAAGGAATCTTTCTATTCTGAACGTATAAGAAAATCGGTAAAAGAGGATGTGTTTGTGCCTTTTAGGGACATATCAAATCATGTGCCTGTCAGTTATGGAAAAATTGATGTTGATACTTTTGATGGTAATTTTAAGGAAGGCACATTGTGTTATTATTGTCAGGATCCTTGTGATAATATTGATGAAAGAAAAAGCATAAACGGGGCGGGTCTATTAACTTTTCAGTGCATTTCTGCGGCAACTCCTTTGAAAAATATGGGAAGTTCAACTGCACATCTGGCTGTTTTAAAAGGCGATGTTGATGATTTGGGTTATATTTTTTCCGAAGGGCTTGGGGACAAACTTTCATTATCGCGTTATGTTTCTTTGTCACGAATGATGAATTTATTTTTTTCTTTGTATTTAAAAAATTTTTTAAAAAGAAAATATCCTTATATTTATACGGTATATGCGGGAGGCGATGATTTTGTTTTGATAGGCCCGTGGGAAGAAACAATGGAAGCGGCCGTTGTAATAAGGGATGAATTTAAAAAATTTACGGGCGGAAATCCTTATATTAATTTTTCTGCGGGTATTTCTTTGTTTAAACCAAGGCAGCCCGTGCTTGCAGCCGTAAATGAAGCGGACAATATGCTGGAAAATGCAAAGGCAAGGCCCGGTAAAAATGGCATTTGTATTTTTGGTTCCGCCATATCCTGGGAAGAGATTAAAGGCGATGTGAATGATATAAAAAACATCCTTTCTGAGTTTGTTGAAAAATCTCATCTGTCAATGTCCGGAGTATACAGAATTTTAAATTATTACAGAATGTATGAAGAATATAAAAAGACAGGACATGTGGAATTTTTGAAGTACGAATATCTTATGTCTTATGACATAAAACGTAATTACAAAGATAACGAACTGCTTATGAAAACTTTGTTCGAGTTGAAAGACGAAAATAAGATGTCAATTTTAAAAATACCTTTACATTGGGTAATATATAAAAAAAGAAATAAAAAAGGAGGCGGCAATGCTTGAAAAAATTGATTTACAGAAACTGAAAAAAGAGGATATCACTAAGACTGCCAGAAATTTTTCCGAAGAATTGGCAAAGGAGGGCTTTAACTCTAATCAAATCAGGAAATATTATAACAATCTCATGGCATTAAAAAACAAGTATGCTTCAGGCTCTGATTGTAATTTTGACCGGCTGTCGCTTGATTTGGGTATTTTTGCTTCAAAAATAGAGTACGGGCTGATAAAAGCGGATAAAAAGACAAAAAAGAGTTTTGAATTTTACAGAAACGCTGTGGTTGCGCTGACGGATAAAGTGGATTCTTTTGAGAAATTTAAAAATTTTATGATAGTTATGGAAGCTGTTGTTGCGTATTTCCCAAAAACAAATTAACGGAGGGTAAAATGATTAAGTTTAAGGAAATTAAAGGGACAATAAAATGTATTACAGGCTTAAGAATAGGAGGCAAGGAATCAATTGCGGAAATAGGAGGAGTTGACAATCCAATAATTAGAAATCCTTTGGACGGTATGCCGTATATACCCGGTTCTTCCATAAAAGGTAAAATGCGTTTTCTTATGGAACACAGTCTTGGGAAAGTTATGGATGACGGAAATCCGCATAAATGTGAAGATGATAATTGCGAAATATGCCTTGTTTTTGGGAAAAATGCCGATGTTAAAAATAAAGACGGTAAATTAACAATCGGCAGGGCAATTTTCAGGGATGCTTTTCTCTCGGAAAATTCAAAGAAAATACTTATAGAGTATTCAAAAGAAACCGGTTTCCGTTATGCGGAGCGCAAGACGGAAAATGTGATAAACAGGAAAAAAGGCACTGCAGAGCATCCCCGTGAAATGGAAAGAGTTCCGGCGGGAACAGAATTTGATTTTTCAATAGGGTTTAGATTGTTTAAAAATGAAGATGAAAAATTAATAGAAGACGTTATTGTCAAAGGATTAAAATTAATTGAAAAAGATGCGTTGGGTTCTTCCGGAAGCAGAGGATATGGAAAAGTGGAAATATCCTATAAAATAGAAGATGCAGGGGTTTGAATTTTATGGAAACAATAACATTAAGGTTAAGGATTGAAATGTTAAGCCCTTTTGTATCGCCTTTGCAGTCTGATACGCTTTTTGGTCATTTGATATGGATTATAAGATATTGTGAGGGCGAGACAGCTGTTGTTAAACTTCTTAAAGAAATATATGAAGGAAAAGGACTGTTGGCTGTTTCGGCGGGTTTTCCCTGCGGGAAGATTCCGGTTCCTTTGATGCCGTTAAACGAGGAAAAAACAAACGGATTGTTGGAAGTTTTTAAAAAAGCATGTGCAAAGGTTCCGGGTTCAAGAAGGCCGGAATATTATACGGCAAGATATTTTAAAGCTTTTAAAAAAAGTTTTGGATATTCGGACGCAAACTTGTTTTATTCTGATTCAAATATAAAATCCCTGCAGGAAATAATTTTTAAAGATATTGTTCCCGATATTGAAGACGCAATATCTTTTGTGAAACAGCCTTTTGGCTATTGCGGTCCGGAAGATAAGGTGAAAAAAAATAAAAGAGTTTTTGTTATAAGAAATCTCATAAACAGGCATACTGGATGCACCGGTGAAGGCAGCCTTTTTCATGTTGAAAATGAATTTTATGAAGATGGTTACTTGAAAGATTTGTATGTCAGGACAAATATTTTTGAAAAAGACAATATCAAAAAGTATTTTGATGTTATGGGAAAGTATGGTTATGGCGCGGATGCAACAATTGGAAAAGGTTGTTTTAAAGTTAATTCTTTGGAAGAATGTGAATTTTTAAATCATGAAAATGCCGAATATATGGTCAGTCTTGGATCTTGTATTCCGGATGAAAAAGAAATAAATCTAAAGGATTCTTTTTATTCTGTTTTTGTGAAACGCGGGAAGATGGGAGCGGAGTATGCCGGTGGAGCGGCTGAAAAGCAGGGATCGTTCTTTAAAGTGCCTCTTTTGATGCTGAAAGAAGGCGCGCTGCTTAATATAAGGTTAAAAAAGCAAATATACGGCAAAATTGAGAACAAAGTAAATTTTCATATACCACAGGCTGTACAAAGCGGTCAGTGCTTTGGGCCAATGGTTAAACTTTGAGGTGATAAATGAAAGATATAATTAATGTTATAAAATTTAAGGGAAAGGTTTTAACCCCGGTTCATATAGGCGCAGGCGAAAATTTGGAGCCGATGAATTATGTAGTGTCAAATAAAGAATTATTTGTCATAAATTTGGAAAGACTTTTGGAAACTTCAGAAAAGAAATTTGTCGATGCCATAACAAGTGCCGCCAAAAACAGGCAGATAGGAAGGCTTAGGGCATTAATAAAGGAAGCTTTTGAAAGCAGAAATGACGATACTTCCGTATTGAGGAAGGCTTCGGCCTCGGAAGTTTTTCTTAATATGTATCAAAAAGAATTGGGTAAACAAAATGTAACTAATGCTTTGGAAATAAAACAACATATTTCAACAATGGGAAAACCATATATTCCAGGTTCTTCGCTGAAAGGGGCCATAAGAACAGGGATTTTGGAACTGATCTTTAATTCAAATACAGCTGCTGATAAACAAAAAGAATTGGAAAAAGAAAGTAATGCAAGAAAAGTAGAGGCTGCTCTTTTGGGCTGCGAAACATCAGAAAACAGGCAAGATATAAGCAGGGACCCTTTTAAACTTTTTAAGCCGAGAGATTCTTTCCTGCCAGAATGTTCCACGGAAGTTTGTGTTGTTTACAATAAAAACAGCAGCGGAAAACAAAAAGGAATACCTATAATAACAGAAACGGTAAAATTAGGAACCGAATTTGAAATTGAAATTGCGCTTGCGGAATACGGAGAAGCGGAGAAAAAGCAGGGCTTTAAGAAAGATAAATTTTTGATGGCATTAAAATTTTGTTCTGAAAATACAAAGAAAAAGGCAAGCGATGAAAAAGGAAGAGTGCTTAGGTATTCGGGGCTTACTGATTCACAAAAAAGAAATGCAAAGGATTGTTATGATTTAATATCCAATGATAATAAAATTGTTTTAAGGATTGGATTTGGAAGCGGGTATGATTTTACAACGGTTAAAGGATTCAGGTATATGAAAGAACCTAAGAAAGGCAAACCGGGAATGGGATGGGGTTTTTCCAAAAATCTTACTGAAACAGGAATGCCTTTGGGTTTTATAAGTCTTCGTGAAATATAAATTTTATGGCTGTATATATTGCGGTTACAGTTGGGACATCCGCAGTCAAAAACAGATTTAAAGAATATGGGCGTAATTTTTTTGTAAAAAATGCTGAATTAAATCTTGATGAATAAAAATAAAACGAAAAAATTTTTAACTTGATCTTAAAGTATTTTTTGCTGGGTTAAAGATTTATTTATAAGATATGATTTAAGTGATATATTTAATAAGATTGATGTAAGCGCCTGTGAAAAAAATAAAAATGTTTATGAGTTTGGGGGAATATGAAAACACTTGTAAGTTTTATAGGAAAAGGTGTTAAAGACACACAACCGGGGGCTGTAAGTCCGTATAAAACCTGTAAGTATAAAATGCTGGATGGTTCGGAATACGAGACGTCTTTGTTTTTAAACTGTCTGCTTAAAGTCGGACAATACAGGCCTGATAATTTAATAATTATAGGCACGTACACTTCAAGCTGGTCAACTTTGTTGGAAGAGGCGGCAAAGGATAAAAATGATGAAAATTTTTGCCTGGAATTGCAGGAGAGAGAAGAAAAAAAAGAACCCATAACACCGGAATTGCTTGCAAGAATGGAAAAACTGCTTTCATTAAAAAATAACAATAATCCTGTAAAATGTTTTGCGCATACGGATAATATTGACGGTAATGGGCTAAAAGATGTTTTAAGTGTTTATGAAGGTATTGTTTATGGCATAACGGAAGGGTCGGAAATCATAATAGACATAACGCACGCATTTAGGTCAATGCCGGTATTGTTTTTATCGGCGATAAATGCAAGATTTGGAGCAACAAATAAGTCCAAAATTTCATTTGTTTACGGAGAATATATTGACCGTTCTATAAGGGATTTAAGCAGTGCCTGGGATTTACTGCAAAGGCCATATGCTGTCGCGGGTTTTTTGGAAAGATTTGACGCCTCAGAACTTATACAGTTATTAAGAAATGCGGGATGGGGAAAAGGAGCAAAAGCTGTTGAAAAACTTGGCAATATAGTCCAGTCCGGTTTCTTCGTTCAGATACCTGAATCAATAAGACAGCTAAAAAACAGTATGGACACATTTCCGCCTGATGCGCCTGTCTGGTTGCAGGCGCTAAAAGATAAAATAAATATGTTACTGCCTTTGCGAGAAGAGAAAGATTCGGAAGTATGTAAACGTTTTGCAAACATATTTTACGAAAAGAAAATGTTCAGCAGTGCGGTTATGTGTCTTCAGTGTTCTCTTGAAACCAGGTTAAAAGAGAAATATATCGAATCGAATCCCTCTGCGGTATTTAGGAAATACGAAGATTTTAAAGCGCAAGTTTTGGAGCCGTTTTATGGGAACAAAACCAACAGGCGGATTAATGATGGAGCATTGTTGGATATGAGAGATACAAGGAATGGAATTGCCCATTATGGGGATTCGTATGATGCCGGCAGACCTCAGGCTGTAAATTTGAAAGCTCAGTATGAAAGATTTTTAAAAGCGGTTAATTTAATATGGTAACAATTTATGTCTATACTTTACCTTTCCGAACAAGGCTCGAAAGTAAGAAAAGAAGGAAACAGAATTATTGTGGCTAAGGATGATGATATTCTTGCGGATGTTTCGCTCTTTAAAGTTAACACCATGGTGGTTTTTGGTAACGTCCAGTTTTCAACACAGGCGCTGGGCGATATATTGATTAAAGGCATTGACATTGCTTTTCTTTCTTTGTCGGGCAGACTTAAAGGCAGGGTGGAATCTTACAAAAGCCGCAATGTGCAGCTTAAAATAAAACAATATGAAACTTTTAAGTCTGATTCGGAAAAATTTAATTTCGCGGTAAAATTTATAAAAGCAAAAGCGGAAAATTCAATAAATCTTTTGAAAAGTTATGATTACCGGGAAAAATCTTTGATGCTTGGAGATGATATAGCCGAAATTGAAAGGAAAGCGGCGCTTATTGATAGAAAACAAAATATAAACGGGCTTATGGGCGTTGAAGGTTATATTGCCAGAGTTTATTTTACGGCTTTCAGAAAAATTATAAACAGGAAAAAAGATTTAATGGAAGAACGTGTTCAACGGGGAAGTTACAGTTTTGTAAATCAGATGCTTTCGCTTGGATACACATGTGTTATGAATGAAATAATGGGGCTTATTAACGGAGCGGGTTTGGACCCGCATATCGGTTTTCTGCATTCTTTGGAATACGGAAGGCCTTCGCTTGCTTTGGATATTTTGGAAGAATACAGGCAGCCGGTGGTTGACAGATTAACAATAAACCTTGTTAACAGGCAGATAATAACAGAGGATGATTTTGAGGCAAAAGAAGAAGGGCTAAGGTTAACGCAGTCGGGAATAAAGAAATATTTTAAGTGTTATGAAGAATGGATGAAAGAGCCGTTAAGGGAGTATTTGGGCGAAAAAAATAGTTTCAGGGAGATAATGCGGAAACAGGTTGGTATTTTAAGCGATTCATTAAAGAAAAACATGGAATATTCCTGTTATATTGCAAAGGTGTAAAATGTTTTGTTTGATAACCTATGACATACCAAGCGACAGACGGAGGACAAAAGCTGCAAAAATGCTTAAAGATTATGGAGAAAGGGTGCAGTACAGTGTTTTTGAATGTAATTTGGATGAAAAACTGCTTAAAAGTTTAAAGGAAAGGGCGGAAAAACTTCTGGAAAAAGAAGAAGACAGTTTAAGGATTTATCAGCTTACAGATATGGCAAAAAAAGATGTTATAATAATTGGACTTGGTAAAGTTATAGAAGACGATAAAGATGTATATATTATATGATATAATATATGAAAATTATATTATTGAAGGTTCTTTATCAGATTTTATAAAGTTCACTCACGGACCAGGGAGCTGTGGGTGATAAATAAAAAGGTCAATTAATAAAAATGGTATGCTATATTTTTTCCGTTTTCGCTGCGCTTTCGTGTTAGAAAACAGAAAATGCCATATTTTAAAATGGAAAAATGGGAAAAGCATATTTAAAAAGAATGAAAAATATTGTATGAAAATGGGGGTATTAGAAAACGGCTTTTTTTTGCTTGAAAATAAAAGGTTTTTGAGGTAAGGTGTAAGAGTAGTTCCCCTGATTAAAAGGGATTGTGACACGTATAGACAAAGGTCTACACGTCTTATAGTCTACGCGGTAAGAGTAGTTCCCCTGATTAAAAGGGATTGTGACCACCACGTATGTTAGATACATCCCCGCGTATGTTTGTAAGAGTAGTTCCCCTGATTAAAAGGGATTGTGACACCTCTTTTGACGGCGGTATTTCTTTTATTTTATATTCGGTAAGAGTAGTTCCCCTGATTAAAAGGGATTGTGACCAGCAGAGCGCCAGGCCACGACATGGCCATGGCCGAGTAAGAGTAGTTCCCCTGATTAAAAGGGATTGTGACCTCCCACCTGCTTAATCATTTCTGTCATGTATTCACCTGTAAGAGTAGTTCCCCTGATTAAAAGGGATTGTGACTTCCTGTGCCTTGATTTCCTCTATGTCTTTTTTGCTGTAAGAGTAGTTCCCCTGATTAAAAGGGATTGTGACTCGGCTACAACAACTTCGG
>CAYQIS010000029.1:0-19730 GCA_964417645.1 uncultured Spirochaetia bacterium
CAAAAATTCAGGGAGACTCTACTTTTAAATGTATGATTTTAGGGGACAATGCCACAGGATGTTTAAGTCCTGTGTATTATGTGTTGAAAAGAAGAAATCAAAATAACAATCCAAAATATTTAGAATATTTTTTTAAATATGAAGCATTTCAAAAGAGTCTTGTAAGGATAGGGAATGGGATACTATCGCATAGAATGAGAATTCCTATGGAACTTTTAAAATGTGAATTGATAACAATTCCGCCTTATGAAAAACAAGAAAAAATAGTCAAATATCTTGATTATATAACAAATAGAATTGATACCGCCATCGCAGCAAAGAAAAAACTTATCGCTCTTTTAAACGAGCAAAAACAAGCCATCATCCACCGCGCTGTGACCCGCGGCCTTGACCCGAATGTGAAACTGAAGGATTCCGGGATCCCGTGGATAGGGAAAGTACCGGAGCATTGGGAGATAAGAAAAATTGGAACAATTTCTAATTTAATTGTGAGTAATATTGATAAACATACTAAAAGAAACGAAAAAAATGTAAGATTGTGTAATTATACTGATATATATAAAAATGAGTTCATCAGACCAAACATGGAATTTATGCACGCTACCGCATCCAAAGATGAAATCAATAGGTATAAACTGCGAATAGGAGACGTTGTTATTACAAAGGATTCTGAGGAATGGAATGATATCGGCGTTCCAGCGCTAATTATAGGTGAGGCCGAAGACTTAGTCTGTGGTTATCATTTGGCTATTTTAAGACCTAATAATAAATTAATAAACTCCGAATATTTATTTCGCTGTTTACAAAATAAAATAATAGCTTCGCAAATGCACATAAAAGCAAAGGGAGTAACCAGATATGGACTTTCACATCAGGCGATTAAAGATACTTTGATCTTGCTTCCAAATCTGAATGAACAGTCTAAAATCGTCGAGTTAATTAAAACTATGAATGAAAAAATCAATAAGATAATATCTAATTGTGAGAACGAAATTTTATTGTTAAATGAAATTAAAAAGAAAGTTATTTCTGATGCGGTAACTGGAAAAATTTGTATTGCTAACGCAGAGGTGTGAGGCATGATTTTGGCTTTTATAGATGAAACTTCAGATGATAAGCAAACAGACTACTTGGGTTTAACTTGCACGGTGATTAATTCCGCCCATTACAGGGATATAAAACGTCGGCTTCAAGATATTTTAGTGAAAATGAATTGGGATAAAGACGTAGAATTTAAAGGATCCTATTTGTTTTCGGCTTCCCGTGGGTGCGAAAATATTTCAATAGAGGAAAGAGTTGCGATAGCATCTGAGATTTTGAGGTTAAATCGCGGTAAGGCAAATGCTAAGATGAACTTTACCTATTTGCGGACTAAAATCAAGACAGATATAAAAAGCGCTTACTTAGAAGCCTTACCCAAATTATTATCAAAGGCATTGAAGTCTGCAGATAAACGCAATGGTAAGGATTTACTGTTATTGAGTTGCGATGAGCGAAATGATCTTTGTGGCAAAGATATTATACAGGTTGTGTATGACATCATAAACAAAAAAGGCTACACTTTACTTGAAGATATTGTTAAGGCAAAATCGTGTTTTGAAACAGCGGGAATCATTTATTCCGATATTGTTGGGTATTTGGTGGCGAGAATTGATACTATTTCCAATGACAAAGACCTATTTGATAGTGTAAAGCCTGAAGACTGGGAAACGAATGGAAAGCTTAGAAAACTGAAAACATCTAAGGATTTAGTGCGACTAATAAAAAACTTTAAAGTTGTTATTATGAAATAATAAGGAGTAAAAATGTCATCAGACATCAGCGAAAAAGGGCTTGAGAGCATAATAGTCACGGCCATGACAGGAAAGCCATGGCCGGATGGCATAACCGCGAATATGGTCGCTGAGACGCCTGCGGTTTATGGCGGGATGGGATGGGTTAATGGGGATTCAAGGGACTATGACAGGGACTGGTGTGTGGATTTAAAGCAGTTAAAATCATTCCTGTATGCCACGCAGCCAAAGACAGCCCGGGAGCTTGACCTGGAAAATGATTCACCAACACGCAGGGCTTTTCTTTCAAGATTATTTAATGAAATAGGCAAGAAAGGCGTAATAGATATAATCAGAAACGGATTAAAGCACGGTGCGCATGATATAACCCTGTTTTATGGGACGCCGAGTCCTGGAAATGAAAAGGCGAAAGAACTAAATAAACAAAACATTTTCAGCGTCACCCGCCAGTTAAAATACAGCAAAGACGAAACAATGCGGGCTTTGGACTTGGGTATATTTATAAACGGCCTGCCTATTGCCACATTTGAGCTTAAAAACAGCCTCACAAAACAGACTGTAGTTGACGCGGTAGAACAGTATAAACGAGACAGGGATCCTCGCGAACCGTTATTTGCATTTGGCCGTTGCGTAGTCCACTTCGCGGTTGATGACGCTGAAGTCAGGTTCTGCACAGAACTTCTCGGCAAGGCGTCATGGTTCCTGCCTTTTAATAAGGGCTGGAATGACGGCGCTGGCAACCCGCCCAATCCAAACGGGCTAAAGACAGAATACCTGTGGAAAGAAGTTTTAACGCCTCAAAGTTTGACGAATATACTTGAAAATTACGCCCAGATTATTGAAGAAGTTAATTCCAAAACAGGCAAAAAAAAGCGCAAACAGATATTCCCGCGCTACCATCAGATAGATGCTGTCAGGAAGATTTTATCTGATGTGAAGAAAAGCGAAATCGGCAAACGCTATCTTATTCAGCACTCTGCGGGCTCAGGTAAGTCAAACTCCATAGCATGGCTGGCTCACCAGCTTATAGCGGTAAAGGACGGGGAAAAAGAGAAATTTAACTCAATTATTGTAGTCACAGACCGAAGGGTGCTTGACAAGCAAATAAAAGATACCATAAAACAATTCGCGCAGGTAAGTTCCACTGTGGCGCATGCGGAAAAGTCCGGGGATTTAAGAAAGTATATAGAGGAAGGCAAGAAAATTATCATAACCACTGTCCAGAAGTTCCCGTTTATTCTTGCTGAAATAGGCGACGAGCACAGGGACAGGAAATTCGCGATAATCATAGACGAAGCGCACTCCAGCCAGGGCGGCAAGGTGGCTGCGGCAATGAACAAGGCGCTTACGGATGACATGGCCGAAGACCCCGAAGACGTGATAAACGACGCCCTGGAAAAACGCATGCAGTCAAGAAAGATGCTTACTAATGCCTGCTATTTTGCCTTTACAGCCACGCCCAAAAGCAAAACGCTTGAGATATTTGGCATGCCTGTACCTGCCGAGGAAGGCAAAGTATCACATGTGCCTTTTCACAGCTACACAATGAAACAGGCGATACAGGAAGGATTTATCCTGGATGTTTTAAAGTCTTATACACCGGTCAACAGTTATTATAAGCTTATAAAAACCATAGAAGGCGACCCGGAGTTTGACACAAAAAGGGCAAGAAAAAAACTTCGCAAGTATGTTGAAAGTCACGACCATGCAATACGGCTGAAAGCAGAAATCATGGTTGACCATTTTCACGAGCAGGTGATAGCTCTTCAGAAAATAGGCGGGGAAGCCAGGGCTATGGTTGTCTGCAGCGGCATAGAAAGAGCCATACAGTATTATTATGCCATCCGCGAATACCTGAAAGAAAGAAAAAGCCCATATAAGGCAATAGTGGCTTTTTCAGGGGAGTTTGATTTTGAGGGAAACAAGGTGACAGAGGCAAAACTAAACGGATTTTCTTCGTCGGATATAGTTGATAAAATACAGGAAGACCCGTACAGGTTCCTGATATGCGCTGATAAATTCCAGACAGGTTATGATGAACCGCTTCTTCATACTATGTATGTTGATAAAATGCTGACAGGAATAAAAGCAGTCCAGACACTTTCGCGTCTTAACAGGGCGCACCCGAAAAAAAGGGATACTTTTGTCCTTGATTTTATGAATGACGCGGACACTATACAGGCGGCTTTCAGTGATTATTACAGAACTACAATTCTTTCAGAAGAAACAGACGCTAATAAACTGCATGACCAGAAAGCCAAACTGGACGATTACCAGGTTTACTCAAATGAAGCAGTGGAAGCTGTGGTAAAAAGGTATCTTGCAGGAGAGAGCAGGGAAACACTGGATCCGCTGCTGGATATATGCGTGGAAGCGTATAAACAGCTTGATGAGGACGGGCAGGTGGATTTTAAAGGAAAGGCAAAAGCATTTTTAAGAAACTACGAGTTTTTAGCGTCTATACTTCCATATACCAGGGCAGAGTGGGAAAAATTATCAATATTCCTTAATATGCTGGTGTCCAAACTGCCTACACCCAAAGAAGAAGATTTTTCAAGAGGAATACTTGAAACCATAGACATGGAAAGTTACAGGGTAGAAAAAAAGGCGGCGATATCAATACAGCTGCCTGACAGTGACGCGGTAATAGACCCCATGGCGCCGGAAGGCGGCGGCCATAAGCAGGAACCGGAACTGGAGCGTTTATCCGTAATACTGAAACAGTTTAACGAACAGTTTGGCACGATTTTTACGGATGCTGACAGAGTATTAAAGAGGATAAGGGATGAAATAGCGCCAAAGGTAGCTTCAGACGAGGCGTTTCAAAATGCTATGAAAAACACCCCTCAGACAGCCCGGCTGGAGCATGACAAGGCGCTCGCCCGCGTGATGTTGGAACTGCTTAAGGATGACACGGAAGTGTATAAGCAGTTTGTGGAAAACGAGTCGTTTAAGAGGTTTGTTACCGATATGGTTTATAATATAACCGCGGAAGGGAAATAAAGCCACAACATGGAAATATACACGATAGGGCATTCCTACCATAAAATAGAGGATTTTATTAAGTTGCTCCTGAAAAACGGGATTACTTCCATTGCTGATGTAAGGAGTTCCCCATACAGCAAATACAGCCCGCAGTATAACAGGGAAAACCTCAAACCCGAGATGGAAAAAAATGGTATAAAATATGTTTTTATGGGTGACGAACTGGGAGCGAGGCGGACAGAACCTGAGGTAATTGAGCCGGACGGAAGGGTTAATTTTGAAAAAGTAAGGAAGTTGAGTTCGTTTAAAAAAGGGATAGAACGCCTGAAAAACGGGGCGGAAAAAGGTTATAAAATCGCTGTCATGTGTTCTGAAAAGGACCCGTTTGAATGCCACAGGTTTTCTCTTGTGTGCTATAGCTTGCAAAAAGAAGGCTTGAATGTGAAACATATACTTGGAGATGGTTCTGTCATTGATAATGCGGAGCTTGAAAAACGTTTTCTGGGTAAAGTCCCTGATATGTTTAAGACAAAAGAGCAGGAAATTGAAGAGGGTTATAAAATTATTGAAAACAAGATTGCTTTTGTCAGGGAGGACAATGAATGAATTTATTTACAATAGGTTTTACAAAGAAAACTGCCGAGCGGTTTTTTGAGTCGCTCAAAAGAAACGGCGTTAAAAAAATCTTGGATATAAGGCTTAACAATAAATCCCAGCTGGCTGGTTTTGCGAAAGTCCCTGATCTTGAATATTTCCTTAAGATATCAGGAATTGATTATGAGTATTTGCCGGAATTCGCGCCTGACAAGCAGCTTTTGGATGATTATAAAAAGAAAAAGCTGGGCTGGGACGATTACAAGAAAAGATACCTTGAATTGCTGGAAAAAAGAGGAGCCGAAGAAAAAATTCAAAAGCTTAATTTAAATAACTCGTGTTTATTGTGCAGCGAAGCAGAACCTGACAAGTGCCACAGGAGGTTATTTGCCGAGTTTGTAAAGGACAAGTTGAAAGGGTTGGATATAATACATATATAAAGTTAGGGGGCGCTCGTGCAAATAGTCGCATTAGCCAAGTCGTGGAGGGATGGCGGTATCTGTTTTGCCGGCAAGGATGTTGTGACAAAAAAATGGATCAGGCCTGTGACGGCCTCTGGCGCAATCCCTAAGAGTATAACGCAAAATATCCACCTTGGCGATATTGTTGAAATAAACATTACAACCGCATGCCCAAATCTACACCAGCAGGAAAATTATTATTTCTCCGGAAATGTTTGGAACAAAGTGGGAAATTACAACAAGGCCCAGTTAAAGCCATTTCTTGACGATCCGCCAAGTATCTGGGATCATCCGGGAAATGCCGGAACTGACAGGGTTTTGCCACCTGATATTCAAAAATATGGGATATCAAATTCGCTTCTTTTTATCAGCGCGCCGGGAGCAAATACATACGTTGATACATTTAACAAAATGCACTGCAAATTTGCTTATAAAGGCGTTACTTATGATTTAAAAATAACCGACGAGGAATCCGGGCAGAAATTATCAGGCAACCAGATACTCGCTGATCCGTATTTATGTATAAGTCTTGCAGGAATCGGGTGGGTTAACCCGCATACAGGACGGGAAGAGTGTTTTAAACTTATTGCAGGTATTATAATTTAATGAACTTCTATATCGGCGTGACAGATAAAAACTGGTATGAATACCAAAAAGCCCATGGCTTTGACGAGGTCAATTTTTGGCAGCCGATGGATACGAGGGCTTTTACTGCGATTAAACCCGGGGAACTGTTCCTTTTTAAACTCCATTACCCTGAAAATTACATAGTTGGCTGCGGGATTTTAGTCAGGCAAACTGTTCTGCCTATGTCACTTACATGAGAAGTGTTCGGGAACAAAAACGGCATGGATACGGCTGCTCAGTTTGAATCATCAATATACCGCCTTCGCAGGACTAACCGCAGGGAAGACGCAGACCCAAAAGTCGGTTCCATTATCCTTTCACAACCTTTTTTCCTGGAAAAGCAGGACTGGATACCTATGGATGGTATTTGGGATAAGAATATAGTCCAGGGTAAGACATTTGATGGTTTGACAGAACCGGGCAGAACGATACTCGAAAAAATCAGGCAAAAAGTCACGCTTGATAATGCCATGCCCGTAGTTGCCGAAGAGCAGGCCCGCTATGGCGCAGAACAGGTGGTAAAACCGCGGCTCGGGCAGTCTGGATTCAGGGTGGAAGTTATAGAAGTTTATCACAGGCGCTGTGCTGTGACAGGCGAAAAAACATTGCCTGTACTTGACGCGGCGCATATAAAACCATATACCGAGCAAGGCCCGCATGATACCCGGAATGGCATACTGCTTAGGAAAGACTTACATACATTGTTTGACCGGGGCTTCATCACCGTGACAGGGGACTATTTCATAGAAGTAAGTAAGAAAATTAAAGAGAATTACGGCAACGGCAGGGAATATTACGCATTTCATGGCAAGCAGCTGATGAATACTCCTGACAGCATTGACGACAAACCCGCAATCGACTACTTGAAATGGCATAATGAGAATATATATGTGGGGTAAATAAATTGAAAATTTTAGTTTTTATAATAGTGATTATTGTTATTAATATAGTTATATCGAAATCTTTATACAGGATTAAGGGTAAGATAGGCGAATATATTGTAGCAGGTATTTTGAAGAGTCTTCCGGCTGAAGATTATATAGTATTCAATGACGTAACGATTAAAAGCAGGAGCTGTACGTCGCAGATTGACCATCTTGTCATCAGTGCGTTTGGCATATTCGTAATTGAGACAAAGTGTTATAAGGGATGGATATTCGGGAGTGAAGAAGGTGAAAAATGGACACAGGTTCTTTATACCGAAAAGCAGCAGTTTTACAACCCGATCCAGCAAAACAGAGGACATATAAAAGCCCTAAAACATAATTTATCCAAATACTCCCATATCCCTTATTATACAATCATAGTACTGGCAGGAGAGGGCGAATTCAAAACTTTTGACCAGGTAAAAACCACTGTAATTTATCCGGGCAGCTTGCGTGAAACAATACTAGGTATGAGTACTCATAGATTTTTGACAGGCAGTCAGGTCGCGGAAATCAGGGAAATAATTCAAAAAATTTCAATCGACAGTGAAAAATACAGGCAATTACATATTAAGAACGCGAGTAATAAAGCGGTGATTGCGGAAAATGAAATAAGAGCAGGAAAATGTCCGCGATGCGACGGGGTTTTAGTTGAAAGAAAAGGTAAATATGGAAATTTTATGGGCTGCAGCAACTATCCGAAATGTAAGTTTACCGTAAAACTGTAAAAATCGAGAAATTAATAATGAATATAATTGATCCCAAATTCCTGAGCGCATCTCACAAACTATTTAAGTGTGCTACTGAAAAAGTCTGGCCAATGGACATAGTGTAATGCACGACTGGAAAAAAGTTGACATGAAAATATTTTCTTGTAGAATATTTAAATAAATGTTTTTTTAAGTAAAAAATTCAAAAAGGAGTAAAATTATGGAAAAAAATATATTTATATTATCTATTTTTGTTGCATTATTTTCTTTATTCGGCTGCAATAAAACATCACAAGCGCCTTCGTCCCCGCAGGTTGATAATACTTTGACTTTTACTCCAAGCGCTACAGCAACATCAACTCCAACAATTACCTCAACGCCAACCCCGTTCCTTATAGATAATTTTGAGGATAATAATAACGAAAACCTTGTGCCCTGCAGTAATTGCACCAATTACAACATGGGGGCAATGTCTATTGATGTCTCAAATTTTTTAAAAGGGTGCTATCCGTTAACAGGCGAGCCGGCGGAACTTGGTTCATATGCGTACGGAATAACCGCCACGGTAAGAAGTGACAATGTCAAATGGTTTATGATGTATCCGCAGACTTTTTCAGCGTCGGGAGTTGGCACTAATTTTTCCGCTTATAATAATTTAAAATTTGCTTACAAGGTAGAAACTAACGCGCCGGTAGGTGATAACATTGTTTTGAGAATAATAATATCAGGGGTAACTCCTGACAGACTGGAGAGCCCCGCGCTTGTGCTAGACAGGAGAGGCACGTGGGATAAAATAACGATAAGTATTGACGATTTTACTCCTGACGGCAATTACGGTGTTACCGCTGCCCAGGTTCTATCCGCGGTGCAGGGCATAAAGTTTTATTTTTTCTGCGACGGCAACCCGAACAATTTTGTTCACATGTCCGTAAGTATGGACAATATAAAGTTTATCAGGCAGTAGCATAGTGTTTAATTAATTGATTTTGTTAAAAGTCAGCGAAGCATAGAGCTTCATCAGATTTTATAACAGGATGATGGTTTTAGGTTGTGCTCCAATGAAAAAGTGGTTAAATTGAAAGAAAAAGTAGCGCGATATGGAAAAAATAGGTATAAAGCCGGTTGCGAATCGCGGTTAAATCGGGCAGCCAAAAATAAAAAGTTGCGCTTTGTATAAGCCAAATAAAAAGGTATCGCAAAACATTTGATGGTTTGACAGAACCGGGCAGGACGATACTTGAAAAAATCAGGCAAAAAGTCACGCTTGAAAATGCCATGCCCATAGTAGCTGAGGCGCAGGCTCGCTTCGGCGTGGAGCAGGTAGTAAAACCACGGCTTGGGCAGGCAGGGTTCAGGGTGGAAGTTATAGAGGTTTATCACAGGCGTTGCGCTGTGACAGGGGAAAAAACATTGCCTGTACTTGACGTGGCGCATATTAAGCCATATACAGAGCAAGGCCCGCATGACACGAGGAACGAGATTTAACTCAGGAAGGATCTGCATACATTGTTTGACCGGGGCTTCATCACCGTGACAGGGGACTATTTCATAGAAGTAAGTAAGAAAATTAAAGAAAATTACGGCAATGGCAGGGAATATTACGCATTTCATGGTAAGCAGCTGATGAATACTTCGGACAACATTGAAGACAAACCCGCGAAAGACTTCCTGCAATGGCATAATGAGAATATCTATGTGGGGTAAAAAATGAATGAAATAAACCCCAAAGCCATCTCCCATGGCAATATAGTTTTCATTGATGCCGAAGTAGATGTTAATAATAAAAAAATCATTGATATTGGGGCCATTACAGGGGATGGATTAAAGTTACATTCAAATTCAGTTCCTGAGTTGTTAAGTTTTATTAAGGGTAGTGAGTATATATGCGGGCATAATATTATTAAACATGATTTACCCCATATTGAAAATTTCGCAAATGCTGATTTCTCAAAGATAAAACCTATTGACACTTTATATCTATCGCCTTTGTTGTTTCCTGCCAAACCGTATCACGCGCTGTTAAAAGATGATAAGCTCCAGACGGAAGAATTAAACAACCCGTTAAATGATGCCATAAAGGCAAAAGATTTGTTTTACGATGAATTATCCGCATTCGGGGCAATAAATGATGAATTAAAGCGGATTTATTATGCGCTGTTAGCTGATAAAAAGGAATTTAAATATTTTTTTGAATTTGCTGATTTTTCAGCCGGAAATATAAAACCTGTCAACCTTATACGTACATGGTTTTCCGGTAAGATATGTCAGCGTGTTAATTTGGATAATTTGGTTAAGAACTCTCCCGTCGAATTAGCATATTGTTTAGCTTTGATAAACACAGACAGCAGGTACTCTATAACTCCCCGGTGGGTAATCAGAAATTATCCTGATGTCGAGAGAGCGATGTACTTGTTAAGGAATAATCCGTGTTTGCAAGGGTGCTCATACTGTGACAAGTCTCTCAATGCAAAAATTGGGTTAAAAAAGTTTTTTGGTTTTGATTATTACAGAACTTATGACGGGAAGCCGTTACAGGAAAACGCTGTTCAAGCGGCGATAAATAACAAATCCATTATAGCGATTTTCCCAACCGGTGGAGGAAAGTCTGTAACTTTTCAAGTTCCTGCTTTAATGAGCGGTGAAAATGTAAAGGGTTTAACGGTAGTTATTTCTCCTCTGCAGTCCTTGATGAAAGACCAAGTTGATAATCTGGAAAAGTTAAACATTACAGAGGCAGTTACTATCAATGGTTTGCTTGACCCGATTGAAAGGGCAAAGTCCTATGAAAGGGTTGAAAATGGCACTGCTTCCATTTTGTATATATCGCCGGAATCGCTAAGGTCAGCAACAATTGAACGTCTGCTGCTGGGGCGGAATGTAGTGCGGTTTGTGATTGATGAGGCCCACTGTTTTTCATCGTGGGGCCAGGATTTCAGGGTGGATTACTTGTATATTGGGGATTTTATTAAAACGCTGCAGGAAAAGAAAAATCTCAAGAAAAAAATACCTGTTTCTTGCTTTACGGCAACCGCGAAACAAAATGTAATCCAGGACATCAAGGATTATTTTAGGGATAAATTGTCGTTAGAACTGGAAATTTTTAGTTCAAAGATATTCCGCTCTAATCTCAGATATAAGGTTATCCCAAAAGAAAATGACGAAGAAAAATATGATGCTTTGCGGAATTTGTTGGATGCAAAAAAATGCCCTACTATTATTTACGTTTCCAGGACTCAAAAGGCCTACAGAATAGCCCAGAGGCTTTCAAATGATGGATATCCAGCCAGGCCCTATCACGGTAAAATGGACAAACAGGAGAAATCAGAAAATCAAGATGCATTTATACGAGGTGATGTGGACATAATGGTTGCTACATCCGCCTTTGGAATGGGAGTGGATAAAAAGGATGTGGGCATGGTTATCCATTATGAGCTGTCAGACTCTTTGGAAAATTATGTTCAGGAGGCGGGCAGGGCAGGCAGGGATGAGAATATTACAGCGGATTGTTATGTTCTTTACAATGAAGAAGATTTAAACAAGCACTTTATTTTGCTGAATCAAACCAAATTGACCATTAAGGAAATTCAGCAAATATGGAAGGCAATAAAAGATATCACAGAATTCAGGTCTATGGTTTCCAATTCTGCGCTGGAAATTGCGCGTAAGGCAGGCTGGGATGATAATGTTGTTGATATCGAAACCAGGGTAAAAACAGCAATATCGGCGTTGGAAGAGTCCGGCTACCTGAAGCGCGGGCAGAATATGCCGCGTATTTATGCGAATGGAATCCTGGCAAAGAACGCGCAGGAAGCAATAGAAAAAATAAACAATTCGGATAAATTCAATGAAAAGCAAAAACAAGATGCCATTAGGATAATTAAAAAACTTTTTTCCAGTAAAAGCAGAAAAAAAGCAACGGATGAAGAAGCGGAGTCAAGAATTGACTATATATCGGACCATCTGGGCATAGTAAAAGAGGAAGTAATCAATGCTGTTAATTTAATGCGGGAAGAAGAAATATTAGCGGATACAAAGGACTTAACGGCATTTATCAAAAGGGGAGAAAATAAGAACCGTTCACTGAGCATCGTGAACTCAACAGCTAAAATCGAGAAATTCCTTTTGTCCCAATTTAAAGAAGAAGAAAAGTTGTTTCATATAAAGGAACTTAATGAACTGGCGGAGGAAAACGGATGTGAAGATGTTTCGCCAAATAAGATCAGAAATATAATTAACTTTTGGGTAATTAAGAACTGGATAAAAAGAAAGCGGAACGATTTTTCTAAAAACCACTTTGCAATTATGTTAAATTTTTCAGAAAAAGAACTAAGGAATAAGCTTGAAAAAAGGCATGAATTGGCAAGATTTATTGTGGGTTTTCTGTACCGGAAAAGTATGGAAAATTTAACGCCTGATGGAACTAATAAAGAAGAAGTTTTGGTTGAATTCTCGGTATATCAACTCAAAAAAGAATATGAAAAACAAAACCTGTTGTTAAAACTTAATATAAACATGTCAGATATTGAAGATGCGCTGTTTTACTTGTCCAGAATGGATGCGATAAAAATAGAAGGCGGTTTTCTGGTGGTTTACAACAAATTGACCATTGAACGGCTTGAACAGGATAATAAGAGAAGATATAAAGCCGAAGATTACAGGAAACTGAACCAGTTTTATGAAAATAAAATACGTCAGATTCATATTGTCGGTGAATATGCAAAAAAAATGATCAGCGATTATAAGGAAGCATTACAATTTGTTGATGATTATTTTCAGTTGAACTACACGTCTTTTCTGGCCAAATATTTCAAAGGCAGCAGACAAAATGAGATAAAAAGAAACATTACACCTGCGAAATTCAGGCAGCTTTTTGGAGAATTATCGCCATCGCAATTGGGCATCATAAACGACAGCAGCTCGCAATATATTGTTGTTGCTGCAGGACCGGGGAGCGGGAAAACAAGAGTTTTGGTTCATAAACTTGCGTCCATGCTGCTTATGGAAGACGTAAAGCACGAACAACTGCTAATGTTAACTTTTTCAAGAGCGGCTGCGACCGAATTTAAGAAACGCCTGCTGGATTTGATAGGGAATGCAGCCTGCTTTGTGGAAATAAAAACTTTTCATTCGTATTGCTTCGATTTATTGGGTAAAGTTGGCTCGCTTGAAGAATCGGAAAAGATTATCAGCACAGCTGTAGAAAAAATTAAGAATAATGACATAGAACCTAACAGAATTGCAAAAACAGTCTTGGTCATTGACGAGGCTCAGGATATGGATGGACGCGAGTTTGAATTGATAAAAGCTTTAATGGAACGTAACGAAGAAATGAGATTGATTGCAGTTGGCGATGACGACCAAAATATCTATGAATTTAGAGGGTCAAGTTCTGAATATATGGAAAGATTTATTACAGAACTAAAAGCCAAAAAAATTGAACTGACCGTAAATTACAGAAGCAAAGCAAATCTTATAGAATTTACAAATCAATTTGCAAAGAAGATCCGTAATCGTCTAAAGGGAACCCCTGTTATTCCCAATACGAACGAGAATGGAGTTGTAAAAATAATCAAATATTCCGCTTCTGATCTGATCGAACCGGTTATTAACGGCATATTATCTTCCGGTTTGGCTGGGACTACCTGTGTTTTGACCTGTACTAATTCTGAAGCAATGCAGATAACAGGTCTTTTGTTAAATAATGGATTGCCGGCCAAACTTATTCAAAGCAACGAAGGGTTTAATCTGTTTGATTTATTGGAAGTCAGGTATTTTATTATGCAGCTCAACTTGCCCTCCGGCGTGTATACTGTAAGCGACAGTATATGGGAAAATGCAAAAAAAAGCCTTATAAATAAATTTGGAAAAAGCACCAAAATAGATATTTGTACTAACTTGATTAAAGATTTTGAATTAAGCAATCCAAAGAGAAAATATAAATCAGATTTTGAGATTTTTGTGAAAGAATCAAAAATTGAAGACTTCATTCATACAAATAATGAAACAATATTTGTTTCAACGATACACAAGGCCAAAGGCAAGGAGTTCGATAATGTGATTTTAATGCTTAATGGCTTCAATCCTGACAATGATGAGAAAAAACGGCAGCTATATGTGGCCATGACCCGTGCTAAAAATAACTTAACCATTCATTTAAACGGCAACTACCTAGACAATATTTATTGTCAAAAAATAGAACGAAGAATGGACGACAAACAATATGCCCCGTCAAAAATACTTGTCATGCAATTATCGCATAAGGATGTCCACCTGGACTGCTTCATTTCTAAGCAGAATATTTTATCCGATCTTATGAGCGGTGATGAATTAATAGTTACAAATGATGGATGCAACGATAATCGCGGAAACTGTATTTTGAAATTTTCAAAGAGTTGTAAAGAAAAAATAGCAGAATTTGAGAAAAAAGGATATAAACCATCAGAAGCTAAAGTAAACTATATGGTATATTGGCAAAAAGAAGGAACGGAAGAGGAGATTCTTATAATTCTGCCTGAGTTAAAATTAATAAAACCCGATACGAGAATTGAAAAGAGTTAAAATGACATTACCTGATCCGCGTTTTTATTCAGCTGCTTTTAAGCTCCTCCACCGTGCCACACAAAAAGTCTGGCACAGGGGCATGGAGATACAGAATAAAGTCACCATAAGTGACATGAAGGCAAAGACCTTTGCCGCCACAGTCAAAGGTACGCAGGACTATACTGTGAAGCTAGTCATGAAAAGGACTAATGTGGACACGTCCTGCACGTGCCCGTTTCGCGGGCCGGGGGTATGCAAACATATAGTAGCTGCTGCGCTGGTTTGGGACAGGGAAGATAAAGGCGTATCTCCGCTGGAAGAGATAGATATAAAACACGACTGCATGCCTGAGTCGTATAACAAGCGGCAGGAATAAGCTCAAATAGATGTATAAGAACCCGCTGAATGCGGATCTAATCGACTTGCGGAAGTTTTATAAGCTGGAAGGAGACTGGTCCAGGCCGCAGGCCAAACTGCCGGAAATGCCGACTATGGACATCAATCCTAAATCGCCGTTTGCCTTGCAGGACGCTGATGATGGTGACATTGTAAAATTTAAACAAAATAAGGTTAAATAAGAGTAGTGCTGCTAAAAAAAACATATTTTAAAGGCAAAAAATCAAATTTATTATAAAAAGTGTGAAATTTGGCAAAAAGTCGTTGGATAAATGTATTAAAACAACACAAAAGTCGTTTGACAAATGTGTATTTATGGTGTATTATTGTTCCAGGCGGTGAAAAATGTATAGAAAATTGATAGAAAAGCTGAAAAAATGGAAAGATAAAGAGAACAGAATGCCTTTAATCCTGCAAGGAGCAAGGCAGACAGGCAAGACCTGGCTGCTGCAGGAATTCGGCAGGACGTGCTTTAAGGAAACTGCATACCTGAATCTTGAGAATTTCTCCGGTGCGGCTGAATTATTTTCAGGCACTATCGAGCCTGAGCGGATAATAGAATTTATAAGCGCGTCGCATGGCAAGAAAATAAAGCCTGATGAGACTCTGATAATACTTGATGAAATCCAGGAAATTCCCAGGGCGCTAACTTCCCTCAAATATTTCTGTGAAAACGCGCCTGAATATGCGGTATGCTGCGCAGGATCTCTGCTTGGCATAGGCCTGCACAAGGGCACTTCGTTCCCGGTAGGAAAAGTTGATATTATGAAGCTGGAACCAATGACATTTGAGGAATTTTTGCTGGCTAACAATGAATCAGGACTGATGGAATTCATCCGCAAACAGGGTTTTAATAAATCTGCCGGGGCGTTTTTTGAAAAACTGGCTGATTATTTTAAAAAGTATGTAATCACCGGCGGCATGCCTGCTGCTGTGAGGGAATGGGTTGAAAAAAAAGATTTTGCGGCAGTGCAGGAAAAGCAGGAAGCTATACTGGCGGCTTATGCCCTGGATTTCTCAAAACATGCCCCTGCTAATATCGTCCCGCGCATAAGGCATCTTTGGGAAAGCCTGCCGGTTCAGCTTTCCAAGGAACATAAGAAATTCGTATACGGCCATGTGCGTGAAGGCGCACGCGGCAGGGATTATGAAGAGGCGCTGCTTTGGCTCTCTGACGCCGGATTGATAAGGAAAATCAGCAGGGTAAGCAAAGGCGTATTACCGCTTCCGGTTTATGTGGACATGAAGGCGTTCAAGCTGTTCCATCTTGACGTCGGGCTGCTCCGGGTGATGTGCAGGGCGGACATTCGCGGTATTATGCTGGGCGGCAGCGTATTTGAAGAGTTTAATGGCGCGCTTGCCGAACAGTACGTCGCTCAGGAACTGGCGTCTACATCATTTTCCGATGGAGTTTATTATTGGTCTTCCGGGGCAGAGGCTGAACTGGATTTTGTGATAACGGACGGGGTAAAAATATATCCGGTGGAAGTGAAGGCGGGCATAAACCTGCAGGCAAAGAGTATGAAACAATTCATGTCAAAATACGATACAGCCGGAGCCGTCAGGTTCTCCATGGCCGGGCTTAAGCTGGACGGCAGGATACTGAATATACCGTTGTATCTGTCATTCAACCTTGAAAGCTATTTAAAAGATTCAGGATTGTAGAATCCGGGTCACACGTTGCCGTCGTTCAGGAATTGTGCTATAATTTCCCCTGTAAATAGGGCTCCCCGGGTGTAAAGCCAGTTGCAAATCTCGTTTAAATCGGGCAGCCATGAACCACTCGCTTCGCTTGGTTTCATTACGGGCGAGTTGTGAATATCGGAGAGGTTGCCCGGCAAATTTGGATTTTAAACCTGCGGTCGCCTTGTCTTTGTTGATGACTGTTATTATTATGATATGAAAAACCCCAATAAACATACCCAAATTAATATTTGTTGCAAAATAATACCGCTTTAAACACTGCGGTAAACAATATAATCATTTAAAATTAATTTTATATTTATTTTAAAATAACGGGCATTTTTGTATAATATCTGTATAAAATTTTTATACTGATTAATTCGGAGAATTAAAGTGAGCCGAAGAAAAATAATTTTTTTAATTTTAGCATTTATATTGTTTGTTGTTTCCTGCGTAAAAAATACGCCTGTAAGCCCAACGGCTCCTTCGGGGCCCGGCTTTGACAGCCCTGTGCCTTCCGTTACTTTTACCTGCACGGTTAGTGCTGATTATTCTGAACCCGTAACTTCAACAATTACGGCAACCTGCACAATCAAGCAGTCTGAAACGGAAACTCCTTCCAATACAATTACTTTTACAAATACAAATACTTTTACAATTACGCCAACGGTTACAATCAGAAACACTCCGACGGCGGATGAACTTGGCGTTATGAGTGCGGACAGAACGGTATTTATTCCCGGTGAAACAGGAATTACTGTGGAAATGATTTATACCGCCTCTCAAAATTGGAATTCATCAACAGGGTATGGAGTGGTTGAAATAGGCCTGCCGCCGGACTTCAGCCCTTTTTCCGTAAATCCTCTTGACCCGGGATACACAACCATACAGGCAGATAAGCCTGTGCAAAATGTGTCGTTCTGCTGCGGCGACAATATGCGTATTTATATAAAAGTTGCTTCAATGAATGCGGGAGACAAAATTTTTATAAAGTATGGCGACAGAACGGGCGGCGGTCCGGGAGCTGTGGCTGCAGGATATGAATTAACCGGAATTTTTGAATGCCTTGTTGCAACGGACGGCGATTACACATATCCCACAGCGGACAGCCCGCAGTGTATTGTTAAGCATCCAACGGCTACAGCCACAAAAACTTTTGAATTGACAAATACTTTAACGGCAACCAATACTGCAACACAGACAGCCACGTACACATGCACAATAACAGAAACAATTACAATAACCGCAACACGAACTCTTACCGCAACGCGGACGCCTACCGCTACAGATACAATTACGCCAACTTATACAGCTACGCCTGAAAATAAATATTTCGGCGGTTCCGGATATGATTCTTTTAATTCTGTGTGTACGGATGCTTCGGGAAATATTTTTGCGGCAGGGTATACAACTTCATACGGCGCGGGCGCCGGCGATATTCTTTTGGTAAAGTATGATTCCGAAGGAAATCTTCAGTGGTACAAAACTTTTGGTTCGGCTGAAAAACAGGAAGTTGGAAACTGCATAAAACCCGTATCCTCGGGAGGTTTTGTTATAGCCGGCTATGTTAACAACACGGCATTGGGAACCGGTTTTGATTTTTATCTGGTGCGCACGGACGCCGACGGAAATCTGCTTTGGGAAAAAACATACGCAAATACAACAAAAACAGCGTCGCATGATACCGCGTACAGTGTTGTGGAAGATTCTTACGGCGGATTTGTTGTGGCGGGTGAAGCGGCCACGGGAATTAACTATAATGATAATTCAATATATGCCGTAAAAACCGATGCTCTTGGAAATTATATCGGATATTTTTCTTATGACACTTCCGGAAGCGACATATGCAGGGGAGTTGTGCAGGAAACCCAGTATAATTTTTATTTTGCAGGCGGCAGCATGAACGGCGCTTATCGGGACATGATGATGATAGACGCGTCGCCGCAGTATAATACCTGGCAGAACAGATGGTTTTACACGGCATCGTCCTCTTCAACCGATACCGCATATTCCATAATAAAGACGTCCTCCGGTGGTTATCTGCTGGCAGGAAGTTCAGACAATGATTTTTATGTTGTAAATGCCGCATCAAACGGCGCTCTTATTGCCGCAAGGACTGACGGTTATGCCTCTGAAACAGAGATATTTTACAGCGCGGCCGAAACTTCAGACGGATATGTTTGCGTGGGTTATGGAGGAGCTTTGGGCAGGCCGGATGATGACATTTATTACGTTAAATACAGTAAGATTCTTTCAAATCCTTATATGTGGGAAGGTTATATTGGCGGAACAGGGCAGGATATAGGAAGATGTGTGGTGCCGGTAAACGGAGGGGTTATTATAGTTGGCAGTACATCGTCTTATGGCGACGGAACCACAAACGGATATATAACAAAACTGGATTCTGATGGAAAGCGGGTATGGTAGACCGCTGAAATTTTTATCCGCATCTGATATCAGATACCGTTTTTGCTCCGTGAGGCCGGGATTATTATTGTTAATTTAAAAATAAATTTTTGCGGGATACTTGACAAAGTTTTTTGTTTAAAGTAAATTTTAAACATAAATATTTTTAAGTTTTTTGTGGTTAAGAGGGTTAATGTTATATGGGGAAAAAAATAATTATTGTTTTAATATGTGTTTTTGTTTTTTCGTATTCATGCACAAAAAACAATCAGCCGTCTTCTCCTGACGTTGAAGCAACGGTTGCCGTAATACTTACGGCGGCTGATGCCACAAAAACAGCGGTTGCGGCGGCAGGCACACATACTTTTACTCATGTGCCTATACAAACAAATACTTATACCATAACAAGTACAGATACTTTCACATATACCGCAACTTCCACATTCACATATACCGCAACAGTCACATTTACACATACACCGGTTTTAAATTATACTTTTGTAAAGCTATGGGGAGGCCCTTCAAACGGCACCGGAAATTATCAGTTTTACCATCCTTGCGGCATAGCGGTTAACTCCCAGGGCGCCGTATATGTGGCGGATACTTCCA
>CAYQIS010000030.1:0-13895 GCA_964417645.1 uncultured Spirochaetia bacterium
CTTAAGCGTGTATGAAAATAGGGGCTATATCAGCGGATTTACTTAAAATAATAGGTAAAAATATTAGAAAGTATAGAATTAAGAAAAAACTATCGCAAGAAGCCCTTGCGGATTTATCCAATATTCATAGAACTTATATAGGGCAAGTTGAAGCAGGACAACGCAATATCGCAATAAAAAACCTTCAAAAAATATCAACGGCTTTAAAAATTCCAATAAAAAAATTATTTGAGTAGTGGATGATTAATCAAGGCGAAATAATTTCACATGCCCAGATGTCATTAGAAGAAGGGTTAATGCTGCAAAGGGGTATGAACTACCGTGTTAGAGGTAAAACATCAATAATATTAATGTCTGTGCGTAAGGGAGCGCCTTATGCGGACAGAGTAGAAGAAGACGGTAAGGTGCTTATATATGAGGGGCATGACGTTCCGAAAACAAAAGAATTAAAATCAGACCCTAAAATTATAGATCAACCAATGAAAAATCCAAATGGAAAACTAACGCAAAATGGTTTGTTTTATGAAGCTGCTAGACAATATAAAGAAGGGAAAAGAGAAGCTGAAATTGTAAAGGTATATGAAAAAGTTAAAAATGGAATATGGGTGTTTAATGGATTCTTTAAGCTTGTAGATTCATGGATAGAAAAAAATGATAAAAGAAACGTTTTTAAGTTCAGACTTGAGCTTATTGATGGTTATCAAGGTACAGAAGAAAGGACTATTCAAGACTTAACTCATAATCGTATAATTCCGTCGTCGGTAAAATTAGAAGTTTGGAAGCGAGATGGTGGTAAGTGCGTGAAATGCGGTAGTAAGGACAACTTACATTATGATCATATATTACCTTTTTCTAAGGGTGGGACTTCGCTTAAAGCAGATAATATCCAATTGCTATGTGCGCGACATAATTTGCAGAAGAGAGATAGGATTGAGTGATATGTGGACACGCAAAAGCATGACTGCAAAATAAAAATATTATCCAAGTATTGTGATTTGTTATAAACGTCATTTACAAAAATAAATTATCCGAAAAATTTTAAATACAAACCCCTTGCGCGGAAAAAATATTTCTGTATAATAATTTCAAACTTAGAGGGGTTGCGGGCATCAACTAAACACATCCCGTGACGGCAATATAATTTGAATTTTGTCAGGTTCAATTTGCCTGTTTTATTCATCTTGTTTTCCCTTGCCCTCTGTGTTGCAATTTAAAATTAATTTAACGGAGGGTTAAATGAAGAAACTTCTTGGGGTTATTGTGTTTGTTTTGCTTGCGGTTGTTGTAATGGTATCCTGCACGGGTAAAACCGGCCCTGAAGGCAAAACAGGCCCCGCCGGCCCTGCGGGCCCTGTGGGAAGTTACAGTATATTTTTTCAGCAGGGTGTTGCGCCTTATGGCGCTTATGCAGGGTGCGCCGATGCTGAGATTATGAGCATGTCGAAAAACGGCAATACCGGCGGCACATATCCGTTGGTTTTGGCTGATTCAAACTTGGGAAGGTCATTGTTTAAATTTGATGTAAGCTACCTGCCGGGCTCAACTGTTATTGTTGATAAAGCATATCTTATATTGACATCCACTTTTTACCATACTCTTGCGGTTACAAATGCAAGAGCTTACAAAGTAACGTCTGCCTGGGATGAAGGAACGGGGACAGGAGGCCAGACAGGCGATGGTGTAACATGGATAAGCAGGACAGCAAGCGCAATGTGGGTTAATCAAGGCGGGGATTATGATGTGACATCCGTGGGCGGAAGTGTAAATGGACCGTTGGGTATTACACAAATAGCAATACCTGTTAACCCGCAGGTTGTACAGGAGTGGATAGATAATCCGGGTTTAAATTACGGCATTATTGTAATATGTGATGAAGCAAGTATGCAATATTACACTAAAGATTATTTTATAAACACATTAAGACCAAAGCTTGCGGTGTATTACAGACTGAAATAATATAATACAGCATTGTTAAAACATAGAGGGGGACAGTATGAAAAGGATTTGTTTTAGCTTGATTGTAATGGTAATTTTTATCGCTTCTTGTAATACAAAAGCGTCTACAGGAGTAATTGGTTCCAGTATTATGCAGCCTACATATACGCCAAGCTGCACGCCAAACTATAATTTCATTGTTAATCTGCATGCAGAGGGAACGCCAATGCCGCCTACAAATTTGTTTATGACAAACATTGAAACAGGGATGACTGTTACGGCAACAACGCAGAGTACAGGGCTGGCTTTTATAAAAATCAATCAGGAAGGAAAATGGAAACTTGATATTGATGAAGTCAAAGAATATGACCCTGCAAGTTATATTGTTGAGCCAAAAACAACACCTTATGTAAATGTTAATTATGGAATTCCTTCAATAGAACTTGTTGTTAAACCCAAAGATCTTGAAGTTCCAATGTCGGCCAAACAGATAGAATTGGTTGCAACTTATCATTCCAAGATGAAAAGGTTTAGTAATTTAAGTTTTTCGCTTCCGTCAGGTATTTTGGTTTCGCCGTCTGTGGCATCTGTAAGAAACGATATGGATGCTGTAACTTTTACCATGAATATACCAAAAAGTTTTGAAAACTATGAAAATGGCTTTTTAAATGTTATATGTAAGGCTACTGATAACAACGGTGGCAAATTATATTCCAATGCAGTCGCTTTTCACAAGAACTGGAATGTTTTAATAGATTATTACTGTTCGTTTATGGCTGTTTACGATTATCCTGATAACGGGCATCATGTAAGCTATTATGTGGGTGTAAGGGACATGCATTTTGGCACAACCGGAGATGCTCTTATTAACGGGACACCAAGTGTAACTTATGTTTCTGCAAGCCATTGGGGTAATGCGCCTGTAACAGTAATATCCCAAAATAACAATCCGCCCGGCTTCACGGGTTTTGGCGGATTTATGGTTGGGGCGAAAATTCAGACTTCAGGCGGATGGAATTATGCCAGCGGCAACCCTGACAATAACGGCAGTATTACGGTAAGGATTTCTGACGGAAAAGATCTTGATATCATAAGAACTTTTTATACAGATGCAGGATGGGGAATAACAAAAGCAACTTATGACTGCCTGTATACAGGAATCCCCATAGGCAAATCCTATGCTGAAGGGACAGTACCTCCCGCAGGCGTATGTATATTGGGCACTCATTTTGAACCTTATAGAATATGGAGGAAAAGAAATTAGCAGGGCGATAAAGGTTTAAATTAAGAAGCTTATTGGGGTTATCGTGTTTTTTTGTATTTGGTTTTTGTAATTTCATTTTGCGCGGGTAAAATCGGTCTTTAAGGGTGATTGCCATAACCAAAAAAATGAATATCACGAAAATTTTTGTTGAAATTCTTTTTTGGGCAATGTATGCTTCAGTCTGCAGAATAAAATTGGAGGGTTTATGAAAAAAACCTTTTTTGCTTTCTTTGTTTTCTTTTTGTTGCTTGCTTTTGTTTTTTCGGCGTGCAAAAAAAATTCCCCGTCTTCACCGGTGCCTGCTGATACTCTTCCGCCAACGACATTAACTGTCACGCCGACGGCAAGCCCTGTGTTAAGCGCGACAGAAACATTGACTGTCACGGTAACATTGACCGTAACGGAGACAGCAACAGCAACGGTTACTCCGACAGCCACTCTTATAGTTGGTTCTTATATTATGAACCTTCACGCCCTTGATGAAGACCATGCCTTATTCGGCGCAATGCCCGGCTTTATGAATTCTTCAGATTGGTCAATACTGGCAAAAGTTAAAATACCCTCATACGCGCAGTATTATCCGACGGCTGACGGAGGTTATGGCTGCGGTGACGGAGGCCTTGTAATAAGCAGGAGCAGAGGCTGGTATGATCAGAACGGTGACATAGACATAAGTCTTGGAACCCAGGGATTTGGCTTCAGGCTATATTACGGCGGCTGGGTAAGCTGAGGCTACACGGGAACATTTAATAAAGAACAGTGGTACTCTGTGGCGGTATTGTATACAGCGGCGGATTCTTCGCTGCGTTTTTACGTTGACGCAAATCTTGTTTATACATATGTTGGCGGGCCATGGAATGATAACGGCAATACCAATCCCCATACATTGGGCGGCCAGTATAATCCGGGAGGATACGGAAGAGGAATGCTTGTGGGCGAGGCTGACATAGCAATAGCAAATGAAATATGGTTAAAAAGAGCGGTCACGATTACTGAACTTCAGCAGTATATGAATGACATAAATTCAATAAGCAAATCAGATCCTGCGTGCGTGCTTTGGCTTACTGTAGGCAACGGGACCCTTACGGATGAAACGGGCAATCATACTTCAATAACGCTTGTGAATAATCCGGAATTCTCGCAGGATCCTGATGCTTTTGCGGTGCCTACGGCAACACCGGTTCCGTAAACATATTATAAACTTTTTATATGGGAGGGTTTATGAAAAAGAATAAGTACATTGAATTTAGAAAGTGGGTGCTTTTTTGGGGGCTTTTTCTTGACAGTCAGAAAGAAATTCAGAAGATTTTGGACGAACAAAATGAAGAAGGCTGGACTTGCACGCATTACCAGCTTGCGCTGATGCCCAAACTGGGAATTGTTCAGCTTATTCTGATATATCTTGTTTTTTTCTGCACGCTTGGTTTTGTTCAGTTCTGGGTGGGGGCCACTTTATTGTTTGAAAAGGAAGTATGAATATTTCTTGATTTTTGAATTGCTGCAAATCTTATAATTAAGTTTTAATTAAGAATAAAAAAAACAGAACATTTCCTTTTAACCTTTGAATATCCTTGTTTTGTGGTAATATTAATCATATGCTGAAACAAGGAGGATTGAATGGGATTTTTTTCAAAAAATAAAAAAGAATTAACCGCCCAGTTGTCCCTTAAATGGCATTTTATACCTTATGAAGAATGCATGGTTGAATTGGGAACTTCCGAAAAAGGGCTTACATCCGAACAGGCAAAGGAAAGGATTCTAAAGTTCGGCCCGAACAGGCCTCCTGAAGTGAAGCCAAGGCATCCCGTGATAATTTTCTTAAACCAATTCATAAGCCCGCTTATTTTTGTGCTTATTGCAGCCGCGATTTTGTCCGCGCTTGTAAAGGACATTAAGGATGCCCTGTTTATAGGCGCGACACTTCTTGTTAATGCGTGCATAGGCGCGTGGCAGGAGATGAAAGCGGAAAAAAGCGCCAAGGCATTAAGGGATCTTGTTCAGATTAAGGCAAGAGTATTAAGGGACGGAATGGCGGTTGAAATACCCGCCGCTGAAATAGTGCCCGGAGATGTTGTTTTGCTTGAATCAGGGGCAAGGGTTCCGTCAGATATGAGGCTGTTTTCAATTAATAATCTTACAATAGACGAGTCGCTTTTAACGGGCGAGTCGTTGCCTGATGTAAAAGTTACTGAAGTTATGCCTGAAAATTCAAGGGTTGTTGACATGAATAATATGGCGTTTGCCGGAACAGTGGTAATGACCGGAAGAGGAATGGGAGTTGTTACCGGAACCGGTCAGTATACTGAATTGGGAAAAATAGCCGCAACAATGAAAGAAAGCAAGGCGGGTAAGTCGCCTCTTATTCAAAGAATGGAAAAGTTCAGCGCGCAGGTAAGTATAATAACGCTTTTGGCATGCGGTGTTGTTGCCGCCATACTTTTGTCAAGAGGGCACGGAACAATAGAAGTTTTGTTTGCGGCAATAGCTCTTGCCGTATCCGCGATTCCCGAGGGACTGCCGCTTGCTTTGACAATTGCAATGTCTGCCGCCAGTTCAAGAATGGCCAAAAGAAATGTTCTTGTAAGAAGCATAACGGCAGTTGAAAGCCTTGGCAGCTGCACCATGATAGCAAGCGACAAAACAGGAACACTAACCGTAAATCAGCAGACAATAAAAAAAGTAATACTTCGCAAAGGTAAAACGCTTGAAATTACCGGCGAAGGTTATAAAGGCGAGGGCAGTATAAACGGCGACAAGGACGACGCTGATTTTAAAGAACTTGTGTTTAATTCCTGCATCTGCAATGAAGCTGAAATGAAGTTTAAGGAAGGGAAATGGGAGGCAACAGGTGATTCCATGGACATGGGTTTTTTGGCGCTTGCATTTAAAGCGGGAATTGACCCGAATCAGGCAAGGGCATCGGTAAAAATTATTGAGCACATACCGTATGAGTCCGAAAAAAAGTATTCGGGTGCCGTTTATGAAAAAAACGGGGTAAAGTATAAATGCTATAAGGGCGCGCTTGAAGCAATTGTGGGGCTTTGCGGTAAATGCGGTGAAAGCGAGTTTAACGAAATTGCCGACAAGATGGCGGCTGAAGGATTCAGGGTTCTTGCGGTTGCTTACGGGCCTGAAAAAGAAAGCGGCTTAAAAATACTTGGCATTGCCTGCTTTATGGACCCGTTAAGGCCGGAATCCGTTCATGCCGTTAAAGTGTGCAGAGAAGCCGGAATTGAGGTTGCAATGTTAACGGGCGATCATCCCGCAACCGCGGCTTATATAGGAGCCCAGCTTGGAATTATAAAAGAAGGGCAGCAGGCCGTAACAGGCAGGGATTTGGAAAATTTAAGCCCTGAAAAATTTGAAGAAAAGGCGGCGGAATCAAGGCTTTTTGCAAGGCTTACGCCGGTACAAAAACTTAATGTGATAAGTGCTTTCATGAAAAAGGGCCATTTTGTTGCGGTGACAGGGGACGGCGCCAATGACGCACCGGCCCTGAAGAAAGCAAACATAGGCGTTGCCATGGGGTCAGGAACAGATATTGCAAAAGATACGTCTTCAATGATAATAACGGATGACAATTTTTCATCAATTGTCGCCGGAATTGAAGAAGGCAGAGTGGCTTACGATAATATAAGAAAAGTGATATATATGCTGCTGTCAACCGGTTTGACGGCAATAGTGCTTTTTATAATGGCAATCGCCGAAGATACGGCAATACCGCTTGTTGCAATACAGCTTCTTTGGCTTAATATGGTAACCAGCGGTCTTCAGGCGGCTTCCCTTGCCTTTGAAAAAAAAGAAGAAGGCGTAATGCAGAGAAAACCAAGGCCGCCGGGGCAGGGTATATTTGACAAATTAATGGTAAGCGAGCTTTTTATAGCGGGCATTTATATGGGAATGTGCGCTTACTGGGTTTGGATGCATTTCCTGCCGACGGGCGTTGATAATGCAAGAAATATGGCGCTTCTTTTCCTTGTGCTTGCACAGAATTTCCAGGTTATTAACTCCAAATCGGAAACAAAATCGGTTTTTAAGATGAAATTTTTTGATAATCCCATGCTTCTTATTGTTATAATTGCCGCGCAGACAATACATATAACTTCAATGCATATTCCTTTTATGCAGGATCTTCTTAAAATAAACAGTGTTCAATTCTGGGACTGGTTTAACACAATGCTTCTTGCGGCATCGGTAATTCCTGTTATGGAAGTCTATAAGCTTTTTTTAAGAAAAATTTTAAATCAGGGAACTGCGGACAATGATGACAAAAAAAACTAAGCTTAAAATTATTCTTGTTTTTTTTGCGGCCATTGCCGCTGCCGTAATAATCGGGCTTGGTTATGCGCTTGAACCTTTTTTAATAGCTTTTGTTTTTGCCTATATTTTTTATCCCGTAATACTTAAACTGGAAAAAAGGGGCATAAGCAGGATAATATCGGTTTCCGTTATAATTGCTTTGATTGGAGCAATAACCGTTTATGCCGTTATAACTTTTGTTCCGCCCGCAATAAATGAAACAATAGCTTTTTTAAGAGAGCTTCCGTCCAATTCCGTAAAGGCTGTTTATAAGCTGGAAGCACTGGCGCTTAAGTACGGAATAGACCTTCAGCTTACTGACTATGGCGTGCATGAGCTTGTGAAAACACAGGCGTCAATGCTTTCCTCAGGCGCCATTGCCAAAGCTTCAGGCGCGGTAACCGGCATTTTTACGGGTATTTTAAAAACTTTGCTTGCAATACTTAACGTGCTTTTGATACCGCTGTTTTTTTTCTTTATGATAATTGATTATGAATTGATAAAAAACGAGATAAAAAGCTATATACCAAAAAAATATATGCCGATTGCCCGCGACTATATGGGCAGGATTAACAAAATATTGGACGGATATATAAAAGGGAAACTTGTTGTTGCGGTTATTTTGGGGCTTATGTACGGGATAGGGCTTCATATTATAGGCCTTAAATTCGGTTTTGTTATAGGATTTTCCGCGGGGCTTTTGTCAATTATTCCTTATGTGGGGTCAATAATAGGTTTTGTTGCGGCTTTTGTTATGGGGCTTGCTTATTACCAGGGGCCTTTGATGTTTGTCTGGATTTGCGTGGTGTTTTTAATAGCGCAGATTCTGGAAACTTACTGGCTTACCCCACATCTTGTCGGAAATTCCGTGGGTTTAAGCGCCTTTGTTTCAATACTTGCGATAATAATAGGCGGCAATCTTATGGGCGTGCTTGGAATATTTATTGCCATTCCTCTTGCGGCTCTGCTAAGGGAGGTTCTTATTGATTTAAGGCGGGAGTATCACGAACTTATGAAGTATGTAAAAGTAAGATAATAATATAAAAGGAGTAATAAATGAAAAAATTTTCTGAGATTTTTATACTGGGAGGATTAGGGGCTTTAACCGGCGCCGTCATAGGGGAATTCTTCCCGAAACTTTTTAATACCGGTTTTATAGGCGGCATAGGAAATGCCATAAGCAAACCCTTCTCGGCCTACAGGAATGAGCTTGCGCTGAAATATGCGCTTATAGGTCTTGGTATCGGAGCTGTAATCGGTCTTGTTTTGATGTTGATAAGAAAAAAATAACAACGGCAATTTAAAAAGCCTTTATTTAATGCGGATTTACGCGTTGAATAAGGTTTTTTTTATTTGCGTTTTTTGATTGTTAAGTTTTTGTTAAGGAATGCCGAATATAATAAACAGGGATATTAATTCGTGCGTATCGACCTTTAATTAAATTTATAAGGAGGTGAAAAGCATACAAATGTTTTGAAAATAAAAATCTTCAGGAGGGTACATGAAAAAGACATTATTGGGCATTGTTCTTGTACTTGCAGTTTCAAGCCTTTCGTTTGCAATCACTCTTGTGCAGAAATCAGATGAAAACCCGGAATTCACATTGTCAGGGCATGTTTGGCTGAGGCACACGCTTCAATACAATGATGTGGTTCCGAAAACCAATGCGCTGTCAATAAACAGGAATTACATCACAATGAAACTCACCGGAACGGATTATATAAGCAATGTCATACTGGACATTGTTAACAAATCCGGCGCGCAGGCTGACGGCGATTTCAGCGTGTGGCTGAAGAACGTGTATGTTGAACTCACCAAAGTGCCGTTCTTGGCGGATGTTGGAATTAATGTAAGGGCCGGAATACAAAGCATGTATACGGGCACAAACACGCTTTGGAAATATAACCTGTATGAAGTGCCGATAGAAAGTGTTGTTGGATTGTCAAGCGCCGATATGGGGGTGGCCCTTATAGGAAAAGCGCTTGATAAGATGATTACTTATGAATTGGCGGCATATTCAGGGGACGGATATAAAAAAGTTGAAAGCGACATGCTTAAAGCGCTGTGCGCGGATGTTAAGGTAAACGTGCTTGAAGGTCTGAACATTATAGGTACATATTACAGAAAAACAGGGGTTACGGGATTTAACACTGAAAGTTCAAACCTTGACTTTACGGAAGCTGTTGTCACTTATTCAACAGGGCCGCTTGTTGAATCTTATGCGGCTGCAATTGAAACAAAAGCCGCCGCCAATCCTGCTGTCGGCAAATCAGGCATAGGGCAATACCTTTCTTTTTATGCCGGTGTAAAAGCTCTTGACTGGCTTTCGGTTTTTGCAAGAATGGATATTATCAATCCGGACACCGGCAAGGATAATGATGAAACAAATGCATACTATGGGGGTGTTGTGATACCGGTTGCGTCAAAGGCAAATCTGCTTATTGACTATACCCTTAAACAGAAAAGAATTCAGCTGTCAGACGACAAGAACGATAATATATTCACCACACAGGTTAAGTGGGACTGGTAAGATTTTTTAAATATTCGGCCGCATAAACGCGGCCGGATATTTTTATTTTACCGGGGGTTTTCTGTGTTAAAATATAAAAAATAAAAATATTGCTTTTTTTGTTTAAGTAATTGTGTTTTGATGCCGAAATTTATTTGTGAATGGTGAAGACAATAACAATTGTCGGAGTGTGCCCGTGGAAGGCAAAGTCAAAAATATCAGTGTTGCAGGGATGTTAAGGTTTTTGTGCAGCTATGGGAAAACAGGAAGACTTAATGTAAATGACAATGAAACAAACGGTTTTATTGATATATATGAGGGGCAGATAACCGGCGCCGGCTATAACGGAAATGAATCAGCGGCCGATTGTTATGAAAATCTGATAAAATTGTTAATGGTTGTGGGAAAAGGCGTTTTCTTTTTTGAAGAAAGACAGCCTGCAA
Source organism: uncultured Spirochaetia bacterium (assembly GCA_964417645.1). Classification (GTDB taxonomy): domain Bacteria; phylum Oederibacteriota; class PGYV01; order PGYV01; family PGYV01; genus CAYQIS01. The sequence continues at coordinate 10,451 of CAYQIS010000030.1, forward strand.
GCCTTAAGCCGCTTGGAATATCAGTTGAAAAGGCGGTTATTGAAAGCGCAAGAGAACTTTTTAAAAAAAGCGGTCAGGTTGAAGGCGGAATAGACGAGTATCTTTTCCCTGAAAATGAGGTGTTAAAATTTGCGCTGATGCATCAGGGAAAAAAAATAGATATTGTTCTTGAAGCCGATGAGTGGAATCTTTTAACCGCTTTTGGCGGAGAATTTAATATACGTACGGCAATGGAACATGTAAAAATAGACAAAGAAAAGGCAAAGTTTATACTTTACGGGCTTGTTTCGGCGGGATTGCTGAGAAGGACAAGGTTTAAAATTCCCGAGATATCAAAAATAGCAAGGGAAGCCATCGGCAATATAGGCGCGGCAATAGTTGACAATGAGATGAGAAAAATGAATATTGACAAGAACAGGATGGGTATGAGGGAATTGATAAGCGTGTTAAACGGGCTTGAATTTGCTTTTTCCGAGATAGTGGGAAGGGCAAGGGCAAAAGAGATTATCGAAAAAATTTGGAGCGGAACAAAATGACAACGGCTTGGATGCAGGCTTTTTCCGATATTACGGCTGTGGTTTCCGGAATTCTTTTTTGGGCCGGATTTTTAATATTGGGGCTTATTGCAAGAAGATATACCATTGTTTTTAACAAGTCAACTTTTCATTCGGTTTTGATGCTGTCTCCTTCGGGCATTCTGCTTTATTCGATACTGCTGATTATAAAAGGCTCGGTTTTTGCAAAAGATCCGTCTGCCGGCGCGGTTCTTCAATATGCGGCATACATATGCTTTTTTATATCTTCACTTTTTTGTCTTGCGGCTGTAATTAAGTTTACATCTCTGCTTGGGGAGCTTCAAAAATACCGCGGAGGTGAAGAATGAAAATTATAGCGGCAAATTTTGATGTTTTTCTTTATGAATTTGCTGTTTTGCTTCTGTGTTTTACTTTGGTTTATGTTGCCGTTGCCATGAAAAAGCTTACAGGCATTATAGGAAAGGACAAAACAATATGGCTGCTGCCATTGGCCGGAGCTTTTCTTGTTGTGTTTTCTCTTGTGTCCCACGCCTTTGCAAGTTTCAGCCTGTTTCCTTCTCTTGATGCCCAGATAAAATTGATTTCTTCCGAAGAAGTGCTTTTAAACAAAGAAAGGCTGGAGTCTGTTAAGACGGCAATAACGGAGATAAAGACGCAGATTATTGCTTTGAGATCTTTTTCTTTCCTTTGTTTCTTTGTTTCTTCTTTTTTGCTTGTTTTTACAACCGGCACTTATATAAAATGGATATCAAAATAGGCGAGGTGTATGATGAACAATAAAGTTAAGGCTTTGGTTGTTGATGACGAGCCGGATATAGTAAAAATAGTAAAGATATCGCTTGAACTTGCAAATTTTGAAGTTATTGAAGCGTACAGCGGCGAGGAATGTCTGAAAAAATTATCAGAAGGCGTTTTACCCGATATTATACTTCTTGATATCATGATGCCGGGAATAAGCGGCTATGAAACATGCAAGAGAATAAGGTCAGACAATAAATACAAAGGGGTAAAGATTGTGATGCTTACGGCAAAAGGACAAAAAGGGGACGCCGAAGAAGGTCTTAATTCCGGCGCCGATGATTATATAATAAAGCCTTTTGACCCGTACGAACTGATTGAACAAATAAAGGAAATAATGGAAAGATAGATATTTCACGGGGAACTGCCTTAAAAATTCAGATTTAGGTTTACATAAACGGGGTGTTTGTGTTATATTTTATTGTTTTTAAATCCTTCCTGAAGGAAACCAAAACAAAAAGCGGCACTTTCAGGCGGGTTATATTTATGCCGCGCTTCTGGGATTTTAGAGTAGCCGACTTAATCCCGGATGATTAAGCTTTTAAAGCTTTGAAAGGAGAAATAAAATGGCGCTTTTAAAAGAAAAGAAACAGCAGTTGATTGGCAGTTTTAAGTTGCACGAGAATGACACAGGTTCCCCGGAAGTACAAACCGCAATACTTACCGAGAAAATCAACGCACTTACTCTGCATCTTAAAAATCACCCGAAGGATCTGCACAGCAGACATGGCCTTTTGAAAATGGTTAACCGCAGGCGCAGACATCTGGATTATCTTAAAAGGGTTGATTACGACAGATATAAAAATATAATAGAAAAATTAAAAATAAGGAAATAATTGATGGAACACAAAAAAACAGTTACGGAAATAGAGGTTGCCGGAAAAAAAATAAGTTTTGAGACCGGCAGAATGGCAAAGCAGGCCGACGGCGCGGTAATAGCGCGCTGCGGCGACACAATGGTTTTGGTGACCGTTGTTGCCACAAAAGAGCCAAAAGAAGGAATCGATTTTTTCCCTTTGACGGTTGAGTACAGGGAAAAATTTTATGCTGCAGGTAAAATTCCCGGAGGGTTTTTTAAAAGGGAAGGAAAACTTCGTGAAAGCGAAATATTAACCAGCAGGATAATTGACAGGCCTATAAGGCCGCTTTTCCCCGAAGGTTTTTATTATGAAGTGCAGGTAATTGCAACGGTCATATCGGCCGACAAACAGCATCAGCCGGACATACTTGCTTTGCTTGGAACTTCGGCCGCGCTTGCGATATCGGATATTCCATTTGACGGCCCGATTGGCGGCGTGAGAATAGGCAGAATCAACGGAAATTTTGTAATAAACCCAACGTTTGACGAGCTTTCCCAGAGCGACATAGACATGGTTGTTGCTGGAACAAAAGACGGAATAACCATGGTGGAAGGCGAACTTAAAGTTGTCACGGAAGAAGAGCTTGTTAAGGCGCTTGCTCTTGCCCATGAAGAAATAAAAAAACAAACAGACGGAATTGAAGAATTCAGGAAATTGTGCGGAAAGCCAAAAAGAGAAGTTGTTATCAGGGTTCCTGACGCAAAACTGCGCGCCGATGTTACGGCTGCGGCGCTTCCTCTTCTTACGGAAGCGATGAAAATAGAAGACAAAATAAAAAGGTATGAAGAAATTGCGGTTATAAAAAAGAATGTTTCTGCCAAGTTTGAAGCGGAAATGGGACAGGAAGCTTTTGCGGCCGTAAAAATAGATGTAATGCAGATTTTAAACGAAACCGAAGCCAATATAATACGCGATGAAATAGCCAAAAATCATAAGAGGCCTGACGGAAGAAAATTTGACGAGATACGTCCGATATCCTGCGAAATAGATGTTTTGCCCAGGGCTCACGGGTCTGCGCTTTTTACGCGCGGGCAGACTCAGGCATTGGTCGCCTGCACTCTTGGAGCAGAGGAAGATTCACAGACAATGGAAGAGCTTGAAGGCTCGCGCAACAAGTATTATATGCTTCAGTACAATTTCCCGCCTTTCTCGGTTGGCGAAGTGCGAGGCTTGCGCGGAGTTGGAAGGCGTGAAGTAGGCCATGGAAATCTGGCGGAACGCGCTTTAAAGGCGGTAATGCCCTCCCGCGAG
>CAYQIS010000031.1:0-8731 GCA_964417645.1 uncultured Spirochaetia bacterium
CACCGCTTTTTTTGACTTCATCAAGACTTTCTTTAAGTTTTCTTTGCGCTTCTTTTATATCGGTTATATCTCTGGCAACCGTAAGCATGTACTTTTCACCCGATATTTCAATCATAACGGCGGAAAGCAGGGCATAAAAAAACTTCCCATACCTGTCTTTAAGCATAACTTCATAACCCAAAGATTCTTTTTTTTCATTTAATGACTGAAGCCATTTCTGCCTGTCCAAAGGATCGGCCCACATTCCAAGCTCCACGGTGGTTTTTCCGATTATCTCCTCTATTTTATAGCCAAACCTTGAGGCAAAAGATTCGTTGGCTTCAACTATCACGGAATCTGAAAGCCTTGTAAGCGACATGTACTCGGGATTTTTCATGAAAGCCGCCGTAAATTTTTCTTCGGTTTCCCGGAGTTTTATTTCATTATTTTTTTTGGCGCTTATATCAAATATAAAATTATCGGTCCAAACAGGCTCTCCTTTTTCATTTCTCATAACAGCAACGCTTTCCGCAACCCATATATAATTGTCTGAAATGTTCCTTATTCGATATTCCTGATAGTATGAAGATTTATTTCTGGCCCCGTCATCGGATATTTTTTCCACTCTTTCCAAATCTTCCGGATGAACAAGTTCCCTGTATTTAACCATTGAGTTCGTGTCAAAATAGCCTTCCGGAAAACCCAAAAGCTGTCTGTATGCCTCGTTATAATTCATTTCAACCCTGTCTTCATTTAAATAATGTCTTACAAAAACACCTTTAATATTTTCCATTATTGCCCTGAATTTGTTTTCATCCTCCGCCTTTTTCTTTCTTTGGCGATTAATCATAATTGTTGTGGCTATAACCGATGCCGTTTCTTTTAAAAGACCTTTTTTCACATCGCTCCACAAAGTGACGGGTTCAGACAAACCGGTTGCAGAAACCGCTCCCTGAACATTTCCGTCAACAAAATAGGGCGTTATTAAAACAGGTTTTTCGCCTGCTATCTTAATAAGCATATCAACAATCTTTGTTATTAAAGGTCTGATAATCGGAGGAAATATTTTTACAATGCCGGACTTATCCAGCACTATCTGTCCGGTAAACTTAAAAGCATCAAAAATTTGTTTTGGAACTTTTATACCCTTCATATTTCCAAGGATTCCCGGAGCCGTCCATTCGCTTATTGCAACCAAGCTGTCGCCCTGCAGTGCGCTGAAAACCAGTCTTGAGGCATCAAGCCCCGGCCCAATTATTGAGAAAATCTTTTCAACCAATTCCGATTCTTCCCCGCAGCCGCAGGCGGAAAGTTTCCACATCTCGGCCCTCATTAAATGCATTTTTAAAACTTCATCCGCAGCCTGCTCCGCAATTATGTTTTCTCTTCTGTCAATGGCAAGAACCAGCAAAGAATTTTTGCCGTTATATTTAATTGAAGAAACATGAAGTTCAACGGGTATTCTGTTTTTGTCTTTTTTTATCAGAACCACTCTTATTATATTTGTTTTGCTTTTATTTCTTTTCGAAAATCCGGCTTTAACATACCCGGAATAAGCGCAGATATCATTAAATTTAATCCCCGCCATTTCTTCCCGCATATACCCAATCATATGGCAGAACGCGGGATTAACATATAAAAAATCCGAAAAAGTTCCTTTGTTAAATCCAATTATAAAAGCAGGCAAAGGAAGAGAATCAAGCAGTCCGGTATTAACATCGCGCTTTTTTTTATTTAAAGATTTTTTTTTCATTTTAAAAACCGGCTATTCCAGCACGCCCGAATTCAGATGCGTCTTTCGAAGACAAAGAATTTTCATCCGCATGCTTCAAACGCCCTTTATTCTTTATCAAATCCCTTAAATATCTTATTGTAAAAGCGGACATAATCAGCAACAAAGCGGCCAAAACAAACGGCAGAAATTTTCTTATATCCGGCGCGGCGGAACGGGAAGATATCCGCCTTACAAGCTCCCTCAGCCCCTCATAAATGCCCCTGCTTACTTCGCCCACGGAAAAAAAAGCAAGCATATATTTTTCTGTAATTTCCCGAAGATCCCTGCTGAAAGCGCCCCTAAAAGCCGAACCCATATGAAAATTTACTGTCCTGTCTTTAACCGCAACCACCAGCAATATCCCGTTGTCATATTTTCTGTTCCCGACTCCCCATGTGTCAAAGACATCCGACGCAAAATCAGAAATCCAAAGATAGCTTCCGTAATCGGAAATTGAATTTACCGTTAAAACAGCCGTATGTATTCCTGTTTTTTTCTCAAAAGCCCGCAGCATTTCCGAAATCAGCTCCCTGTCCGGCTCATTTATAATGCCGGCAATATCCGTAATATATAAATTTTCCATCGGCGGCACACCGCAAAAGCCGGATATGAAAGCCGTAAAAAAAATACAAAACGCAAAAAAAACTCTCAAAATGACACCCCGCTTAAGATATCTTTCTTTAAATTCTCCTTCGGAAAGTGTCTGCTCATTTCAGCGGCAATACTTCTTACCGCCCCTACAACGGCATTTCCATACTCTCCAAGCTTAAATCCTTCGGCTATTCCTTCCGCGGTATCCTGCAAAAAAGTGTCATTGACCGCGGAAACAAAACCGTCATCTGCAAATACGGCCACTTTTTTGTCTCTTACGGCCACATAAATCAAAACATTGTTGTTAAATGTACTGTCTCTCATTCCGTAAGAATTAAAAACATCCCTCAATCTTTTCATTATATCCCTGCCGGCTGTTTTTTCGACATGAAGTCTGATAATTCCCACAGCAGATGCTTCCGCGGAATCTATAGCCGATTGTATGGCAAGCTTGTCTTCTTCACGGAATAATTCCTCGGGATTCATTTCCACCTCGGATAATTAAGAAAGAATAATTTAAATTATACCACAAAGAAGAAAAGATTATGATATTCCCTTTGTTTCTTTGGTCAATTCCGAAAAGAATTTTTCCATTACGAGATGCCTTTTTTGAGCCATTTTTTTCCCGGTTAAAGTAAGCATTTTTTTCTTAACATGCCTTAATTTCACCATATATTCCCTGTAAGCCGTGTCATCGGATGTATATGCCTTTGTTTTTAAAATATCAACTTCAGGATTATGAAGCTTTGCCCCCACTTCTCCGGCGAATTGAAAAGCCCTTCCAATTCCCACCGCGCCGATTGAATCAAGTTTGTCCGCATCAAAAACCACCTTTGCTTCAATTGAAACGGGCTTGTTTTTTCCTCTGAATCTGTGTGTTTTTACACATTCAGCCGCCGCAGACGCATCTTTTTCGGAAGCCCCGCACGATACAAGAAAAGGGACTGCTTTTTTTGCGCCGATTAACGCATGATCTTTTCTTCCTTTTGACTTATCCTCTTCATGTCTTGCCATATCATGAACCCAGCACGCCATCCGAACAATATAACTGTCAGCTTTTTCTTTGGCACACAATTTTTCGGCCAATCTAAGAACCCTTAATGTGTGTTCAAGATCATGCGCGCCCTTTTTTTTTCCGTAATATTCCTTTACCTTTTCGCTTATTTTTTTAAGCACATTAAGCTGACGCTTATTTAATCCCATTTAACATGGTACTCCGTAACCGAGTCTCCTTTAAGCATTGACGTTTTAACTTCAACCGCAACACCGGTGCATCCGCATAATTCAATGGCTTTTTCAATCCATCCCGCAATTCTGTGTTCTATTATCTCATGGTATTCGGGAAACTCCACTATTTTAACGCTTGACAGGTTTTTATCAATCGCGTCGGCCCGCATAATGCTTGGTTTATAATATGTGGGCAATATGGTGCCGGCTCTTGAAATAATAAAACCCGGAGTTGCAACTTTCAAAAACAGTTTATAAATTCCCTTTAATCCGTACTCCGCGCTGAATCTTCCCGCATTTTTTGCGCCTTTAATTGATCCGCCATAAAAAAGATCGCAAATTCTTTTTGTGGGCTCTATTAATGCCGGTTTTATATCATACCAGCTGTTTTGAAGCACTGCAGATTCATATATTTTTTTTGATTCCTCCGAAAGACCTGCCGTAAATTTATTAAGCTCTTCTTCCCCAAAATTCCGCCTTACAAATTCCCTTGTTGCAACAACAGAAGTACCCTTTGCTTCCATACCCCACCCCTTTATATTTAAACAATTAAGTGTAAAAAATCTTCAGCTTAATGTTCTGTTTAACTTAAGCCAGAATCCTCCCATCCCTTTAACCATTTCTTCGTATTCTTCGTATGATTCAGGCTTAACAACGTAAGCATTTGCGCACATTTCATATGCCTTTTTTATATCACGCGGCGACTCGGAAGTTGTAAGTATAACAACAGGAATGGCATTGGTTAAATCACAGTCTTTAATTTGCTTTAAAATTTCAATTCCGTCCACCTTTGGCAGCCTTAAATCAAGCAGAACCAAATCCGGTTTTTCGCCTTTTGCGCAGTCATCGGTAAAATAATTAAAAGCCGCCTCGCCGTCATTAAAATATTTTATTGTTTCTCTGGGAACAAAATTGTTAATGCTTCTTAAAACAAGCTCTGCATGATCAGGATTGTCTTCAACAAGCACAATTTTTTTCATGTCATCCTCCTTGCTTAATTCCCGGTAATGTAAAACAAATTTCTGTTCCGCTTTTGCCGTCAGACACGGCCCAAACCCTGCCTCCGTGGGCTTCAATTATTCTTTTAACAAGCGCCAGACCTATTCCGGAACCTTCGGTTTCAGGGTTTAATTTGTTAAACAATCCGAATATATTATACAAATATTTATTTTCAATGCCAATACCATTATCCTTTACAAAAAACACTTTTTCATTGCCGATATTTTCATGGCCAATATGTATTTCAGGTTTAATTTCTTTTTTTGAATACTTTATTGAATTTTCAATCAAATTTTGAAAAACTTCAAATATCCTCTGCCTGTCTCCTTTTATTATACCCAAATCATCGGATAAAATAATTTTCGCCCCGGAATCGGAAATCAAGGAACTTAGCCCCGCCTGAACATCAAAAATCAGCTCTTTCAGGTCTATCTCCACAAATTCGCCGACAACTTTACCTGTTTTGGACAGTTTCAAAAGATCATCAAGCAGATTTTTCATTTTATCGGCAGCCATTGATATCCTTCTTATATCGTCTTCGATTGCGGCCTTGTCATTCTTTTCAAAATCTTTCTTAAGCATTCCCGAAAATCCCTTTATTGTAATAAGGGGATTTTTAAGGTCATGAGAAACCGTGTATACAAACCTCTCCATCTCGGCGTTCTTGTCATTTAACTCTTTTTCTTTTTTCTTTCTGTCCGTTATGTCTTCAAAAACAGTTGCAAACTTTCCATAAGAAGGGGAAATGACGGATATACTGAAATATTTGGCCATGGGCGGGAAATAAGTTTCAAAGTGATAAGGTTTTCCCGTTATTCCCACTCTGCAAAACTCTTCAAGATAAGGGGGCTGCTGCGTTTTATATAAATCTGTAGCAAGAATATTTTTGGCATTTTTTCTGGGCAACCCCGTATGCTTTGAAAAAGCGGGATTGACATCAATTATTTTATAATTAATCGGGGTTTTTCCGTCATCACCAAATATAACTTCGTGCATTGCAACACCTTCCGACATATTCTCATATAATTCGCGGAAGTTTGCCTCGCTTTTTTTCAGCGCATCTTCCATCTGCACCCTTTTGGTGATGTCTCTGGATATTACCGCAATGCCGTTTACAGCACAGCCGTCGATTATCCTTGAATAAGATTCAAACCATATTATTTCACCGTTTTTTTTCTTTGCCCGAAAAATTATGGGCCTTGAAGCGCTTTTGTTCTTTAATGACACCTCGTGATGTGCCCTTAACGGCTCAATATCGTCTTCAAAAACAAAATCATAAGCGCTTTTCCCAAGCATTTCATCCGGGACATACCCGAGAACTTTCTCGCACGACGGGGATACCATAAGATATTTTCCAGAAAAATCATGAAAAGAAACCATGTCATCGATCGAATTAAAAATTAAACTGCAGATTTCATGAGCTTCAACCCCTTCAATTTTGCCCTTCATATGCACCCCAAATATTAATATTATAGCTATATAATTATACCCCAAAAAAATCCCGGCATGCAATAAAATAAAAAAATCAGCGGCGTCTTTCCCTGCCCCCGCTTGAATTAAGTCTTTTCATTTTATACGGTCCAAGTATTTGATTTAAATGTTTTTCTTTTCCTCTTTCAAGCCAAATCGCCCCGCATTTTTCACAAATGTCAACGTTCATGGGGCCAAGCTTTGTATCAATCATTTTTTTCATGCAAAAAGGGCAGATAAGAAAAGGAGGTTTATCCCTGGGTTCAAAATAAGGCGGTCTTATATGAAGGCGCGAAATCTCGCTTCTTATCATTTTTTTCGGTTCCGGCGGCTGAAGTTTCATCATTACATCTTTTGGAACAGCCGTCCCTTCGCATTCCTCACAATGTATTACATTATACGTGTTTATTTTATAAGGGTATGCCGGGATCTTGCAAACAGGGCACTTTGGAAGCCTTGATAAATCAGGATGCGCGTCAGGCGCCAGGTTTTGTCTGCAGTTTTCACAAAATGAAGCCGCAAGCCTTACTTCGGCGCCGCAGTATCTGCAGATTTTTTGGGGTCTTTCTTTATTTATTTCCAAAACGCCTCACTCCTTCGCAGAAACCCGCCAAATGATCCCATTCTTCCCTGTCCTTAATCACATGCTTCCAAAACGGGTATTCCCTGCATTGTTTTGGTCTTGCTTCATATATTTTACACCTGTTGTCATTAAGAATAAAACAGCACTCTTCCCCGTCTTTTACAAGCGCTCTGCCTTTAAAGAGGAAATATTCTGTAAAATCACGCTTAAATTTATCCGATGTTATTCCAAGACTTTTCGCGGCCGCCTCAATATCATCATTATTCAGCCATACACGGCCGTCCTGTCTGCAGCACAAACCGCATCCAATACATTTAAAATTTTTCATCTCATCATATAAACGGCTGTTTTTGAAGATATGTCATATATTTCCATGCTGTAATTATATGATCCCGGCTTTTTGGCAAACTCGGGGTAAACCTTGCTCATTCCAAGAATTACCGAAAAAGGATTTGTAAAAGGATGATATGCAACAAGACTTTTCTTTGCTTCAAGTGTTCTTACTTTAAATTTTGTTATGATTTTTGTCTTGCCGTAATCCGAAGGCTCTATTATGCATCCTATCTCGCTGCGCAGTTTTTCTTTTGGCACTTTCTTTGGGTCATCATAATATATTCCAAATCCCTTAACGGGTGTTATGCCGTATTCGGCAACAAGAACCTGATAAACTGTATTCCCTTCACGCACAGCTTTGGCATAGTCCCCCTTATGTTCGGTGTAAACAACCGTAAAAGGGCCTGTGACATCCTCTTTAACCTGAACCTTGTAAAAAAGACCTGCCTGCACAAGCAGTCCGAAAATCCCAAGAAAAATAACGGAAAGGATAATCAAAGACACTTTAATAAATTTTTTCATTACCTGCCTCTTGTAATAAATTGTTTTACAGGCAAAAAATTTAAATTACATTCCCGTCATATTAAGCCATTTATAAATAAGTATCGCAGGCCATACTATTGCTTTTAAAACCCCAAGCAATCCCGTCCAGAAACTGTCAGCAGTCTGAATAAAATATATGGCGGCGCCAATAAGGCCAAAGCCATAGACCGCATCGCCTCCGCCCCTGTATATAACTTTATTTTTTTCGCCTCCGCAACACCGCCCGTTTTCCTTTGCTTTGTCAATCTGCTCGCCTATTGCTTCTCCTATTTCCTTGCCGACTTCCTTTGCGCTTTTTTTGGACTTTGCCATTTAAAATTCTCCCTTGTAGTTATTTTTTTGCGTAATCCTGCGCCCTGTATAAATTTCCGCTGCCGTCTTTTTCTTCAAGAAGAACCGGAACAAGAGCACCCGGCAGTACCGAATCAGGGTCATTTGGCGCGTTTGGCCCGCCAAGGTCCGTCCTCAGCCATCCCGGGTCCATAAGGTTAATCAAAACTCCGGTTCCTTTAAGGGTTGTAACCATATCACGAACATATCTGTCCAACGCCGCTTTTGAACAGCTGTAAGCCATAAGCTGCGGCGTATCGGCAATTCCCGAAGTCACATTTACAATACGCCCCCATTTTCTTTCAATCATACCCGGTATAAACGCATTGCATATCATGGCAGGCGCAGTAACATTTACGAAAAAACTGAGCGCATAGTCTTCGGGAGGCACATCATAAATTTTCTCGTAAAATTTTGTCATAATTGCCGCATTGTTGTAAACAATGTCTATGTGGTCTTTTGACAATCTTCTTGCTTCTTCTATCATATCCTTTACCTGCTTCATATCCGACAATTCGGCTGCAACACCGTAAGCTTCAATCCCTTTTGCCTTAAATTCATCAACAAGCTTTTTTGTGCCTTCAAGATTTCTGCTTTGCATTATCATTTTGCATCCGCGTTCGGCAAGAGCTTTGGCAACCCTTAATCCCACTCCGCGGCTTGCCCCCGTAATTAAAACCCACCTGCCTTTAATGTCAACTTCAGCCATTAACTTCCTCCTTTAATCCTTATTTTATATTAACGTTAAAACATTTTACCATTTGAAATTTTACTTTTATAGCAAATTTAATTGTGTGCAATAAGATATTTTGAGTTTTGTCCGAAAACCCGGCCTATATTCCTGCCAGGTTAAACCCTTAAAAAAATAAAAAGCCCATCTGATGATGGGCTTTTTATTTTGG
>CAYQIS010000032.1:0-8523 GCA_964417645.1 uncultured Spirochaetia bacterium
TTGTCAGAATTTGACATTTAAGTTTAATGCGGATAAAATAAAAATAACTTTAAATAAATGATTTTGAATATGTCCTAAGGAGCGGCACGTATTATGCTTAATACACGTCGTAATAAAATAAACAGAAATCAGGATAAAAAAATGTCGAAAAATTTGATTCTTACGGCGCATAAGCATAATTACTATACGGCTGCGGCTCTGCTGTATAAGTGTCTCGGAGACGCAGATACAGAGTTTACCTCCGCGGATACGCTGCACGAAGACCTTCTTAAATACAAAGAAACGCATCATAAAAACATTTACATAATAGGCGTAAGACTTAAAGCTGATTATGAAAAACAATTAAAGGATGCTTTGACGGCGCTTGGTGAATCCAAAAAAGAAGTAAGATTTTATCTTATAACCGACAGGATAGAAATTCCTGCGCCGGGAGTTTCTTATTTTATGCCTTTTATACGTGAAGCGCGCGAATTAACCGAAGGCAGCATGCTTCCTGACATTATAAGGAAGGATTTTAATATATCGGATTCGGATTTTTCCGGAATAAAAGACATTTACCTTCACTTTGTTGTAAAAAATCATAAAGATTCATTTGATAATACAAAAAGAATCGCGAAATTCATTGATTACGAATATAACATGCACTTTAAATGGGAAGTCGGGGACACTTCAAATTTAAGCGACATGATAATTAAAGTTGCAACGGATACAATTTCGGCGGAGGAATATAAAATTTCCTGGCAGTATGAATCAAATGAATACATGCTTACCGGAAACAGCCGGGTAATACGGGAAATAAGGGAAAAAGCTTATGTTGTTGGTTCTTATGATATACCTGTATTAATATATGGTGAAACAGGAACAGGCAAGGAATATCTTGCAAGGATGCTTGCCGATTCCGGAAGACGCGCCAAAAACTTTGTTGCGGTTAACTGCGCCGCAATATCCCCTAATCTTATGGAAAGCACATTGTTTGGGCATAAAAAAGGCGCTTTTACCGGCGCATACGAGGATAATCCGGGAATTATAGCAAAAGCCGAAGGCGGAACTTTATTTTTGGATGAAATTACCGAAATGCCTTTGGATATACAAAGCAAGCTGCTTAGATTTTTGCAGGATTTTGAATATTATCCGCTTGGTTATGTGGGCAAAGGCATAAAAGCCGATGTGCGTGTTATAGCCGCCACAAATGCCGATATAAAAAAAATGATTAAGGAAAAAAAGTTTCGTGAAGACCTTTATTACAGACTGTCAGGGGTTGAACTTCGTCTGCCCCCGCTGAGGGAGCGAAAAGAGGATATAAAGACTTTGGCTGTTACGATAGTATACAAACTTAAAGAGCAGTTTAATATACAGGATTTTAAAATTGGGCCAAAGGAATACAAGATACTTGAAAGTTATGATTGGCCCGGAAACATAAGACAGCTTCATAAATTTTTAAGCCGCTGTGTAATATTCAATGCAACGGGAGAAAATATGCAGAAAATGCTGGAAGAGGAAACAAGGGGCGGGAATGAAACTGCGGTATCGCATATAGAATTTGCCGATGAAAGCAAAATTATAACAGTCTGCCAGGCCGAAGAATTTGTTATAAGAAAGGCCCTTAAATTAATGAATTATAACAAAAAAAAGGCCGCTGTTGCTGTTGGCCTGTCGCTTAACACGTTTAAAGACAAGATGAAGAAGTATGGAATAACGGATAACCCTGCCGCCAAACAATAATCTTAATAAAAAGCCGGGGAGCGCTTTTTGCATATAAATCAGGGAATATCAAAAATTGACAATAAATGTCATTTTTTTTCTTGTGATTATCCGCGAAACGATTGATTTTAAATGCAATTTTTACGGCACAAAGATTGCTTTTAAAATTGCAGAGCGGAAGTTTTTGGCTTTGCGGCGAATCCGCTAAATTTATTGAAGGAGGGCCTGATGGTAAAAAAAATAAAATACAGATTCTGCAGATATTTTTTGCTGGATGAAAATTTTAATCCTGTATTTCCAAAAGCAAATACGGCGGAGCGCGCTTTTTTGAAATTTGCAGTAAGTCCGGATAAAAATGTTTATTCGCTGAAAACAGATGAATATATAAGGCCGGATAACATTATTTTCCTTAATCCTGTTGCGGCAAAGTATGCCGATTACAGGGATTTTAAATTTATAATAAGCGGCGATAAAATCAAGATGAAAGTATATAATTATATTCCTTGTGAAGGCAGAAAGCTTATCGCAGTGCTTACGGTTAAAAAAAGCAAGGATAAAAAATTCTTGTTTGTAAGGGAAATCTGCAGAAATAATATTTTACCCGGAAGTCTTGAAAATTATGGAGTTAATGTCAGCTTTTACGTGATAAAAATCGATAATGAAAAGGCATATTTGTATGAAGAAAAAAAAGACAGGAAACTTAACATTATCTGCACGTATGAAAGAAAGTGTTTGCCTGACGGGAAATTTGAATTTATGGTTTCTTATGTTATACCGCGGGTTAATATTCGTTTTTCTTTTGTTGATGAAATTTTTAAATGCCTTTTTTTGTTTGACCGGGACAATCTTCTAAAATCTGTGCGTATTCATGGCATTGCGGGAATAAAATTTAAAGGAAGAATGAATCAAAAAGAGACCGTAAGGATAAAGTTTAGTTCCGGCATTAACATAGAAAGATCAAACGAAAACTGCATTTATAACATGTATACAAGCCCGGATATAAAACTTAAGCATATTGGCAATAAATTCGTATCGATTTTTTGGAATTTTATGAGAAATAATGCCAAGGCGGTTCACTTTTTTAATGATGACGAAAATAAAATTGTTTTTTATATGGGAATTTTTGAGAACGAACCTTCGTTTCAATTGAAAAATGAAAAAGAAGGCGGTACATACAGGACAACTTTTTCCAAAAAAGATATTGTTTACGAGCGTCTGATTACGGAAAAAATAAACGGAAAAATACATAAGCGCAGTATTTATATGTCCGATAAAAATCAGTTTAACTATACAAGTGAAGGAAACACAATGCAGGCATACACATATCCTTATTTGTTTATGAACGAAGAAGAATATTTTTTGAATAAAAAAACGGGTTGCTTTGCGGAATGTTTTTCTGTGCGGATATTCAAAAAACAGATAGACGAAAACGGGATTGAAAAAATAGAAGTGATACATCCTGAGAAAGGGCTTGAAAACATATATTTTAAAATATTAAACGGCCTTAAAGTGACAATTGTGAAAAAAGATAAAAACGGTTCTGTTGTATGGGTAACAATAAAAAGATATGACAGATTTGGAAGATTAAAAAGTGAAAGAGTAAGAATTGGCTCCTCTGCGCCTCAGCCCATCAGGGGCAAAGCTTATGAAAAAAAGATTATTATAGGCAGCGAAGGCACATGTTCTTACTATGACCTTAGCGGAAAGCCGGTGGAAAATTTTGAAGGCGTATCAAAACAGGTTAAAAACGGCTTAAGAAACGATTTGTTTTGCTCGTATGATTATTATAATGCTGACGGCGAAATAATAAACGGATATGGAAGATATTTTGAAGAAAATGAGGATTTTTTATATGAAGATGAAGATGCAATATGAAAAACAAAAGATTTTTTATTGCTTTCTGCATCTTTTTGGTGTGTGTTTCTTTGTTTTGGTCTTTCCGGCAAGAAATTAAATCGCCAAAAGTTTTTGCTGAATTTTTTCTAAAATAAAATCAGGAGGATTTAAAATGTCGGCAAGTGTGAATTGTGACAGATGCGGCAGGCCAATAGGTCCGTATAATTCGCTTTATGTATGTCCAAAGTGCGGGGCAAGATATTGTGCGTCTCCTTCCTGCGGGCAGGGAGGATCTTGCAAGAATTGGCCGTGTCAGGGGAAGCTTGTTAAAGTAAGGTAAAAATAAAGAATGCAAAATTAAAATTTGCATTGGAAAACTGTAAGTTCTTTGTTATATCTTATTCGGAAGATAATACGTGGAGGCTTTGATATAGCCCCTGTTTTCATACATGCATAAGTGCAGAGTAGTGCGGATTGTTGCTCATATCCTGTGCGGTCTTGTATCCGATGCCGCGGGTGTTAAAGCACAAAAAATACTCGGCGAAACGGTTTCGCGCTTTTTTGATATTGTAAAAACTAAATCTATTAAATAATTTGTCTTTAAGTTTGTTAACCAAAGATTCAGCATAGAAGTTCCGGTAAGGTTTACCTTTGTCTATGAACTCGTGAATACCCCTTTCGTTACCGGTGAGAAGGGCAAGGGCTCTGTAAAGTCTGCGGACTTTATTGTGATTGCTGATAAACCCTTCATTCTTGAGTATGTGAAAGACCTTTGGAAAACCATAAAACGGGAATTTTTAAAAAATGCCTTTAATCCGGGATATTAAGAATTAATCTTTATCCTGCAGGAAGACTTTATCTTTCCGGTAATAATACATATTTCTGGAAATATTAAGAACTCTCAGGCACATATATAATGGGAAGCGAGTTCTTAATTATTTGATAATCACGGCTTTATCCATTGTTAAAAGGACTTTTTTAAGGATCTCGCGCATGATGGCTGATTCCATTTTATAAAACATAGCGTTTGAAATACCATACTTGCGAGAGACCGACGCACGCTGCTATCCGGTAACTCGGACTATGAAAGAATCTGAAATATCTGCTCTAACGTGAATCTTGAAGTCCTTATGCCGTAGTTTCTATTTTGTAGTAAAATTATTTTAACAAAAAAAGGAGTCTCTGCTTAACAATATATGTTTTAAAGGATAATGGCATTATATTAAATTTTATTATTAAATCTTCTTTACCGGATTTTATAAAGTTCACTCACGGACTGGGGAGCTGTGGGTGATAAATAAAAAGAGCAATTAATAAAAACGGTATGCTATATTTTTTTCGTTTTCGCTGCGCTTTCGTGTTAGAAAACAGAAAATGACATATTTTAAAAGGAAAAAATGGGAAAAGCATATTTAAAAAGAAGGAAAAATATTGTATGAAAATGGGGGTATTAGAAAACGGCTTTTGCTTGAAAATAAAGGATTTTTGAGGTAAAGGTAAGAGTGGTCCCCCTGATTAAAAGGGACTTTTATGTAATAATTAATAAAATTTATATTTAGTTGGAGTTTGGATATATATGAAAAAAATTCATGATTTTGAAGAGTTTTTAAATCTGGCCGGTAAAGATAAAATTTTGGCTATAGATTCCATTCTTATGTCTGATTATGCGAAAAAGATATGGAAAAATCCAAGAATGTTGGAGTGGCTAAAAATAAATATTCCGGAAATTTTTAATCTTACTTTGTGCATGGAAACGCCGCCGCATCACAAACCGGAAACAACTTACAATCATACAATAAGGGTTATATATAATTCCCCAAAAAATATAATAATCCGCAGGGCAGCGCTTTTTCATGATGTTGCAAAGCCGTTGGTGAGAGAATTAAAATATGACAAAAAGTATAAGGATTATAAGGCAACTTTTTACAATCACGATAAAAAAGGTTCTGAAATGGCGTCTGTTATAATGCGGAGGATTGGGTATCAAGAAAAAGATATTAAGCCTGTTGCCAAACTTATTGCTCTTCATATAGCTGTTAAAGCTTATGGCCAACAGCAATGGAAAGAAAAAACTGTAGGAAAATTAATTAAAAAAGCCGACGGTCTGCATTTTTATTTGCTGCGGCTTGCGGTTGCCGATAAAAAAGGGTCTTCTTTTGATAAAGTTAAGGAAAAAAATGATTTAAAAAGACTAAAAGAACTCAAAAAAATAATGAAGAATATTAAATATTGATTATATTATTAAAAATATAAAAAGCCCGATGTGAGGTTAGATATGTTTTATAAAGGCGAAGTGCTGAGACTGCAGAACATAGCAAAAAAGCTAATTGATTTAAATTCTTTATTTCGGAATAAAAAAGAAGGTGATTTTAAGGACTTGAAATCAATTTATAAATTTATTCTCTTGTTAAAGTCAAAACTCGGTAATTTTCATAATGATATAACTTTTATGGCCGGTTTGATGGCAAAAAAATATATATATGAAAAGTATGGATGCAATTTTGACCATTCTTTAAAAGCTGATTCCGCTGCCGGCATGGATATTGACTTAAAAACGAAAGACGGGAAAAGATTGATTGCCGAGATAAAGACGACTGTTCCATGTTCTGAAAAAAGTTTTGGTTCAAAGCAGAAAGCGGAATTAAATAAGGATATTAATAGGCTTACAAAAGAATCCGCTGATATTAAAATTTTATTTTTGAACGATTTGGAAAGCCATAAATTATTGTTAAAAACATGTGAAGAAAAAGGAATTGATTGTGTTCTTCTGGACGAAAAAATGATGGAAATTTTTGATATTGATACAAAATGCTTTTTTGATTAACTTTTAAAATAAGTTTTTTAGGATTGCTTTTTGTGTGAAAATTTAAATTGATTTTGTTTAATTAATGAAGAACACGTCCGCTTATTTATTTACAGGCTGACCGTAGAGCTGATAAAAAAGAATGGCCGCGAGCAGGATTATGTTTTTATTAATCAAGGCATAATTTATTTAATTGAATATAAAACAATTTTTGATGATGCCTTCACATAAAATATCATGTCTGAAGCGCAGTTTGATATGTATTAAAATATTATAAAAGATTTAATATCTTTGGCGGAAGACAAAAAATATCGGTTTTTATGAAAATGTATCATTAATAAAATAATTTTTATATATTAGTTTTAAATCAAATAAATTATA
Source organism: uncultured Spirochaetia bacterium (assembly GCA_964417645.1). GTDB lineage: Bacteria > Oederibacteriota > PGYV01 > PGYV01 > PGYV01 > CAYQIS01. Next base: position 6,722 of record CAYQIS010000032.1, read on the forward strand.
TTCAAAATACATTCTAAACTGTCAAAATTTGACATTTATTTCGCATTTTTCAAAAAAATCTATATTTTAAGAGTTTTTTTGGTGGCATGAAATTTGCTTTTTGTTTAATGGTTTTGAGAAAACGGAAGCAAAATTAAAATAAGGAGGCGGAAATGAAAATCAGATTCGGATATAAAGGAAGAAATCTTTATTTATCATCACATGCCATGGACAGGGTTGCGGAAAGATTTAACTGCAGAGATTACAAAGAAGTTGTTGAGAAGATAAGCGAAACATTAAATTCAGGCGTTGTTTTTAAGATTAAAAGGCCGGCTCACTGCAAAAACAATCGCGAAACAGAGATAGTGCACGGCGCAATGCGGCTGCATATAAGGGATAATACAATTGTAACGGTTACATATAACAATGCTTTTTACCTTGCGGCATAAAAAAGAAAAATGTTGTTTCTAAAGTGTTTTGTTAGTTTACGGCTTTTTGGTTGTGAAATATCCGCCGGTATCCTGTTTGAAGGTGCGGCCATGATATTTGTGCCTGCAATGTACGGAAGAAAGAAGACAATAAATCATTTTAATCGTTGTATAAAATGGTTATTAAGGAAATACAACTTTACGGCAAAGGGGTGTTTTATCGGGGAGACTTTCACTATCCGCGCCTCTGTAGCTTCTATGAAACGCAGGCGGAAACAGTATGCCTGCTTTTAAAGGAGCGGGGGTTATGAGGCGCGGAGAATGTGGAGGTTAAGGGAACAAAAAATACAGGAACAGGATATATAAAGTAACCAAGGAAAAAGACGGCTTATTTGAAGGCTTAAAAATTTATGGCGGGAAGGAATTGTCTTAAAGTCACTTCGGCAGGGGGAGGTGCTTTATGCTTAATCAAGAGTTAATGTCAAAAGCTTTGGGGGTTGATTATAATCACGAGTACTGGATAATGGATGATTATCTTTATAAAATTGAGCATAAAATACCCGTTGAATATCAAGAATCCGGAAACCCGGCGGTGGACTTGGCCAGGGTTTTTGCCGCAGCCGATTATTATTCGGAAACAGATTACAGAAATATGACATCATATTATATGATGCCGGCTTTTTATAATTTACTTATAGAAAGAAAATACGACAGCGCTTTTTTGGTTCTAAAAGCTGTTTTTGATAATCAAGATCCGGATCCGGATATTTTGCGGGGTGTTTTGTATGCGCTTATGGTTCATTATTCATATACAGGCGAAACAATCGGGATAATACTTTTAAATAAAGTGACGGATAAAAGCATAAGTGAACTTTTAAAATTTGCACGCATGGGAAAAATACGCACAAAATTACCCGGGTTTTTAAAATTTTTGACAACTGGTGAGACGCTGGGGGTTATCGGCTGGACAGGATTGTTGGTGATAGGCATATGGAATTTAATCAGAAAATTTATTGAGGGGCATTATATTTACGTTGCGACGCTTTTGGTTATAAATATTGTTGTTGCTGTTTGGTTTATGCGGAAAGAAAAAAATGAAAAGTAAATTATGAAAATATTAAATGAAAAATTTTAGGTGGAGATAATTTGTTGTGTAAAGTGTAAAGAATGAAAAGAAGATATTTAAAGCTAAGATGAACAAGGGGCAAAAGTTGGGGGATAATAAATCTATAAAAATATGGAAACCTTTTAAAAAATAAATAAAAGCCTTCTACTCCGATTCTGTAGACTTATATAGGACACCGTCATATATTATTTTTTTAAGGAGATAATATATGGCGGTGGCATTGTCCCCTAAAATCATACATTTAAAAGTAGAGTCTCCCTGAATTTTTG
>CAYQIS010000033.1:0-266 GCA_964417645.1 uncultured Spirochaetia bacterium
GCAGATATAATACCAGAAGAAAAAATAAACGTGCTTCGCAAGTTACAACTGGACATTTGGATTTGAGCAGATATAATCAACCGACCGCATTTTTGCTGTGCAAGACGGTTACAACTGGACATTTGGATTTGAGCAGATATAATTCAGCACTCGCAAAAATACTCGGCGTAATAGTTACAACTGGACATTTGGATTTGAGCAGATATAATCAGGCAGTAAGGTAAATTACATGGTGTTGAGTTACAACTGGACATTTGGATTTGAGC
>CAYQIS010000033.1:284-8096 GCA_964417645.1 uncultured Spirochaetia bacterium
GAAAATAACAAAGATATAATCACTACTAAGTTACAACTGGACATTTGGATTTGAGCAGATATAATGATGCCGGTTTGAATCCCCGGTTAATTTATGTTACAACTGGACATTTGGATTTGAGCAGATATAATCCGTATACTATGTCGTGTCCTGCCGAGCGCGTTACAACTGGACATTTGGATTTGAGCAGATATAATATGAGGGGGCTGCTCTGGCTGCTGCGGAAAGTTACAACTGGACATTTGGATTTGAGCAGATATAATCTCCTTCATCCGCATACAGTCCTGTTGTTGTTACAACTGGACATTTGGATTTGAGCAGATATAATAAAAAAAGGAGAAAAATAATGGAAAATAACGTTACAACTGGACATTTGGATTTGAGCAGATATAATATCTGCCCAAAAAAGGCTTAAACCACAAGCATTTTATGGTTTTTGCCAAAAAATTTTTGCCTGTTTTAATTGTATTATTATGCCCAAAAGTTCATTTTTTTTAAAAAAGCAGAAGCTGATCCGGCTTTTGCGCCAATTTACCCTGTTTTAAGTTTTCAATATGTATTATCTGACCAAACTGCTTGTCCGTAAAAAACAAAATACACACATCGCCTTCTTCTGGCGCATTCTGCTTTATTATTCTAATGTATTTTTGGCTTTCTTCCTTTGTTCCCGAAAACCTCATATATACGGAAAACTGCACCATTTCAAAACCTTCGTCTTTTAATTTTTCCCTGAATTTTTGTGCTATTTTCCTTTGTTTCTTTGTGTCTGTTGGCAGATCAAACATCACCATCATCCACATAAGCAGATACTCCGAAGTGTCTTTGACTGATTTCATATCAGTTTTCTTTCATATATCAGGCAATCTTCTTTGTTTTCATAAGATTTTACAAGACTCCAAACAGTATTCTGCATGCATATCCTAAGCGGTGATTTGCCTTCTTTTGTTGTTATTTCTTTTTCAAGCAGGCCCGAAAGAATCCGTTTATATTCAGGTTTTAATTCCTTTTCAGCGTTTAAATCATCCTTAAAAATTTCGTATACTTCCTTGTCAACCACCGGCCTGTACGGCTCTATCAAATCATCAACAAGGCAGAAAGCATTAAGCTTGTTTTTATGATGTATCCCAAAAGACGGCAAAAGACCCGCAGCAACAACATATCTTGCAAGAGCGGCCCGCATTACCGCATAACCGTAATTTAAAAAAGCGTTTATTCCATTTCCCGTATAATTCCTTAAAAAATTATCGCCAAACAGCGCGGGAAAATACATCCTTGCGGCAATGCCTTCAAAATTATCCGTATCGCCTGATTTCACGTTTTTATAATATGCTTCAAGATTCACTTTCGCTGCCCCACAGCACTTTAAAACAGCATCCTGATTGCGTATTTTTTCAACCACTATGCTTTTCCAAAGGTTTTTTTTAAGCGGGAGCGAAGCCTGAATCTGCATTTCAGCAATATGTGTCTGCCTGCAGTTTCCAACCGTTGCCGATAAAATCCCAACCGGATGATAATTTTCTCCGCAGACTATAAGCGGTATGTTTCTTTCGGCAAGTTCCGCCAGAATATTATTGCTGTAAGATATCTGTCTTCCCGTGATTAATACAGCCATTATGCTGTCCAGCGGGATATCAGCAACAATATCTTCTTTTTGGGAAATTCTTAAAAACCCCCTGTAAAGCGATATATGCCTGCCATCCTGCATTATTTCCAATATATTCATTTTTTCTTTTCCCAAACATCAACAAAACCCGGGTCTTTGTATTCGCCTATTTCATTTACATAAACTTTTCTTGCTTTTCTTTCAAAAAGTCCTTGTGCAGAAGGTCCCCAACTTAACTTATCACCTTCTTCTTTTGAGACAAAAGAAGGTCTTAAATATACTCTGCTTCCTGACATCTTTTTTACTCTAAACAGCATATTTATTTCTTTTCCTGTGTTTTTTGCAAATGCATCAGATACAAAAGATTTTAAACCCATTGGGATTTCATCTTCAGGCTCGTTTCTGTTAAATGTTAAACATACAGTATCGTTAATAAACAACCTCATAACTCTTTTTGCCGTAGGATGTATTTTTCTCCACTGCGGCTGAAAATCCGGCTGATGAACGCTAAAATTAGATATTACTTCACCTTTCCATTTGCCGGCATCTTTTGGATATTTTTTGTCATCAGGCCTTAAGCAGTAAATGTCCATACAATAGTTGTTTCCGCCCTGATAATACTTATATGGTTTTTCTTCTTTTTTCCCGTTTTTGTTGGTTTTATAAATTGGTATCATTACATCTTCATCTTTTTCCAGTATACATTTAACTTTTTTTATTTTGTTTTCTTTGGAAAATTTTTCCAAAGCTTGGGCTTTTTTTTCTTTGTCTTCAATTTTTAAAATCTTTGCCAGCGCCTTTGCTATATTTTTATCCGCAATGTTTTCCAAATCTTTTTCTTCAACGGATTTTATGTCTATCCTGTTTGTTACAGCAATACACCCTTTTTTCTTTGCTTTTACTTTCGCCGGCCCGTATGCAGTTTCCTGATGCAATGCGCCTGTTGTTGAATGAATTTTAACAGCCTTTTCCGCGCCTTTATGGTCCGGTTTATATGAAACCACAATATTTTCAACTATTTTTTCAAATTCTTCCCTTCCTTTCCCCTCAAACGATGCAAATGGCAAAAATTTCTTTTTAAGCAATTTTCGCCTGCCTTCGTATTCTCCGCCGGCTTTTTCAGCCCAATCAGCACATTCTGACGCTGTTTTTAACATTCCTCTTGTTGTGCATCCAACAACAAAAGCGTCTATTGCATGATGCCTGTGATCCGCCCTGTAAATTTCGGAATCCGATTTTTCCTTCATGCTGTTAAGACCCCACACCCCGCGTAAAAGGCCGGTTAATTGCCCGGGTATTGCATAAACTTGATCTGCGTCACATATATGGCTTAAGTATTCTTTCCCAACCCTTGACATATATCTTGTGTCATTAAGCAGTCTGGCAATTGGACCGCCGTCTTTTTCATATTTTTGCATTGCGTCCTTTGAAAAACGCCATCTTTTATTCTCAGGCAGTTTCTGCACTCTTTTCATTATTTCTTCCCACTCTTTTGATTCCCCAAAAGCTTCATACGGCGTCCTGTTTCCTTTAATTCTGTTTGCTTCTCTGGATGAAAGTGTTTTATTTGACCTTGAATCGTCATAAGTCCTTGAAAAAGGAAGCAGATGCTCTATTTCAAATTTATCAGACCAAATGTCTTTAAAAGATATCTGTTTGCCGGTAAAAACACACCTTCTGTCAACAGGCTTTTCGCCAAGTTCCTCCCAAAGTTTATATCTGAGACGGTTTTCAGAATTACAGGGAAGCCCGTTTTCTTTTAAAATTTTGTCAATTTTTTCGTTCTCTTTCTGGTTTTTAACCTGCTCTTTTTCAAGTTCTTTAAGCCCTTTTGTTCCTGATTTAAGCTCCCTTGCCAATTCAAAAGCAATCTGTTCCGGATGACCGTATTTTTTTATCAAAGCATTAACAACCTTTCTCAGCTGGTTTAAAGCAATGTGAACGCTTGGGTTGTTTATTTTTCCAAAATATTTTTCAGGGTTGTTTTTATCGGCGGGATTTTTTGTGCCGCCTATCACTTTGTTTGGCATAACTTCACCGTAATACGGCAGCTGTTCCAATATTTTTTTTGGACGCCTGTCCGAATGATGGTATCCCGCTTTTTCACAGGCATCAGGATAAAGCAGCCCTTCTTTTAAATAGGGCAGTATTTTAATTATTGCCTCTTTAGACAAAGACCCGTATCCTTCTTCCAAAAACGCGTCCGTAATATTGGCGGCTTTTTCTTCGGCTAATTTATAATTTTTCTTAAGCCATTCAATCACTTCATAATCTTTGGCGCTGCTTGTTATCATTTCAGCCACTTTAAAACGTTCTTCTTCCGCCATATTAAACCAATCCGCGCCAAATGCGTCTTCGTCCGAAAGATAATAATTGGTTGTATTGCATTTTAAACCTTTTCTCTTTTCGCTTTCATAATTAAACTTTGCATTCTTTGGCAAACCTATCGCTTTTTTTATTGATGCAAAAGATATCTCCATATTTGATTTGTTTGGCTTTATTTTACAGCTGTTAAGGATATCTTTTATTTTTTGTCTTTGTTCAAAAGACAGGTATTCTCCTGTTTTGCCGTCAGTTTCAAGATTGTTTACTTCCTGTTCTATCCTGAACTCCTGAAACAGCGGATGAGCTTTGGCAAGCCTCTTTTTCCCCTCTTCAAATTCACAAAATCCGGGTTCCTGCGGTTTTAAATCCCTTTGAAAAAATATAGTATATTGTATTTCTTTAATAAGTTTATCATTCAGTTCTTTATGATATTTTTTTTGAAAATTTAAAAGTGTTTCAACTTCATGTTCATACATTTCACGCAAAGGATAAATTTCGTAGCCTTTTTCCGTAAGTCTTACCCTTGTTGTTTCGCCTTTTTGAAGTCTTGAATAAAAAAATTCCCCTATCGTTTCATAACCTCTTTCTTTTAATTCTTTCTTTAATCTGTCAGCGGCATCTTTAATTTTTCCTTTTTCATCTTTCTGCCTTCCGTCGGATTTCCTGTTGCTTTTAAAACCTCTTCTTTGATTTATATGAAACAGAGCCCTTCCAAGCTCGTAAAGCGATATTTTATTTTTTATTCCTTTTGCCCTGAGTTCATAAGGGTTTAAAAGCTGCAGCTTTTTCCTTTCTTTTTCATCTTTTGGCATCAATCCGTTTTCAATAAACAAACTTAACAATCTTGCCCTGCGTTTTTTATAACGGTCACGATTTATTCTTATACCCCTTGCTTCCCTTCTTATTACAGCCAAAGGTGTATGGTCTTTTTCATTCCTGCCGTCAGAAAAAATTCTTACACCGGCATTTACCGCCCTTTTAATATCATTATTTTCATCAAGCTCCAAAACACACCAGCCCAAAGAAGTTGAACCAAGGTCTATTCCAAGTCTGTATTTCATATTTTCCTCCCAAAAAATTTTTATTGAATTATTTTTTAATATCAGTTAATATTAATTAACAAACAACAAAGTGCACACAACTGCTTTAATCCAAATGTCCAGTTGTTAACAAGTTTAAAAGTGCACAAAATTAAGAGGAAACTTCGGTTTCCTCTTTTTTATTTATATGAAGTTCACCCTTTTTTGTGATAATAACACTATTTTAAAAACAATTCAAATATTTAGTTAAAACGCCTCTTTATACAGTTTTAACAGCCCCGCCCTGTCAAGACCCGGCCATGGTATCCCTGATGTTGCAATGCACGCATCGGTTATTTTTTCAAGCTCCGTTTCCTTTATTCCAAGTTCATGAAGGTTGTCTTTAAGCCCGATTGACGCAAGGAATTCCTTCAGGTTTTCAATTGTGACGGGAATTTTCATTTCGGCCGGGATTTCATCATTAACCCCAAAGCAGCGCTCCCCAAGTTTTATAACGCGCTCCGGCCTTTTATCGGACAAAAACTGAAGGTAAGCCGGAAGAATTGCCGCAATGCCCGCGCCGTGAGCTATTTCATCGTGCAGGGCGGATACCGCATGCTCCATGGGATGCACAACCCATTTTCCGGCCCTGCCCGCATTTGGCTGGCCGTACAAAGCAAAAGTTGACGCAATTGACACGTTTTCTCTGGCTTCCAAATCCGACGGGTCTTTCATCAGCCTTTCTGCGGCTTCAATGCAGGTTAATATAACACCTTCGGTAAAACGGTCCTGAAGCGGCGTGTTTATGTCTGACGTAAGATATTCTTCAAGCACGTGCATTATTATGTCTATTATTCCTTCCACCGTCGGTTTAAGCGGAACAGACACCGTAAGTTCCGGGTCAACAATTGATATTTTTGGATAAAGAAAATCCGGATTCCACATTCCAAATTTGTTGCCCGTTGCGGGATTGGAAAATACAGCGGAAGGATTGCCTTCGGAACCTGTGGCCGCAAGGGTTGGTATAAGCATAATCGGCAAAGCCTTAACGGGGTTTTTGCCTTTTTTTGTTGCAAGGTTTACATAATCCCATATGCTTCCGCCTGAACCAGCAGTAAGAGCGGCTCCTTTTGCCGCATCCATTGCCGAACCTCCGCCCAGCCCTATAACCATATCGCAGTTTTCTTTTATGCATAAAGCCGCGGCCTCATCCACTTCGTTTATCTTCGGATTTGGGCTTACGCCAAGATAGACAGCGCTTGAAACGCCGTTTTTTTTCAGCAGATCGGCAACTTTGTCAATTAAGCCGCTTTTTTTCGCTGAACTTTTGCCTGTCACTATCAGGGCTTTTTTTCCAAGCTTTGCAGCAAATTCCCCGGCCCTTTCAATTGTTCCTGTTCCAAACACAACCCTTACGGGATTGTTAAGTTCAAACGGCTTCATTTTTCCCTCCATGAAAGAATTATGTCATTTAATTTTTTTGTTTTTAATTCAGGATTCGGGTCCATTGTAATTTCGGTTACAACAGCCGCGGTGCGCGCGCCCGCTTTAAGCACTTCGGGAAGATTTTGTTCTTTTATTCCTCCCATTACAGAAAAAGGAATTTTCACTTTTTTTGCAATCTCCGCCAGTGTTTTTGTTCCAAGAGGGTCATAACCGGTTTCTTTTGTTTTTGTTGGAAATATCGGCCCTATGTTTATATAAGACGCGCCCTGCTTTATTGCCGCCAGCGCTTCCTTTAAACTGTGGGTTGATATGCCATACATTAATTTTGAGTTTATCTTAAGCGCATCCTTTAAAGGAATATCTCCCTGCCCAAGATGCACGCCGTCTGCGCCGGATGCAAGCGCAATGTCAATATGGTCATTTATTATAAGAAGGCAGCCGTATTTTTTGGTGAGTTTCCTGAATTCTTTGGCCATTTTTAATATGCTTCCCTTGTCATAGGTCTTTTCACGCAGCTGCACAACTTTTGCCCCGCCTTTTAAAACTTTTTCAAGTGTTTTAACGGATGAGCCGTTTAAACAAAATTTCTCGGTTATTACGGGATATATTCCTTGGGGAAGTTTTTTCATTTATCACCTTATTTTAACGTTAATATGAATAACTTTATATTTTTTCTTTGCTGTTGTAAAGAAAATTTTATCCCCCGCCCACAAATCTTATCAATTCAACCTTATCGCCTTCTTCAAGCACGGTTGCCGCATAGCCGGCCCTGCTTAATATTCTTCCGTTTATTTCAACAACTGTATATGAAGGGTTCAGCTTCAGCTGTTCAAGAAGCTGTGAAACAGTTGTTTCTTCCTTTGCTTCCATCTCTTTTCCGTTAACGTTTAGTTTCATATTGAACCCCCGAGAATGTTTCGGACCAATCCTTAAATACGGGATAAAATCCTTTTGCCTTTATTGCCTTAACCATTTCTTCAACGCTTCTTCCGTCGTTTATTTCAAATTGTCCGTCTGTATTTTCAGCTGCCGAATGCCCGCCCGGCGAAGTTTTTGAACCCGCGCTCATATTTGTAATTCCAAACAGCATCATGTTGTCTCGGAATTCCGCGGATTCCCTGGTTGATAAGGTAAGCCCCGCAAAAACAGTGTAAATCCTTAACGCCAGAATCATGCGCACAAGCTGCCTGTCATTAACTTCAAATTTTGGCTTAAAACCGGATCCTGACAGCCTAAGCCGCGGAAAAGAAACCGATATTTCCGTTTTCCAGAATTTTTTCATCAAATACTTTGCGTGCATGCCAAGATAAGCGGCATCAAATCTGAAATCATTCAGCCCCAGAAGCGCCCCTATCCCGATTTTACGAAACCCCGCTTCCGCCGCGCGCTCCGGCGCGTTTAGACGCCACTCAAAATCCT
>CAYQIS010000034.1:0-7821 GCA_964417645.1 uncultured Spirochaetia bacterium
AAGGCGGCTGACATTGCTGCGCCGGACATAAATTCTTTGATTAACGCGCTTGACGGAAAAAAAGTAAAAATTAACGGCGCTGAAATAAAGCTTGAATTGAAGAATTCGGCTTTAAAGGAAATACAGCCAACAATAAAGCACAAGTTCCTTAAAATCCTGTCAGACCCGAATGTTGTTTACATTTTGCTGCTTGTGGGTATATACGGAATAATATTTGAACTTGCAAACGGCGGCGCTTTACTGCTTCCGGGAATAGCCGGCGGCATAGCAATTGTGCTTGCGTTTATAGGATTTGACAGCGTGCCGGTTGCGGTTGGAGGCTTGCTGCTTATTGCGCTTGCGGTTATTTTTTTCACGGCTGAAGCAATGACGCCGGGTTTCGGACTGCTGTTCACGGGAGGTATAATATCAATGGTTGCGGGTTCATTAATTCTTTTTCCCGGAAGTGAAGTCGGCGGGCAGTGGGCGCCGTCTTTATGGGTTATAATCACAATGACACTGTTGACGGCCGCGTTCTTTGCGCTTGTCACATTTCTTGTAATTAAAGCCCAGAAGAAAAAGGCGGTCACGGGCAGGGAAAGCCTTGTCGGCTTAAAAGGTGTTGCACAAAATTCCTTTTCGGCTGAAAGCGGGCCCGGCGTTGTGAATGTGGGCGGTGAGGAGTGGCAGGCAACAGCGGACGAAGCAATAGAAGCAAGGGACATTATAGAGGTTGTTGAAGTAAACGGATTAAAACTTAAGGTAAAAAAAATACCAAGAAAAAAGGAGGAATAACATGCTTGGGTGGATTATAACGGCGGCTTTTTTAATTGTTGTAATTGTTCCGTCTTTTGTAAAGGTTGTGCAGGAATACGAAAGGGTTGTTGTGTTCAGGCTTGGAAGATGCATTGGCGAGAAAGGCCCCGGGCTTATCATTCTGATACCGCTTATAGACCGGCCCGTGCGCGTTGACCTGCGCGAGCTTTTCCTTGAAATACCTTCACAGACATGCATCACCAAGGACAATGCCGCAATATCAATAGATTTCCTCATTTACTGGAAGGTTATTGACTCGGTGAAAACCGTTGTGCAGGTCGGTAATTTTGCGGCGGCTTCCCAGGGTATTGCCACCACAACATTAAGGGCAATAATCGGCGACATCAGCCTTGATGACGTTCTTGCAAAACGCGAGGAAATAAATATGAGGCTTCGCACAAAGCTTGACGAGGTTACGGAGCGCTGGGGTGTAAAGATCACATCCGTTGAAATCCGCGAGCTGATACCGCCGCGCGAGATACAGGAAGCCATGAACAAGCAGATGTCCGCGGAACGCACGCGCCGCGCCCTTGTGACCGAGGCCGAAGGAAAGAAAGTTGCCGCAATCACGGTTGCCGAAGGCGAAAAGCAGTCCGCCATCCTTAAAGCCGAAGGTGAAAAGCAGTCCGAGATATTAAAAGCCGAAGGCTACTCGCAGGCTTTGGACAGGATATTCGGTTCTGCAAAACAGATAGACAGCAAGACAATGATGATTCAGTACCTTGAAACATTGAAAGTTCTTGGCACAAAAGATTCAACAAAGTTCGTAATACCGACTGAGCTTACAAGCCTTGCCGAAGGGCTGGCGGGAAAGGTAAAGGACGCCATTAAGTGAACGCCGAAATAGTCACCAGCGGCACGGAACTTCTTCTGGGCCGCATTGTGGACACAAATTCGGCATGGCTTTCCGCGAAACTGGCGGAAGCCGGGATAAACGTATACTATAAAACAACGGCCGGCGACAATGCCGGCCGTTTGCTTTCCGTGTTAAAAACAGCGTTTTTGCGTTCTGATGTTGTTCTTATAACCGGCGGGCTTGGCCCTACGGTTGATGATTTAACCAGGCAGGTTGTGTCTGAATTAACCGGCAGGAAATTGATAAGGCACCCTGAAATAATTTTAAGCATAAACGAAATGTTTAAAAAAACGGGAAGGACGCCTTCCGTTACAAACGAGGTTCAGGCGGACATACCCGAAGGCGCTCTTATTCTTGAAAACCGCCACGGTTCGGCTCCGGGTTTTATGCTGGAACATGAAGGAAAAATAATAGCCGCAATGCCGGGTGTGCCGTCCGAAATGAAGCCCATGTTCACGGAGCAGGTGCTGCCAAGGCTTCTTGAAAAAGGCGGCACGGGCAGTGTTATCAAATTTGTTGAAATGCGCGTTGCGGGAATGCCGGAATCCCTTGTTGACGAAAAAATAAGGGACCTTTTTCAAACCTGTGTAAACCCTTCAATAGGCATTATGTGCAGGACGGATGAAATAATAGTGCGCCTTACGGCAAAAGCCGATTCCCCGAAAGAGGCGGATAAAATGATATCAGAATTAAAAGCCGAAATTGCAAAGCGGCTTGAAGGGTATTATTACGCTGATGAACCGGCTGCATTGGAGGAAGTTCTCGGGGAAAAACTGGCGCAAAAAGGGCTTAAAATATCAACCGCTGAATCCTGCACGTCGGGAATGATAGCGGCAAGAATAACCAATGTTGCGGGCAGTTCTTCTTATTATACGGGCGGCATAAACGCGTACAGCAATGATGTGAAAACGGGCATATTGGGCGTGTCGGAAGATACAATAAAAAAATATGGCGCTGTTTCGGAAGAATGCGCGAGAGAGATGGCAATAAAGTGCGCCGAAAAGTTTAAAACGCAGGCTGCAATATCGGTTACAGGAATAGCCGGCCCCGGCGGAGGCACAAATGAAAAGCCGGTCGGCCTTGTATATACAGGCATATATATGGAAGGAAAAGTAATGGTGACTAAAAGGGTGTTCGGCGGCGGCAGGGAAGAAGTGCGGCGCCGCGCCGCAACAAACGCGCTGTTTGAAATGCTTAAGTCAACAGACAGCCGTGATTAAGTTGTTTCAATATAATGCAAAACGCCTTTACAAGCCGGATGTTTTCGACTAATATAATATTACGTATTATATTAGTCGGAGGATGAAATGGTATATATAAAAAGGCATGTTGAAAAAGCCGTAAAAAAAATGTCCGCCCAGTTCCCTGCTATTCTTATAACTGGGCCAAGGCAGGCCGGTAAGACCACAATGCTTGAAAGAACCGCAGTAAAAGCAGAGTACGTGACCCTTGATGACCCCGTGGAACTTCAAGGCGCGGCCGAAGATCCGGGAAGTTTTCTGAAAAAACATGTTCCGCCGGTTATAATTGATGAGATTCAATATGCCCCCGGGCTTTTTCCTTACATAAAAATGTTTGCTGACAGTCAGAAAAAGAAAAAACTTTTCTATCTTACCGGTTCGCAGAATTTTAGGATGATGAAAAACATAAGCGAGTCGCTTGCCGGAAGGGTGGGCATAATTCAGATGATTGGGCTTTCAATGCGCGAGATAAACAAAACCGGGTTTATTCGGCCTTTTATTCCGGAAGAAAAATATCTTGCTGCCGCCGCAAAAAAAGCCGTGGATATTCCTTATAAATCTCTTTTTGTTTTCATTCACAAAGGTTTTATGCCGGCTCTTTATTCTTCTAAAATTCAGCCGGCAGATTATCATTCTTCTTACGTAAAAACATATATTGAGCGGGATGTACGCGACCTTACACAAGTTGGGGACGAAATAAAGTTTCTTAAGTTTCTTTCTGTTGCCGCTGCAAGGACTTCACAAACACTTAATTATGCTTCCATGGCATCTGACGTGGGAATAAGCATACCCACCGCCGAAAGATGGACATCGGTTCTTGTTGCATCCGGGATAGTTTATCTTTTGCAGCCTTATTTTAACAACAGAATAAAAAGGGCTGTTAAAACCCCTAAAATGTATTTTTTGGATACAGGGCTTGCGGCATATTTGACAAGGTGGAACACCCCGCAGTCTCTTGAAGCAGGCGCAATGTCAGGTGCGTTTTTTGAAACATTTGTGATATCCGAAATAATAAAAAGTTATTTCAATGCGGGCATAAGCGATCCTCCGCTTTATTATTACAGGGATAAAGAAGGCAGGGAAATAGATCTTATAATTGAAAAAGACGGCGGACTTTATCCTTTGGAGATAAAAAAAACATCAAACCCTTCCTTTGCCGATGTTAAAAACTTTGATGTCTTGAAATCCGCGGGTTTGGCTGAAAGGAGAAACGGGGGAATAATATGCACCTATGAAAAAACAGCGGTTATAAACCGCCTGGATAATATAATACCCGTAAGCCTTTTGTAATGATGCGGCATATTTAATTTTAAAAGGTGAATGATGAACGCAAATCCGTGGAAGTATACAGACGAGCCTTTAAAAAGCAGGCTTAAAAAAAACAGCATCAGCAACATTTTATATTTCATTTTAACGCTTCCGATTATGTTTGTTTTAACGCCCATGATAATAAATTCCGTGGGCGCGGAAGACTATGGAATATGGGTAATAGCGGGGACAGTCCTGGTGTTTACCGAGTTAATTGCAAATTTCCAGACAAGTTCCGCGTTGTCGGTTATGATACCAAGGATAGACCCAAAAAAAGAGCCTGAAAAAATAAATGAAGTTATAAGCACGCTTTTTGTTTATTATCTTGCGGCTGCGGTTTTTGTGTGCGTTGCTTATTTTTTTCTCGAACCTTTGATAATGAAGGCGTTTTTCAGGACTTCGCCGGAAAAAGCCGGATTTGCGTCAATGATAATGGCCTTAAGCATTTATCCTTTCATGGCAAATTTCGTGATTGCTGGCATTGGCTATCTTGCCGGCGCGTTTAACATTTTTTATCTCAGCAATATGCTTCATATAATAACGTCTTATGTAAGGACGGCTTTGATGATATGGGCAGTTAAAGCGGGCACGGGAATTACGGGTGTGGTTTACTCCCAGATGGGAACCCTTATAGCCGAAAGCATTGTAATTGTATTTTTCTGCAGGATGATTTTTCCGCCGCTTCGCGTGTCTTTAAGGCTGTTTTCGGCCGGCACACTTTCTTACATGATTCGTTTAAGCGCAAAACTTTTTACCGCAAGGGCTTCGAATGTTTTATCCGCAAATTTTGACAAACTGGCCCTTGGATTTTTTATAAATCCTGCGGCTGCGGGCATTTATCAGCTTGGCGCAGGCATTGCAAGGTATATTTCAAACCTGCCGGAAATGCTGGGTTTTGCCTCTTTGCTCCCTGCTTCGTCTGAATTAAAAAGGGAAAACAGGCAGGATACAATGAAAGTGCTTGCGGATAAGACAAGCAGATATACAGCATTTGCCGGGATTTTCATGGCAGCCGCGATAATAACTTTTGGAAAGGAATTCATTTATTTATGGCTTGGCAAAGGGTATGAAGATGTTTATTCTGTCATGGCAATACTGGCCTGCGCTTATGCGATATCGATTCTTTCTTACCCCATCCAAAATATACTTAACGGTACAGGTCATGAGAAAAAGGCAATGTGGGCGGGTATAATATCTTCTGTTATTACAACTGTATTGATAACGGTATTTACCTGGAAGATGGGCATTAAAGGCGCGGCATATGCGGCTCTTGCTTCTTCTTTTATTTCCCTTTTTTTGTATTACGTTTATTATGTGAGTTTAACAGGGCATGTTATAAATTTATTAAAACATATTATAAAACCGGCTGCGACAGGTGTAATTTTATTTATGGCTTTTTATACAATATCTCAGGCAGGAAACTGGCTGATTTTCTTTTTGAAGGCAGTATTGTACACGGCTGCATTTATGGCAATTGTACAGGGAGCATTCAGAATTTTTGATCAAAATGAAATAAACAGTCTAATAAAACACTTCAATATGGGCAAAAGAAATACAAAATTGTAATTTTCATTTGACAAAAAATGCGATATTTTATAAAATCCGCGTAATTGAAAAAAGGGTTGATTTGCTAACTTAGCGCGGAGGGACAGGGTTTGAAAAAAATACTTTTTGGTTTAATGTTCGTAATATTTCTGTTAATTCCTGCCGTAAATGTCTGCTCAGAAAATGTAAAATACTATAATTTCAGCATTCCGTCCGGGTATGATGGATTAGTAATTGGCAGTGGCTGTGACGGAAACGCCATTTACAATTGTAAAGACGCCGGTAATCCTAACGCAGGTTTAAGGGTATGCCTGGATGCTTTTGGATGCGGCAGCAAAGTATTTATAACAGCTTTTAAAAATGCTGCGCATGGATGTGTGCTTAACGGAGAAATAAACGCAACGGATTCCTTTTTATATAAAATTGGCACTGTTGTAGGCCCAGACTGCCCGAATAAATTTAACAAAGACGCAGATGACGCAGAATGGGAAACACCACCGCCTGTTTGTGAGGTAACGGGATTCCCTATAAACATCAGAGATGGGGCCAAACACGAAATTATATCTGATATTGAAATAAAAAATCCCGGATATAATCTTTCTTTTAAAAGAATTTATGATTCCAGGCAGCTTAATTTGCCTCAGCCTTTATACGGAAAAATGAACGGCTGGCGGCACAATTATGATATTTATTACGAAAAAATAAGTGAACCCATAAAGTGTATTGTAAGTTTGTATGCGGACGAGAAAGATGTTATATGGAATGCCTGCGAGGCGCAGCTTCAAAATAAAAACAAAATAATTCTGTATATGCCTGACGGTAAAATTGTATTTACTGAAACCTCAAATTCTTCGGGTGTATATAAAAGAGCAGGAACAACTGATTATATAAAAGAAGAAGCCGGCAAAGTTATTGCTTATTACAGGGATCTTATCTATACATTCGAGCCTAATCTTAAATCTATAAAGGATAAAACAGGCAAAGGCGTAACCCTTGAATATTTTGAGAATTATTTTGAAGTAACTGATAATTTTGGCAGAAAGATAACAGTTACCCGTAACGCGGAAAGCCAGCTAATTACTTCTGTAACATCAAATGTTACAGGTGTTGGCCCTGTAACTTACAACTATCCGGGTAATTTATATTTAACAAGCGTAGACCGCCCGGGCTTAGAAGACGCATATTACGGTTATACAGACTCGTATCCAAGATATCTTAGCAGCCAAACAAACTACAGAAAAGAAGGGTTGTCTAAGTCTGTGAACTATTGGGTAAATGGCGATAAAAAGTATGAAAGCGGCACAGCTGCAGGCGGGGTTTTGCTTGAAACTCTAAAATATAATTCCGATGGCAGTGTTTATGTTAAAGAACAGGGGCCGGGAAGAACTGTGTACTATGATAATGCAGGCAGAATGATTAGGGAAGATTACGGATATCTGGGCAATACTGTGTACGAATATAACGACAGCGGCTTCCTTAAAAAGAAAACCGACAGGAACGGGAAAATTACTGAATATACATATGATTCAGTTAACAGAGTAAAGGATGTTATCACGACATTCGAAGACCCGCTTACATCTGATAAAACAATAACTGAAAGCTACACATACTATGACAATGACAACATTAAGACGCATACAGATGCTTCCGGGGTTGTGACTTATTATGAATACTATTCTGATAACAATATAAAAAAAATAACCCGTGCAGGAAAGACAACGGATTACACATATAATTCAGCTGGGCTTGTAGAAACAGTTCACGACAGTGAAAGGCTGTCCAAAAAATACAGCTATGACCAGTACGGGAATGTTACTGAAATAAAGAACCTTATCACAGGCAACTCGCAGTTATTTACATATGATGCCGCGGGAAAACTACTGGATCAGACAGATGAAGCTGGTGTGAAGAAAACATATACTTATGATACGAATTTCCCGTCTAAAATAAAGACAATTACAACAGATTACCCGGACCTTGCTGATGAAACTGTAACATATAACTATTCCACTGCAGATAACATAACATAACAAGGGGTAATATAACATCGGTTGTTGATATAAACGGCACAGTGAT
>CAYQIS010000035.1:0-7634 GCA_964417645.1 uncultured Spirochaetia bacterium
GGCAGGTTTACAGGCGGTGTAAGCTACAGAGAATCAACATGGCAGGTTGACTATGCGTATATCGGTCATGCCGAACACTTGGGCGATTCCCATCGTTTTTCTGTAATACTGAGATTTGGTCCTGAAAGGGAAAAGATTACGGCAATTTCTGTGGTATCTCCTCCAAAAGGCCTTACAGCATATTCCGCAAACAATGCGGTTAATCTTACATGGGAGCCAAATGAAGACCCGAATGTTACAGGATATGCAATTTATTACAGCCGCACACCGGGAGCAAGATATATACCTTTGAAAAAGAGGCAGAAGGAAAATTATGTGACAATAGACGGGCTTAAAAACGGAACCCGTTACTATTTTGTTGTCACTTCAATAAATAATACATATCCGCCGGTTGAATCCGCATACAGCAATGAAGCAACGGCTGTACCTGCGCCTGTTGTTCCGGGTACGCCCGAAGTTTTCCCGATAGCCAAGAAAAAAGAAGTTACCAATAACGGAGCAATTGATGTTGTGTGGGGTAAAATGCCTGATGCAAGATATTCCGGATATAATATTTATATATCGGAAACATCCGGAAAAGGATATTTAAAACACAATACATCGCCGATTAAGGATACGCACTATCTTATAAAAGGGCTTGAAGTTGGCAAAAAATATTATGTGGTTATGACCACTGTAACCAATGATACACCGCCGATTGAATCGAAGTTCAGCCAGGAAGTTTCATATATAGCAAAGCCGGAATCCTCGGCCGGAGCGGCGAATGATACGGCTGCAGGACAGGGTAAATAGGAGGTATTTATGATAAGCGGTCTTTATACAGCGGCGTCCGGATTGATTGCACAAACGGAACAGCAGGATGTAATAGCAAACAACATAGCCAATGTAAACACGACAGGCTATAAAAAAGATAAGGCGCTTTTTATAACTTTTCCCCAGGTTTTCCTTCACAGAATAAACGATGAAAAAGTTGCAACACCCGGCGGCTTCAGCCAGATGATGGTGCCAATTGGCGAAGTTGGCAAGGGAGTCCAGTTAAGGGTTGACGGTGTAAGACCCGCAATAACCGAAGAAGGCTCATTTGTAAACACAAACAATAAACTTGATTTTGCCATTAAAGGAAACGGCATGTTTGTTGTATCAACTCCGGCAGGGATAAGATATACAAGGGACGGAAGTTTTTCGCTTGATGCGGAGGGCAAGGTTGTCACAAAAGACGGGTATCCTGTGCTTGGCGAATCGGGTGAAATATATCTGCGCGGTAAGGAAATTCATGTTGACGAAGCCGGAAACATATTTGACGGTAAAAACGAGATAGATACTTTCAGAGTGGCGCTTTTTAACAAAGACAGCGCTGTGAGAAAACAGGGGGATAATTTGTTTTATACATTGGACGGGCTTCCTCTTCCGGAGGCAGGGGACAATGAAAATTACGCAATAATGCAGGGATATACAGAAGCTAGCAATGTAAATGTGGTAAAGGAAATGGTGGATATGATAACCGCATACAGAGCTTATGAAGCGTCGCAAAAGGCCATAGTTTCCCAGGACCAAACACTTGGAAAAGCAGTAAATGATGTTGGTACCATACAGATATAAAAAGTAAAAATAAATAAGGAGGACTGATAAATATGTTAAGATCACTTTGGACAGCGGCTTCAGGGATGAATGCCCAGCAGCACACAATAGATGTAATCTCAAATAACCTTTCAAACGTCAATACAACAGGTTTTAAAAGGTCTCGAGCGGAATTTCAGGATCTTTTATATCAGACGATAAGGCCCGCGGGAGTTACCAACAACCTTGGAACCCAATATCCCACCCCTATTGAAATAGGGCACGGAGTAAAACTTTCAGCCACTCTGAAATCTTTTGAGCAGGGTGAAGTGGTACAGACAAACAACCCGCTGGACGTTACAATACAAGGGGACGGACTTTTTATGGTTCAGCTCCCGAACGGTGAGATGGCATATACAAGGGACGGTTCTTTTAAATTGGATTCTTCCGGTAATATAGTTACATCAGAAGGGTATATAGTTGAGCCTGAAATAGCAATCCCACAGGAAGCTTCGCAGATAGTTATCAAGGAAAACGGAGACGTGTTTGTGACTGTTCAGGGGCAGTCTGAGATGACACTTGTTGCCCAATTGAAACTTGTACGTTTCAGCAATCCCGCGGGGCTTGAGTCTATAGGAAAAAATTTATACAGACAGACGGAAGCTTCGGGCGAACCATTTGAAGGCACAGCCGGTCTTGAAGGTTTTGGAACAATTGCTCAGGGTATGCTTGAGTCAAGCAATGTAAAAGTTGTTGAAGAAATGGTTAATATGATAACGTCTCAAAGGGCTTATGAAATGAATGCAAAGGCCATACAAACAAGCGATGATATGTTGGGTCTTGCCAATGACCTTAAGAGGTAAATGAAAAGATTTACGTTAACGGCAGCCGTTTTATTGTTTGTTTGCAATGTTTTTTCGGCTCCGGAAATTGTTCTTAACAAGGAAGATGTATATATTACGTCTGAAAAAATACACTTGAAAGATATAGCGGATATATATAACGCGGAGGAAAAGGATAAAAATCTTCTGGGTTCCATATATATAAAAAATTCAGCTGCACCCGGAAAGAAAGTTACGGTTAAGAAAGAAACCGTGCTTAACCTTGTGAGAAAATATTACGGCGACATCCTTGTTGCGGGCCCTGACAGTGTAAATGTTATTACAAGGGGCGGCAGAGTGGAGCCTGCGGATATAAACGAGACTGCAAAAAAATATGTTCTTGAAAATATGCCGTGGCATCCCGGAGACGCTGAAATTGAAATAAGGCAAAGGGCAAGAAACATCAATGTTGCCGACGGAGAAATAACTTTAAAGGTAAGAGATGACGGAAGACTTGATTTTAAAGGAAATGTTCTTGTTCCGGTGGAAGTTTATGTTAACGGAGAGTTTAAAAGGCTGGAACCTGTTTCGCTCTTTGTAAAGGTTACAACAGATACATATGTTGCCGTAAGACAGATAAAAAGACGTGAAATTTTTTCGCCTGATGCGGTAACGGCGGTAAGGAAGGACATTACAAATCTTCCTGATGATGTAATTACGGATATAAGTGTTGTTACAGGGAAAGAAACAAAAAGGTCTATAATGCCGGGTACCGTGCTTTTAAGATCTATGTTTGATGAAGTGCCTTTGTTCAGGCGTGGATCAAATGTTAAAGTTATAGTTAAGGTAAGAGCTTTAAGTATAGAAACGTCCGGTATAGCACAAGATGACGGAAAAGAAGGCATGAAAATTAAGGTTAAACTTGATTCCGGGAAGTTTGTTGAAGGTACTGTAAACTCTGACGGAACAGTAATTATAAAAAAGTGAAAATTTATATAAAATAAAGGAGAATTGAAAATATGTTTAAAAAAACAATTATGATTCCTGCCGCGATTGTATTTTTGTTCGCATTTGCGGTTTCAGGGGCTTTAATTGCGGATGAGATAGTAAAAGCTGATGATATAGATTCGATGTATACAGACCATAAAGCGTATAAAGTCGGGGATATTGTTAAGATAATAGTTGTTGAAAGCACGCAGGGTTCGCAGTCTGCTTCTCTTAAAACGTCCAAAAAAGCCGGTATGGGCGGTGGTATGGGTGTTTCAAACTGGGGAGGAGGCGTTAATGCAATATATCCTTATTCTCCGGGATGGGCTGCCGGCGGTGAAGAGTATCAAAACGGGGGCGGTAAGTCAGTGCGTTCGGGAAGTTTGATGGGCACGGTCTCGGCGCGTGTTGAAAAAGTACTGTCAAACGGCAATCTTTCCATAAGAGGCACAAAAGTTGTAACAATTAATGATGATAAACAGAACTTTGTGGTAACAGGTGTTATAAGGCCGGAAGATATAAGTTCAAATAACACCGTTTATTCTACAAATGTTGCCGATGCGGTAATTGAATATGAAGGAAACGGCCCAATAGGAGAAAAAACTTCGCCGGGCATAATTACAAGGCTGTTTGACTGGCTTGGATTATTTTAAGAGGTGGATTTCAAATGAACAAAAAATTTAAGGCAATCGTAACAGGACTTATATTAATTTTTTCTTTGGCAGTTGCGCTTGAAGCTGTTGAGTTAAGGGTACGTAATGTTGCGCGTTTTAAAGGGGTAAGGGACAATCAGCTTACCGGATTCGGGCTGGTTGTTGGCCTTAAAAATACAGGAGACAGAACTACAACAGTATTTACCAATCAGGCTATAACGAACATGCTTAAACGTTATGGAATGAATGATGGTCCGGAACAAATAAAGGTCAGAAATGTTGCGGCGGTTATGGTTACGGCCAAACTTCCTCCTTTTGCAAAAAAGGGAGACAAAATAGATGTTATTGTGTCATCCATGGGTGATGCAAGAAGTCTTGAAGGGGGAGTGCTTTTAAATACGGTGTTAAAAGGTCTTGATGAAAAAGTATATGCAACCGCTCAAGGTCCTTTGTCCACGGGTGCCGGCGCAATGGTAACTGCCAGCCAGAGTTCAAGAGAAAAACTTACTGTTGGAAGAGTGCCTCAGGGAGGATTGGTGGAGAGAGAAGTGCCGGTTACTTTTATGGATGACAGGAATGATATGTATCTTATTCTGGGAATTCCCGATTTTACTTCCGCTTACAGAATAGCCGACGTAATAAATCAGCAGTTCTGGGCAAAAGACGGAGTTATAGCAAATGCCATAGATGCCGCAACAGTAAAAATTCATGTGCCTTTTGATTTTCAGAATAATCCGGTGGAATTTGCGGCTGCAATTGAAGGGCTTTATGTTGAAACAGAAGAAGTTTCAAATAAGATAGTAATAAACGAAAGAACAGGCACTGTTGTGATGGGTGCGGATGTTGCCATAGATACATGCGCGGTTTCGCACGGGAATTTCAGCGTGAATGTTAATGTGACTAAGCAGATATCACAGCCGAGTCAATTTTTACCCGGAGCATCAGCTATGGATTATGACCACTCGGAAATTAAAGTTGAAGGCGGCGGGAAACAGCTGATAGCGCTGCCTCAGGGAGTAAATGTACTTGATCTTGTTGATGCGCTTAATGTTCTTGGCGCATCGCCGAAGGATATAATCAGCATAATACAGGCAATAAAAGCCGCAGGTGCAATACATGCGGAACTCGAGATAATGTAGGCGGCAAACATATATGGCAAATAATTTTCTTGGAAGCTCGGAGATGGGCATACGAGCCGAGATGATCGGCATGAATAATAAGCTTATACAGGCGGAGCTTGCCGCAAAAAAAACAGCTGCAGTGGAAATTAATGGGGTAAAGAATGCAAAGCAGCCTGACAAAAAATATTTGAACGAAATAAAGAAAGCGTCAATTGAATTTGAATCTGTTTTTCTGGGTTATATGTTAAAACAGATGAAGAAAACCGTACCTTCTGATCCGCTTTTTGGGGAAAGTGTTGCTAAAGACATATTTCAGGATATGCAGTATGACAATATGGCAAGAGAAATGGCAAAAGCTGGCGGGATAGGGCTTGCCACCATATTGTATAATCAATTGTCAAAGGTAAATAACGGCGAAATCAAATGAAGGCGCAAATATGCCTCTTATAAATTGCGCAAGATGTGACAAAATCTTTGGCTCGGAAAAAGGCGAAACAGTATGTCCTGAATGCATGGCTTCCGAGAAAATAGATTTAAAAAAAGTCACGGAATATCTTAGAGAGCATCCTTTGGCGGGAATTCTTGAAGTTCATCAAAAAACCGGAGTTTCTCAGGCTCAAATCTTCAGGTTTATAAAGTCCGGAAGTCTTAAGATAAGAAAACCTTCCGAAATGCCGAAGTGCAGGATATGCGGCGCTGAAATCAGGAAAGGCATTGTGTGCGAAAAGTGTGAATCAAGAATAAAGGGAATAAAAAAAAATAATTAAAGTTTTTTTGTTTTGGGGCGATATATAAGTTGAGATTAAAAAAGGAGGCTTAACAATGGCAGATAACGGAATAGGCAATATTAATCCCGCTGTTACGCAGGCACTTAAGGATATAGCACAGCCGCAGCCGTCCAAATCCGCGCAGCAGACACAGCCTGTTAACAGAGAAGATAACAGTGTAAAAACTGACAGAATTGAAATATCAAGACAAGCCAAAACCATCAGTAAGGCAATTGTATATCTTAATCAAATGCAGGACATACGTGAAGAGCTTGTGCAAAAAGCCATAAAGGAAAGACTGGTTGATAACAGCAGGGTCCCTGCACAGATACTGGCGGCAAAATTACTTCTTGAGGATTAATCGTGAATTCGGTTATAAGGGAAAAATTTTTAAATGTTATAAGACGTCAAAAAGAGGCATATAAGAAACTTATTCCGGTTATTTCCGAAGAAACCAAGTTTCTTAAAGAAAATAATGTTAAAGCTATTGATTCTTTGTTGCCGCGTCAAGAGAGAATACTTGAAGAAATTAAAAATCTCGAGACGGAAAAAAATGCCGTTTATCGTGAACTTATTAAATCCGAAGGATTGCCTGAAATTAGTATTTGGGAATATGTTGAAAAGTACAATTCAAAAATTAATCCGGAGATTGAAAAGGAACTTTCTGAGCTTGTTGAATGCGTAAAAATAATTGATAATGCAAACAAAGGCAATGCTGTGATGATAAGAAATTTTCTTACACTATCCGAGTTTACTGAACAGCTTAAGAACAGGATGGAAAATCCCGTAAATGTGACTTACAATCAGAATGCGGGTAAAGATGAATTTAAAGTAAATGATGAAAAAAAAGGACTGGATATAAAATTATAAAAATAAGAATACGGAGGAATAATTTATGAGCTTGTTATTGGGATTGGAAGCTGCTTTAAGGGGAATGAGAGCAAATACAACGGCGCTTAATACTGTTTCGCATAATATAGCAAACATGAATAATGCGGATTATTCCAGACAGCTCGCAAATATAGCGGCTACCCAGGCCATAAACAATCCCAACGGAGGAGGTCAGCTTGGGACGGGTTCCACTATTTCTGCCATTGAGAGAATAAGAAATGTATTTCTTGACAGACAGATAAGATATCAGCTTGAAAATGTGGGAAAATGGGAAGTGCTTGACACAACGAATCAGGCTTTAAAAGCCCTTTTTCCGGAAGTTGATAACCCTTATTCCGCGGGAATTCAATCACAGTTAGATGCTTTTTTTAAGGGCTGGGAAGATCTTGCCGCCGAATATGCTAAACCCGCGGCTTTAAGAGATGTTGCCACAGCCAAAAATAACCTTGTGGCAAATGCCAAAGCGCTTGCTTCGATTTTAAATACAAGTGCAGTGGCGTTAAGAGACATGCAGATTGCGTTAACTGCCGATATACGTACAA
Source organism: uncultured Spirochaetia bacterium (assembly GCA_964417645.1). Lineage (GTDB taxonomy): Bacteria > Oederibacteriota > PGYV01 > PGYV01 > PGYV01 > CAYQIS01. The sequence continues at coordinate 7,340 of CAYQIS010000035.1, forward strand.
CAGTCGACACAATTAACCAGCTTACTTCACAGATAGCCGAATTAAATAAACTTGTTCTTCAGGCAAGAGGAGCCAATCAAAGACCAAATGACCTGCTGGATCAGCGTGAAGCGGCAATGAAAAAACTTTCTCAGCTGATCAATTTTGAAGTGGCTGAAAAAGCCAATGGTACGGTTACTTTGCTCCTTAACGGCAATGCGCTTGTTGATGAAACCAGGAATTTTAACCTTAAAATGATAGCGGGAACAAAGAATTCTTCGCTTGAAACGGTAAGTCTGGCACAAGCCGGAGGCGG
>CAYQIS010000036.1:0-6995 GCA_964417645.1 uncultured Spirochaetia bacterium
ATACGGGTGCACAAGCGCATGTCCTGCGCCTGCGGGGCAAACACCAACCGCAACAATACCTGCTGCAACAAATACAAATACAGTGCCTGCGGCAACGGCAACATTTACAAGGACAAACACACCGCCTCCCGGAGCAACAGCAACATTTACCGGTACTAACACCCAGATACCTTGGTTAACATTTACTTCAACAGTTACAAATACAGTGCCGCCGGCATCAACAAACACATTTACTTATACATTTACATCAACATATACAAATACTCCTGCAGGACCTACGGCAACACCGACACCTACAGATATACCGGGTTATATTACGGTATCAGGTATAACCATTGTTGGAGCTGTTAACAACACGCTTGATATATCAAGCCCTGCTGTGGACACTGTAAGGATATGGTTCACAATAGGGGTTGAAAACGCGGACAGGGTAACACTTGTAATCAGCGACAATAACGGCAATCCTAAACTTGTAAGGGTATTTAATCAGACATTTAACATAGGAACAAACGAAATCACTCTGTCTAAGGCTGATTATGTAAACCTTGCAAACGGAACAAGCGGTGTTATTGGAAATTACACAATAACAGCTGAAAAAACATCGAACGGTCATTTTGATACGGCGGGCCTTGCAAATCAGTATGTAATAGTAAGCGCTGCATTGCCTACATTTACACCGGGATATGCAACGCCGATACCTACGGCAACACCTGCAAGCGAATTGAAGATAAAGGATGATAAGATTCTTCCTTATCCAAACCCGGCAAACGGCGGAGATGTAAACATCAAATTTGCGCTTACAAAGAATGCAAAGACGGTTACCTTTAAGCTTTATACCGCGGCATCAAGGCTTGTACGCGAGCTTGTAATACCCGCAAGCAAGATTAACATGGGGTTAAGCGGGCTTAAAACAGGCGACAACATAGTAACCGTGCCCGCTGAAAACTTTAAGGATATAGCTAACGGTACCTTCTATTATATCCTTATTATTGAAGATGACAAAGGTAACATTGTAAAATCCAAAGTTGATAAGATTGTGGTAATAAAAGGCAAAACAGCAAAATAATAAATTTTTGTCATAAAGCCCCTTATGCGCATTTACGGGTGCATAAGGGGCTTTTTTTTTTAATATTTTTCATTTTGTACCGAAAATTATAAAAAATACAAGGAGGCGCAAATGAAATTAAATCTTTTTACAAGGCTTGCCGGCGGATATATTTTGGCCGGAGTACTGCCTTTGATTGTTATAGGTTTTGTAATATATTTATCAAATTCCGCAAATGTTGAAAAAATGGCGATGGAAGAACTTAAAAGAAATAAGGGGATAATTGATGTTTTTATATCGGATACTTCAAAAAAAATAGAGCTTGCGGCAATGTCAATTTATGAATATCCTGATATACACAAAATGTTAAGAAATAAAGACAGACAGAAACTGAAAAAAATTTCTTTAAATCTCATGAAAGCCGGAGATTTTGATTCGGTAACATTTACAGACAATTTGGGCAATGTTATTGTAAGGGGCCATAATGATAAAATTGGAGACAATCTTGCTTCGCAGATGAATATTAAAAGCGCCATTCAAGGAAACGGCGGCGTGTATCTTGAAGACGGCAATACGGTTAAGTTTGTATTAAAAGGAGGTTTTCCTCTAAAGGATGAAGCCGGTACGGCGGGTTTGGTTACAATTGCCTATCCTTTGGCATCGGAAGATTTTGTTGATAAAGTAAAAAAAGCAACGGGCGCGGAATGCACAATTTTTTACGGCGATGAAAGAAAAATGACCACGATTTTAAAAGATGGAAAAAGGGCGGTTGGCACCAAAATTAACAACCCGGTAATTGAGAAAACAGTTCTTGAAAAAGGAGAATTATATTTTGGCAAAAATATAATTATGGGCAAGCCGTATTCAACGATATATTGGCCCATAAGATACAGTGACGGAAAAATAACAGGGATGTTTTTCTTGGGTGTCCCGAGGGAAATAATAGTTGAAAACACAAAAAGAACAAATTATCTGTTAATAACGCTTGTGATAATTGCTTCTGCTGCTGCCGGTATTTTGGGCTTTTTTAATTCTTCAAGTCTTACAAAAGCTTTGGAAAAAATCACGCAAAAAGCTCTTGAAGCCGCGGGAAGTGTAAAAGATCTTTCGGTGAGAGTTGAAAGCACTTCTGATGCGGCGGCAAACGGCGCTTCAAAGCAGGCAAGCGCCTTGGAAGAAACATCAGCTTCCATTGAAGAACTTTCTTCAACCGTTAAAAACAATGCGGATAATGCCGCTCAAGCCAATAAAATTTCAAAAGAGGCGGGAGAAGTTACAAAACAAGGGCTTTCAATAATGTCTGCAATGGCGGATTCCGTAAAAACTATTAAAGTAAATTCCGATAAAACGGCGAAAATCGTAAAGACCATTGATGAAATAGCTTTTCAGACAAATTTGCTTGCTTTGAATGCCGCGGTTGAGGCCGCGCGTGCGGGTGAGGCCGGAAGGGGTTTTGCCGTTGTTGCGGAAGAAGTAAGAAATCTTGCCAAAAGGGCGTCTGATGCGGCGAAAAGCACAACGGAATTGATAGCGGAATCACAAAAAAGCGTTGATTGGGGTGTGGGTAAAGCGGCTGATGCCTCGGAAATACTTAAAAAGATAAATGAAAGAATGGATAAAGTTACCGCCCTTGTTTCTGAAGTGGCAACAGCTTCAGTTGAGCAGTCCAAAGGAATAGGGCAGATAGCGGCAGCCGTATCCGAAATGGAAAAAGTCACTCAAAATAATTCGGCAGGTGCAAGCGATACCGCCGAGGCGGCCAAGACTCTGGCTGCCCAGGCGGCTGAAATGAACAGTATTGTTTCGGAATTGAAAGCAATTCTTGCGGGCTCCAAAGCTGCAGTTTAGCTTTAAACTAAACTGAAAAACACATATTTGATTTAAAATTAAATATGTGATAAAATACCCTTGTTTTGCAATATAAAATTAGGTTTAAAAACGAAACTTTTTAATCGTTTAATTGTCCAAACGTGAGTAGTGGTATGTTTTAGGCTTCTAAAAATACAAGGCAGGTTTATTTATGAAAAAAGCCACGTTAATACTCACAGTATTCATAGCAGTTTTATCATATAGCGGCATATATGCAGCCCATGATTACAGGCAGGCATTATATCTTGCCACATATTTTTATGGGGCTCAGCGCTGCGGGACTACACAATCCTGGATACACGGCGCTTGTCATGTTAAGGATGGATATGCGACAAATGGCGATTTAGACGGCGGCTGGCATGACTGCGGAGATCACGTTCTCTTTGGACAGACCGCTCATTATGCGGCATCAGTATTGCTTCATTCTTACGTTGAATTTGGAAGTTCTCATGAAGACAGATATTCAAGCGCTTATTCCGCGCCTCCTTCAAACGGAATTCCGGATGTGCTTGACGAAGCAAAAATAATGACAGACTGGATGATAAAAGCGCATACAGGAAGCGGTTTTTATTATCAAAAAGGCAACGGGGATTACGACCACAAACATATGTGCGAGCCCGTTTATTACAGCAATACCTATAATGTGACTGACGGCGGCGAAAAAGACGGAAGAAGGCCTGTTTCATTTGCAAGCTCGGGCGCCAGCAACATAGCAGGAAATGCGGCCGCAGCACTTGCATTAATGGCAATAGCATATCAGCCCTATGATTCCGCTTATGCAACAACCTGTTACAATAAGGCAAAAGCTTATCTTGCAACAGGTGAAACCAGTCCTTCCGCTGTTGGCGGCGGCGGGTATTATCCTGCCGGCAATTGGGGCGATGACATGGCATGGGGAGCAATTTGCATCAGAAAAGCTGCGCTTGCGCGCGGACTTACGTCAGAGGCCACAACTTATCTTACAAAAGCACAGAACTTTACAAGCCAGGGCGGTTATGTTATGCCCACAAACTGGATTTTTTGTTATGACCATACCGAACCAATAGTTGCATATGAACTTTATAAGGCTGGAGACACATCACAGCTTACCAAATTAAAAACAGAAGTTGATTCTTATAAGGCATCCATGGTTACCTGCGGTACGGGGTCTTATGCGTTTAAAACAGAGTGGGGATCTTTAAGATACGCGTCAAATATGGCTTACATAGCCGCGCTTTACAGCAGGATTGCAACGGGGACAGAACAGACTTCAGCCGTTACTTTCCTTAAGAATAATGTTGATTTTATACTTGGTACGCACGGGGACATAACCGGAAGCCCGGGCGCTCCTGCGGGAAGGTCTTTTTTAATCGGTTACACAAATCCGGACAATACTGCGGCAGGCAGCGTGCAGCATCCGCATCACAGGGCTGCATTTGGAAGAACAAGCGATGCTGACACCAAATGGGTTCAGGAAAATTCAAATCCGGGAAGTGTGCCTTATTTATATCAATTAAAAGGCGCATTGGTGGGCGGTCCAAGGTCTTCCTGCGGAAATTACAATGACAAAATAGATGATTATGTTGCAAATGAAGTGGGCGTTGACTATAACGCGGGTTTTGTGGGAGCTGTTGCGGCTTACATTTATATAAGCAATCCTCCGACACCTACAATGACACAGACATTTACAAGAACAAATACGCCTAACCCGCTTTGGACGGCAACATATACTTACACGGCAACACATACACCGACAAACACTCCTATTCCTCCGCCAACGCATAAATTAAACCTTCAGGTTCAGCTGTCAAACGGAAACGGAAGCTGTGCCTCAAACGGGATTGCCTGGAATGTAAGGATAACAAATTATGACACTGTTGCAATACCGGTTGCAAGTTTAACAATAAGGGTATGGCTGAACACTACAAAAACAGTCACTGTTGAAAAATATGACGGGAGGGTTTATAACTCATCAGGGGTTGACCAGGGGCAGTTAAATACGGTGAGTTCTGCTGAAACATCAATATCGCAGGTGACTTATGACGGAAGAAAAGCCAATAAATATGTAACGGTTTCTTTCAGCGGCGCGCCTGATATTCCCGCGGGCGGCGGATATCTTTATATGCAGGGTATAGTAAGAAACACTGATTGGTCTTCTCCGTTTGATGCGGAATGTGATGACTACACCCAGATGCCCGCCACATACACATCTTATACAAACGACAGCCACTACACTCTTTACGAAGGCACAAATCTTGTTTGTGAATATGTAAATTCAACAACTCAGGACACAAATACCGGCATTAATCCGATGACAGGCGGAACAGGATGCCCGGGCGCTTCAACACCGACTTTTACATATACTTCAACAAGAACAAACACTCCGGCCCCCACGAACACAAACACAAATACACCGACGGCAACTTACACATATACCAGGACAAATACGGCAACATTTACAAATACTGCAATACCGCCCACAAGCACAAATACAAATACATTTACATATACGGCAACCGCCACGGGAACGAACACAGGCACATACACTGCAACACGGACAAACACCCCTGTTAACACGCCCACAAATACCGGCACGGCAACTTATACATTTACAGGCACATCCACAAATACACATACAAACACGCCTGTTCCAAACACTCCGACAAATACAAGCACCCCGAGTTATACAAGGACCAATACAGGTACGGCGACCGCAACAAGCACTTACACAAACACCCCTACAAATACTCCTGTGCCGCCGACTTCAACATATACAAACACATCAACCGAAACATTTACGCGCACTTTCACATCAACAAGGACTTTTACCAACACCCCTACAGAAACATTTACGCGCACTTTCACAAATACGGCAACCGAAACCTACACGCCTTCTGAAACAGTGACGCCGGGAGGCCCCACGCTTACTTTTACACATACTTTTACCAACACTCATACATTTACTGTGACACACACGGAAACAAACACGCCAACAGATACCCCGACGGAAACATATACTGAAACAGAGACAGAAACACCCACGTTTACAAATACCGCCACCGATACAGCCACATCAACTTATACGGCAACGAATACACAGACCGCCACATATACTCAAACCAGGACTTTTACAAACACACAAACTTATACACCAACAGAAACACATACAAACACTTACACATTTACGGTAACCAACACGCCTCCTCCGGGCTCCACGAATACATACACTTTTACCGCCACAAATACTGCAAGCAACACTTCCACTGTAACACATACAAATACACCTTCGGTAACTTTAACATACACATTTACATACACTTATACCGCGACACATACTTATTCAAATACAAGCACTCCGGTTCCGCCGACTTTTACATACACTCAGACTTTGGCGCCTCAAACGGCAACGCCAACTCCTTCGGCCACTCAGGCAATACTTATTGCGGACAGGCCTATTCCATATCCAAACCCGTTTAATCCCGATAAGGAAAGTGAACTTAAGATAGCAGTTAAAATAAAACCTGGTATTACATTTGTGACCCTTAAGGTATACACTTCAGCTTACAGGCTTATATTGGCAAAAAAGTACGAAGGAACCGCGCTTGCAAATATTTTGTCTGCCGGATATTTAAGCTGTCCGTCCAATGAATTTAAGAGTTTTGCCAACGGAACATATTATTACACGGTGCAGTTTGGTGACAGCAGAAAAACGGAAACCTTAAAAGCAGATAAAATAATAATTATAAAATCAAGGTAAAAAAAGAATTTTAGAGATTTTGTATAAAATTATTTTTAAACGTTAAAGCGGATTTTGCTGTGATAAAAAAGATTTGACCGTAATTTTTTGTTCTGTTATAATTTTTTTAATTTTCCATATCATAAATAAGACATCAAGGAGCGAATAATGAAAAAAGGCCTTGTTGCCATTGCTGTTTTTCTTGTTTTTTCCGTAATTTTATATGCGGAAACTGAAAGTCTTATTATCAGCAGAACGGACAGTTTTTACGAAGACTTTTATATGATGGCTAATGACGGCTTAATAACAAGTGTTGAAGCGTCTCATTTTAAATATAATCCCATAAGTGCATATGAAGCAGCTTTT
>CAYQIS010000037.1:0-5329 GCA_964417645.1 uncultured Spirochaetia bacterium
CCTCTCACCAAACATACTCCTGCCTATTAAGCCAAATTCACAGCGTCACAATCCCTTTTAATCAGGGGAACCACTCTTACACCTTACCTCAAAAACCCTTTATTTTCAAGCAAAAAAAAGCCGTTTTCTAATACCCCCATTTTCACACAATATTTTTCCTTCTTTTTAAATATGCTTTTCCCATTTTTCCCTTTTAAAATATGGCACTTTCTGTTTTCTAACACGAAAGCGCAGCGAAAACGGAAAAAATATAGCATACCGTTTTTATTAATTGCCCTTTTTATTTATCACCCACAGCTCCCCGGTCCGTGAGTGAACTTTATAAAATCTGGTAAAGATCTATTTAATTTAACAATAAATAAAATACCCCTTTATACCTTTTTATGTCAATATTAATTATTAATCTTCACCATTATTTCAAGCTCTTTTTTTCCTTAAAAAATCCTTTATGAATTTTTACTTTTCTATCTTTATATTATTTTCGTCATAAAAAACCGAACTATAATTTTCATATAAAATAAAATTATTTTCACGAAATTTTATCAATCTCCCTTAACGGCACTTCAAGTTTGTTCACTCTTGTGGTTACAAGGGCATTATACTCATCGCGCGCCTTGTCAAGCGCTTTGCCAAGAACGTCAAATTGATTTTTAAAATCAGCCCACTGAACATTAAATTTTCCTATCAATGCCACTATTTCCTTTGATGCTTTCTCCATCTTATAATTTTCCGCGGCCTTAAAGATTATGGACACAACCGCAAAAAGCGTAAAAGGAGAGCATACAACAACCTTGTTTTTAAGCGAGAAGTCCATAAATTCAGGGTCAAATTCATTCACAAAGTTAAATACCTGCTCATTGGCAATGAACATAACGCAATAATCAACCGTATCCGGCCCAACATATCCTCTTTTTGCAAGCCCGGTTACGGCCGAGCGGACATCTTTTAAGAAATCTTTTTTCAGCTTTTCTTTTTCCGTTTCATTTGCGCTTGCAACATAAGCCGCGTAATTATCAAGCGGAAATTTGCAGTCAAGATTAAGCTTTATTCCATTTGGAAGCATAAAGGTAAAATCAGGCCTTCCTGTATCAAGCGAGCGCTGCTGAATATAATTAAGCCCTTCTTTCATTCCGCAGAGGTCCAGTATTTGTTTTGCCGAACGCTGCCCCCATTCACCACGTTTCGCGGAAGAACTTAATATCTCGTTTAGTTTTGAAGTTGTTGTCTTTAATTCCGCTATCACCCTTGCGGCTTCGGTAATTCTTGTGTCAACCGCAGTCATTTTCTGGAAACTCTGGTCGCTGAATCCTTTAACCGCGTTTTCAACCCTGTCAAGCTCCTGTTTTATCATATCAAGGCGCTGGTCAATTAACTTCTTTTTTTCCTCAAGCTCACGGCCGCCAAGCTCGTTCTGGCGGGACAGCGCGTCCATTGAAGCGGATTTTAATTCCGCCGAAAGCGTGTTTATTATTTTACCCTCATCAATATTTTTTTTTGCCGTAAAATTCATCGCAATAAGCGCAATAACAAGTATTATAAGAATTATCAGCAGAATATTTGTCATTTGTCACCCTCACATATTGTTCTTGCCGCTTACATCGCAGATTATCATCTGCCTGTCTTCGGGTTTTTCCCCGCAGTGCGCGTAAAGGATATTTTGGCTTAATTTATCCCGAGAACCCAAAACACGACGCGTCCTTTTATTAACTTTTTTCTTTTTTTTCTTCATTTTAACCTTTCAATCCCAAAGAAAAAAACTCAGTGTTGCCCAGTCTCCCACTCCCTGGTATGTAATCCTTGTATTGCCCGAAGCATCCGCGTTAACTTTCCATATATTAACAGTTGAAAGCTCCTGTTTGTCATAATAAACAGTATTTGAATCATGCCAATATATCGCCCCAAGAACCGAACTTGTTTCAGCCAAAGTCTCTGGGCTTTGGCTGTTATCAGCCCTGTATTTTAACACCTTGTAAGTTAAAGAAACCGTGTCATAAACCGTCAGCGCAACCTGCTGCCCGTCCGGAGACCAGGATATTCCTTTTGCTTTATAATCAGAACCTATTGTAAGTTCAACTTTTCCGCTTCCGTTGTAATTGCAAAAAAAGGGTTTTTCATCTTCAATAAACGCCAATTTTAACCCGTCAGGCGAAATATAAGGCTCTGTCTTGTTGCCTGCCGTGTAAGTAATCTGAGTGTTTCCCGTGCCGTCCGCCTTTATTATAAAAAGCTGATGCCAAAGGGCTTTAGCGGCGGAATAAACCATTCTGCCCGTGGCTCTGTGAAGATCAACCGAATTATAATCTGCCGAAGAAGTTTCCGTAAGCGCCACAAAAATACCCGCGCCGCTCACATATCCAAGCTTTTGAATAAAACCTTCCTTCACTATCGCCGGAAACACAGCGTCTGTTTTGCGTCTGCCGCACGTGTAAAATTCATAATCGGCATTAACGGTACGGGTAACACCAAGAGCGTCAAAACCCTTTACGCTTTTATGTGAAACATCGGTATAAAGAACCATTACGGGAGTGGGCGTTGATTCGGGAACTTCGGTGGGGGTTCGTAATTTATTGCAGGCGGAAAAAGATATTATCACAAGCACAACAGCGGCGGCAAAAATGTTTTTCATTTTATTTTCTCCTTTTTATCACAGGTGCAAAAGATGCCCAAGTTTTTCCTTCTTTGTAAGAAGATAATTTTTATTATAAGGATTATGCGGAATTTCTATCTGAACCCTTTCCACTATTTCAAGCCCGTAAGCCGCAAGCCCAACTATTTTTTTGGGATTATTTGTCATTAATTTTATCTTTTTAACGCCTATGTCGCACAAAATCTGCGCGCCAATCCCGTAATCGCGCAGGTCAGCCTTAAAGCCAAGCGCTTCATTTGCTTCCACAGTATCAAGCCCTTTTTCGTGCTGAAGTTTGTATGCCTTTATTTTGTTTACAAGGCCTATTCCGCGGCCTTCCTGGCGCATGTAAAGAAGAACGCCGGAGCCGTTTTTTTCTATCATTGTAAGCGCTGCGTGAAGCTGGTCTCCGCAGTCGCATTTTAAAGAAGCCAGCACGTCTCCGGTTAAGCATTCGGAATGCACGCGAAGAAGAACGGGTTTATCAGGATTTATTTCCCCCTTAATAAGCGCTATGTGCACGCCGTTATTCACCTTGTCGGAATACAGCCTCATCTTAAACTCGCCGTAGGAAGTAGGAAGAACCGTCTCCACTTCCATTGTTATCTGGCCGTGCCCTTCCTTCATATATTTAATTAAAGCTTCAATTGTAAGAATTTTAAGCCCGTGTTTTTTTGCAAATTCAACAAGCTGCGGCATTCTGGCGCATGTGCCGTCGTCATTTAATATTTCACAGATAACGCCCGAAGGCTCCGGGCAGCCTGCCAGTCTTGCAAGGTCAACGGCGGCTTCCGTGTGCCCCGCGCGCTCAAGCACTCCCCCGTCTTTTGCTTCAAGCGGGAAAATATGGCCGGGCCTTTTAAAATCTTCGGGCCTGCTGCAGGGTTCAACCGCCTTTCTTATTGTTAAAGCCCGTTCCTGAGCGGATATGCCCGTTGTGGTGTCTTTATGATCTATCGATACGGTAAACGCGGTTCTGTGTTTGTCTTCGTTTCGGCTGACCATCTGAGTTAATCCCAATCTTTCCGTAAGAGAGGATGTCATGGGCATGCAGATAAGGCCGCTTGCCTGTTTTGCCATAAACGCAATGGTTTCGGGGGTAACCCTGTCGCTTAAACAAATAAGATCGCCTTCGTTTTCCCTGTCTTCGTCATCGGTCACTATAATAACTTTGCCCGCCTTTAAATCATTTACGGCATCCTGCACGGAATACATTATCTCGTTTTCCATTTTCACACTTCCTTATATTATGAGTACATGTCAACAAGCAGGCCGCGTATCCTGCCAACCATATCAAGTATCCGCAGGCTTTCCGCCTGACCCGCCAGCACGCTGTGCGTAAGTTCCTCCAGCGCTTCGTCCACTTTTTCAACAAGAACATAAACTTTTTTCTTTTTCTGCATCATTTTTGAAGAATCCGAAAATTTCACGCTGTAAATTTTTTCTATCACATTTTTCATAAAATTTTTCACCAAAGACTTGTATTTTTCAAGCTCCGTGAAAGTTCTTCTTCTTGCAAGCACATTTGCCTGTTCGGTTAAGTCTTCAAGAAGCTGATCCAGCGAGCGTTTTATCTGTTCTTCGGTTGCGTCGTTTAAATGCTTCATAAAATTCATGTCGTTAACTTTTTCGCGCGACAATGCCCTTGCGGGCTTTTTGGGGCCTATTTTTCCCGCAGAACCAAGATTTTTGTCAAAATTCGGCTGAGTGTCATGAACCCTCATTTTATACCGCCTTTTATTCTTAAAATTTTTTCAGTATATTTTCCAATTACGTCAAATTCAAGATTGACTTCGGTCCCTTTTTTATAAGATGCCATTATGGTGCGTTTTAATGTCTCCGGTATAACGGACACGCTGAACATTCCCTGTTTCAGGTTAAATGCCGTGAGGCTTGTGCCGTCAACCGCTATTGATCCTTTTTCAATCATGTAACAGTCAAATTTCGGATCGTATTTTATCGTAAGCAGCGTGTTTCCCTGCAGCTTTTCAAGCGAAACAACATATCCTTTTGTGTCAACATGCCCCTGCATTATATGACCTGATAAAAAAGTGTCCGGCGTAACCGGATATTCAATGTTAACCTCTGTTCCCGCGTGAAGCGAAGACAAGGTGGTCAGCTTTGCCGTTTCCGCGGAAATATCCGCCGTAAATTCGCGGGCATTTGATATCTGCACCGCGGTAAGGCATACGCCGTTAACCGCTATGCTCATTCCTGTCTCCGCTTTTGGAATGTTGGAAGACAGGGCGATAACCGCCTGCATAAACCCGTCTTTTTTGCGTATTGCTTTTACCCTTCCTTTTGCCGCAACTATTCCGCTAAACATATTTTACACGCCCTGATATAAAAGTATCCGGCCCCACAGAATAAGCCGGGCCGGCTTCAATTTTATATGCTTGTGAAAGCTTTGTAAAGCCAAGATAAGGGGAAAAACCAAGCGCATCAGAACCAAGCAATATGGGCGCTATGTGAAAATGAGCCTCATCAACAAGCCTGTTTCTAAGGAAAGACGCTATAACGGAAGGGCCTCCTTCAAGAAGAACGGAACGAACATTAAACCCGCACAGCATATCAAGAACGGCGGAGGGTTTAATCCTGCCGTTTTCAACAGGCGCATTAACAACATTAATGCCGCGTTTTTGAAGCACCGCGCGTTTTTTTGCCGGCATTGATGCCGTAAATATTATTATATCTTCAGGTTTT
>CAYQIS010000038.1:0-4858 GCA_964417645.1 uncultured Spirochaetia bacterium
CGGGAACAAAGAATTCTTCGCTTGAAACGGTAAGTCTGGCACAAGCCGGAGGCGGCAATACGGCCGATCTTTCGGAGGCAATTACCGGAGGAAAACTTGCCGGACTTTTCCAGGCAAGAGATACAGAAGTTGCATGGTACAAGACCGCACTTGACAATCTTGCCAATTCAATAGTGACAGTTGTAAATAAGTTTCACAAAACCGGAGTTGACCCTTTATCCGGCGTGCAGAATGACAAAGATTTCTTTGTGGCCTCGGCAAAATCAGCTTCAAGCATAATGGTTAATCTTGACATATTAAGCAACACATCGCTTGTTAATGATTCGAAATATGTTGAAGGGGATATTGCCAATATAATTGCAAACCTTAAAAACAAACTTATGAATAATTATATAACTTCGCCGACCACGGCTTTAACTTCCGCAAGCACATTAAACAGCAACGGAAAGCTGATAATTAACGGAATAGAAATACCTTTTACCGCGTCTGAGAAAGTTTCGGATTTGATGAAAAAGATTAATCAGAATATAGCTGGTTTTTCCGCCGTATATGACGACACTGAACACAAGATATTTATGGTATCAAACGAGCAGATGACCATAGAAGAAGTGTCAACAACGGGCCTGCCGGTAATACCGCCGTCGTTAATAAACAGGTTAAGAATGGTTCAGGAGCAGGTTAGCGCCGGGGCTGTAAATTATGCGGGATCTTCAACCGGAAATCTTGTTGATCCGGCATATTCCTGGAAAAGTCAGAATTCGGTGCTTGATTGGATGCCGGTTAAAAACGGAAGGGTAACGGTGAATTTTGGCGCAAATAAATACGATGTCGCATGGAATAACACAGAAAACATTGTGACAACAATGACGAAGATATATTTCTTTAATCTGCCTTCCGCAAATCCGCGACTTGAAGCTTATTATTTTGATGCGGCTGAACAAAAATTCCACTTTGCATCGGGAGTAAACAGCAGCGGCGGGACGAATAAAATTCTGCCTTTCTCAATAGTTGACAAGGAAGGCAACATGACATCGGCAATGAAATTAATCGGCAATATAAGATTTGGAGATTATTACCAGTCAATGGTTGGCAGGTTAAGGGGAAGCGCGGACAGCGCTGAAAATATATTGGCACAATACCAGAACTCCACACAGCAGTTAAAGAACGTTCAGGAATCAATAACAAAGGTTGATGAACAGGCTGAACTTGCAAGAGCAAAAACTTATCAAAGAGCATATGATGCTTCGGTAAGACTTTTGGCTGTAATTGACCAAATGATGAATATGCTTATTAACAGAGTGGGTTCACAGTCTTCAAGCGATGATTGACAAAAATTATAAAAAAGCCCCCGCTTTTGCGGGGGCTTTTTTGTTTGAGTTTATTGACAGCTTTTAATGCATGTTATATAGTAATTAAACAAATTTGAATAAATGGAGAAATATGCAATATTTTTTTGCGTTTTTAACTTCTGTGCTGGCGGCTTTTTCTTTTCCCAATTTTATTGAAAAGGAAATAAACATTCATACGGCTTATGTAATATATTTTGCTTTTGTTCCGGCCATATTTTCCGCTTTGAGAGCAAAAGATTCAAAAGAAATTTTCCTGCTTCCTTATTTTTCCGCGGCTTTTTTTTATGTGTTGTCGCTTTACTGGCTAAAAAATGTTGCTCCTATGGGCTTGTTTGCACCGGTAGGATGGTTTGTTTTGTCTTTTTATCTGGCAATATGGTTTGCAGTTCCGGTTTGGGCATCCATAGTTTTATACAGAAAAAAGGGAATAAGTATATATTTTACAATGCCCGCTTTTTTAACCATAAGCGAATATGTGAGGGAGTGGTTTTTAACGGGTTTTCCGCTTCTTACTCCCGCACAGGCATTGCATGGATCGCTTTTTCTTGATGGCGCGGTCAAAACTGCAGGCAGCCACGGCGCAAACTATTTAATTTATTCCGTAAATGTATGGATTGCTCTTTTGTTTTCAGGAATAAAACCCGAAATAGGGCAAAAGGGTTTTAAGACGGCAGGTGTTTTTATATTGGCTTTTTTTATTGCTTGTATTTGGGGATATAAAAATAACAATAAATCAGCAGTATCCATAAAAGCCGCCATACTTCAGCCTGACATAGATCAGAATGTTGAATGGGACAAGAGGTATTTTGAAGAAACAATGCTTGTATTTTTCCGCTTGATTGATGAAGCAAAAAAAATCAATCCTGATGTATATGTATGGCCGGAAACCGCATTTCCGGGCGTGCTGCCAAGGGAAAGCAAGACGCTTAAAGCAATAGGTGAAAGGTCAGGCGGCGTATCTCTTATAGGGTCCGATGATATACAGCATAGTTCCTGGGAAACATTATATTTTAACAGCGCTTTTTCGGTTAACGAAAAAGGTATTATTGAAGGCTCATATTCAAAGTATCATTTGGTGCCGTTTGGGGAATATATACCTCTTGCCGAAGTATTTCCTTTTGTAAAAAAGGTTGTCCGGCGCTACGGTTACAGCGGCTTTACAAGCGGTAAGACGCTTGAACCTGTGAAAGCCGGAATGCATAAGGCCGGTATTATGATTTGTTATGACGCGCTTTTTCCCGAAATCGCATCGGCATTTGCACGAAAAGGCGCTTCCTATCTTGCGCATTTATCATATGAAACTTGGTATGGTAAAACGCCCGCTTCCGCCCAGATTTTTCAAAATACGGCATTAAGGGCAAAAGAAACCGGATTGCCTGTTATCAGGTGTGTTGCGTCCGGCATATCGGGGTATATTGATCCCCGCGGGAGAATAGAACAATGTGCGGGTTTGTTTGAAAGGAAAGCTTGCGTAAAAGAAATCAAACTTTCATATAATGAAGAAGTTACACCTTATGTAAAGTATGGAGACTGGCTCCCGATACTTCTTATTGCTGTTTCTTTTTTCTATGCGGTGATACGCAGATGATAACATTGATAAGCGACATTGACGGCACAATATTGGGAGATGAATATGGCAGGGATATTTTCAATGATTTTATAAAACAAATAAGGGATAAATTGTTTCTGGTATACGCAACAGGAAGGGACTTTGCTGAATTTAATTCCGCGGTAAGCCATGAGGGTCTTATACTGCCTGATGCGGCTGTGATTAACACCGGCGCGGATATATTCATGAAAGGTGCGGGCGGGCTTTTGAAAAACAGCACATGGCATTTAAAAATAGGCAAAAACTGGCACAAGGAAAAAGTTGCGAGCGCCTTGAAAAGCATTGAAGGAATAAGCAATCAGCAGAAGTCAAGCGAATATAAAATTTCATATTTTGTTGACGCGCTTGAGGCGGAAAAAATCAAAGACAAAACGCTGCAAGCGATAAATAAGGCGGGTTTAAGCGCAAATGTAATATTAAGCCATGGCATATATATGGATATTCTTCCCGCTGGTTGCGACAAGGGAGAGGCCGCAGCTTATCTGCTTTCCTGCGCGGGCTTACCTGTTTCCGAGGCAATAGTTGCCGGCGACAGCGAGAATGATTACGACCTTTTCAGGTGTTTTTCAAAGGGTATTGTAGTTGCCAATGCGCTTGACGGACTTAAGGAAATGGTAAATGGCAAGGGTTTTTACCATTCGGAGGCACATTTTGGAGAAGGTGTTGTTGAAGGCTTAAAATATTATTTAAAGGAAGTAAAAATATGAAAAAAAGACCGCTTATACTTGTAAGCAATGATGACGGGATAAAGGCAGCCGGTCTTAAAAGTATTGCTGCCGAGGTATCTTGTTTTGCTGATGTTGTTGTTGCGGCACCGTCTTTTCAGCAGAGCGGAAAATCACATGCAATAAGCATACAAGGAACACTTGTTGCCAAAAAGGCAAATTTTGGAGAAATTAAAGCATACTCAATAAACGGCACACCGGCAGACTGCGTTAAACTTGCATTGTTCAGTTTGTGTAAAAGAAAACCTGACCTTGTGATTTCCGGGATAAATCACGGCCCAAATTTTGGCAAATTTATAATTTATTCCGGCACTATTGGCGCCGCGGCGGAGGCCGCGCTTATTGGCACGCCTGCGCTTTCGATATCGCTTGATGATTATTATTCAAAAAAGCCGGATTTTTCAAGAGCTTCAAAATGGGGCGGCGGTATAGCCAGAATGATATGCGAAGGCAAACTTAAACCGGAAAAACACACAATAATAAATGTAAATATACCGGGGCCTGAATGCGGTTTTATAAAGGGAATTAAGGTTATTCCAAGAGATCTTTCTGAATACAGGGAATATTTCAGCGAAGAAAAGAGGGGACGAGTTTCGCATTATACCTGGCATATTGACGAACGCAGCAGGAATAATGTAAAGGGGATGACGGATACCGATGCGGTTCGTTCGGGATATGTGTCGGTCACACCCATTCACTTTGAACTTACACATTATAGCTCTATTGGGAAACTAAGAAAACAGCTTGATGGCGTCAGTTTCCTGTAATCTTTTGAAACATATTCTTTTTTTTGCGAAAATCTTTCTTTTCCAGATTCTCCATCAATTGTGAAAACTGTTCTTTTGTAAGAATGGATTTAAGCTGAATTATATCGGATGTCCTTTTTCGCATAAGCCGTTTTTCTGTTTCGCATATTTTATCTGTGATGGAGTTGATTTTTGAAGTGTCTGAATTTTCTTTTTTTATTTCGTCCTGTAAATCCCAAATAAGTGTTTTAAGTGTGGACATAATTTCGTGCATTTCGCGTTTGCCGGATTCTCTTAAAGCATCGGTTTTTTTCTTTTGTTCTTTCGACAGATTTAATTTCGAAAGCTGTATTTCAAAAAATTCTTCTCCCGGCCCCGGGCCTATTATGGGACCGTGTTTTCCTGAAGGGTTTCCGGCATACAGTAAAG
>CAYQIS010000039.1:0-4487 GCA_964417645.1 uncultured Spirochaetia bacterium
CCTTTCCGCCAAACTTTTCAATTATCATCTTTGTTGTTCCCAGGATTGCCTTGGCTTTTGATCTGTAAAAACCGCTTTTATATATAATTTTTTCAAGCTGTTTTTGTTTTAATTTTAAAATTGAATTCATGGTGGGCGCTTTTTCGTAAAGAGAACGGGCAACAACGGCGGTTGTTTCGTCTTTGGCCCTCAAACTTAATATGCACGGAATCAAAACCCAGTATGGATCTTTGATTTCTTCGCTGAATCTTTCCAATACCGGAGCCTGCATACGGGAAACCGCTTTTTTTACCTTTGAAATGACAATGTCTATGTTGCTGTTGTCTATCATTTTTTCTCCTTTTAATTTATTTAAAGATTATATGATAAAAAGCATTTGTTTTTGAAAAAATGTTCTAAAAAAATTATTGACAATTAACCTGTCAAAGTATATAAATATATTTACTTTTTTAATGGCTTTTTAAATTTTATATATACAGCACGAAATGTGCTGTTACTTTTTCATCGGAAGATGAGAAGGCGGTGTGAGGAAAATTGAGAAGCTTGGGAAGACATATTCTGGTTGAGTTTTACGGATGTAACAGAGAAAAATTAAATGATCTTAAACTCATTCAGGAAGCAATGGTTGGAGCGGCTGAATACGCCAAAGCAACCGTGGTTGACGAAGTGTTCCATAAGTTTAATCCTCACGGGGTAAGCGGGGTTGTTGTTATTGCGGAATCGCATCTTGCAATACATACATGGCCTGAATACGGATATGCGGCGGTTGATCTTTTTACATGCGGAGAATCCGTAGATCCCTGGGATTCATTTTTCTTCCTGAATAAAGAGCTTGAAGCTGAATCAAACACAACGATGGAATTAAAACGCGGCCTTCTTGATATTCCAAATTTCAGACATAAAACAGAAGATAAAGAAACAGCTTTTTCATCATAATAATACCGGGAGATAAACTGTGGATGCGAAAAGAAAAAAAGAATTAAAAGCCATGCTCCTTAAAATGAAAACCGATAAAATTGCGGAAATAAGGCAGAATACGGAAGACATGGAAAGCGCGGACAGTTTTAAGGATGACGCGCAGGACTTCGCTGACACGGCAACAAATATATACGACAAAGAACTTCATTACGACCTTACCGAGAAAAATAAGCAGCTTTTGATAGATATAGAAGACGCTCTTGAGCGTATTTCAAACGGCAGCTACGGCAAATGCGAACGCTGCGGCTGCCAGATTCCTCTTGAAAGGCTGAAAGCGCTGCCATTTGCAAAGACCTGCGTTAAGTGCCTTACGGGCGGGAAAAAAATAAAGAAGAAGTAAGTGGTTTCAAATGTTTAGAGGTCTTGTTTTTAACGAGGGGGAAATCCTGGAATATTCGGGATGTGATGATATAAAAAAAGACCTTAAAAAATCCTCAGCAAAAATATGGATAGATCTTGAAGACCCCACCGAATCCGAGATAGATTTTATTGTTGATGAGTTTGATTTTCATCCTTTGTCAATTGAAGATGCAATGATACAAAAAGAGCATCCGAAGCTTGATGAGTTTGATGATTACAATCTTATGATTTTCTATTCGGCAAAAATGATAAACGGGGAAGTAAAACTTGATCAAATAAGCGCATTTTACGGTAAGAATTTTGTTATAACTTTGCACGAAGAAAGAATAAAAGGAATTGACAGGGTATTTTCAAGGGCAAAAGGTAAATCGGGAAAAACGGCAAACTTTGGGATAGATTGGATTATGCACGCCCTTTTGGATAATTTTGTTGATGAGTATTTCCCCTTGATTGAAAAAATAGAGGATAAATTGGATGAATATGAAGACAGGATACTTGAAAGGCGTGAGGGAACGGGCATAATGGATGAAATAATGGGGCAAAAAAAGAATATTCTTTTTTTACGCAAGCTAAAAAAGGCCGAAAAACCCGTACTTGGAAGGATGATGAAAGCCGAGCCGAGTTATATAAGAAAAACAACGCTTGTATATTTCAGGGATGTATATGATCATCTTAATGAAATTTCGGGCACTCTTGAGAATATGCGCGACATAATCCCTTCACTGATGGATGCGTACAACGGTATGCTTATGAAAAAAAGCAATGACAGCATACATAAACTTACCGTTGTTGCGACTATTGCAGTGCCTTTGACGGTAATTACAAGTTATTTTGGGCAGAATATCTGGCTGCCTTTTGCTGATATGGGAGTAATGGGCAACATAATAATAGATTTAATTCTCATTTGCGCGGCTGTTGCCGTATATCTTTTTGCAACAAAATTAAAATGAAAATAAGTTCCGGGAAATACAAAGGCATACCTCTTGAGTGTTCCAAGGGAATTGAAATCAGACCCACATTGGCAAAGACCAGGCAGGCGATTTTTAATATGCTTAGACCTTATATTTTGGGATCCACGGTAATTGACTGCTTTGCGGGTACCGGCGCGTTTGGTTTGGAGGCTTTAAGCAATGGAGCTGAAAAAGTATGGTTTATTGACGATTCTCACGGAAAACTTATAAAAAAAAATGCCGAAAAAGCGGGTGTTTTGCCCGAAAAATATGAGATAATGGAAACGGATTTTAAAAAAGGTTTAAAAAAACTTTATGAAAAAAAGGTTAAGGCGGACTGTATTTTTGCCGACCCTCCTTATAACAAAGGGTTTATCAGGATTTTTGTAAAACTTGTTGAAGTTAATGAAGTTCTTGTTAAAGACGGACTGCTTGTTTTGGAAGTGCATAAGAATGAAGCAAAGGAACTTCAGGATATTTTTGAGGAATGGCGAATGCTGAAGGACAAAATTTACGGGGATGTTAATGTTTTTGTTCTTCAGAAAATAGGAGGTAAAAATGATACCTGTTGATGAACTTAAAAAACATCCTTTTTTTAAAGTTTTTGACGAAAATGAATTGAAGGTTTTTTCGGAAAGGCTTATATATCAGGATTTTGGCGCGAAAGAAGAAATATTCAGGGAAGGACAGATAGGGGACGATTCAATGTTTATAATAGTAAGCGGAACCGTAAAGATTGTTAAAAAAAATAAAAGCGAAGAAAAAGTTCTTGCCAACCTGAAAGACGGTGAATTTTTCGGAGAAATGTCCATGCTTTATCCTGCCCCAAGATCCGCTTCTGCTGTAACAATAAAACCGTGTAAGTTAATAAGGTTTGCGGACACGGATTATAACTCTTTTAAAAAAACCAATCCTTCAATTGTGGTAAAGCTTAATGAAATGTTCATAAAGATACTTGTTCAGCGGCTTCGCGACGCTGATAAACGTCTTGTTGCGGAGGGTTACGGAATTGGAGCGATATAAGTTTGGTATTGTGCCCATTTTGATAAAGTGGATGATAAATGTAATTTCACTCTTTGTGGTTGTCAAAACCATTAAAGGATTAAATATTGAAGGGCAAGGACTTGAAGGTTTTGGGGTTCTTGTTATTGCCGCTGCGGTAATAGGTCTTGTTAACGCTTTTATAAAGCCCGTATTTATTTTGTTTACACTGCCCATTACAATACTTACTTTGGGTATATTTACTATTTTTATTAATGCACTTATGTTTTATATAACGGACTGGCTGGTTAAAGGTTTCACAATTACAAGTTTTTGGGGAGCGTTATTTGGTTCTTTGATGTTCAGCGTTATTTCGATGGTTTTGTCATTGTTTGTTCCGGAAGGCGGAAGGGGAATAAAGGTTAAGTATAAGATTATTAAATAATCAATTTTTGTTTTGACTTGAAATAGGTATTTTGGTATAACAATATTCGTTTTCACGCCCGTTAAGTGCGAGGATGGTGAAATGGCAGACACGACGGTTTAAGGGGCCGTTGGCGCAAGCCGTGCGGGTTCAAGTCCCGCTCCTCGCACCACTTTTTAAAACAATCCAAAATGATTTTGGGGGATTACAAAAACGGCTTTAAACTGTACGGCACTTAATATATAATTAGATAAAATTGTTAAAAATAATTATCGGGAGATGCATATGAAAAACAATTCGTTAAAAAAGACAAAAGGCAAAGCGTCTTATGCGGCAGGCATAGATTTGGGCGGGACAAATGTTGTAATGGTGCTTACTGATATAAAAGGGAATATAATATCGCAAGGCAGATTCCCCACCGAAGCCAAAGAAGGCCCTGATTATGTTATAAAAAATATGGCGGAAAATCTGAATGCAATGATAAAAGAATCCGGAATAAAAAACAGTCAGGTTAAAACGCTTGGGATCGGAGCGCCGGGGCCGCTTGACAGCAAAAAAGGAATTGTAATGATGGCGCCAAATATGCCCGGATGGAAAAATATAAAGCTTAAAAGCATAATGGAAAAATTGACCGGAATTAAGACTGCCGTTGAAAATGATGCCAACTGCGCCGTATACGGGGAAAAATGGCTTGGGGCCGGACGCGGTTCACGTAATGTTGTTGGTTTTACTCTTGGAACGGGAGTGGGAGGAGGAATAATTTTAAATAATTCACTTATAAGGGGCATAAGCGG
>CAYQIS010000040.1:0-4386 GCA_964417645.1 uncultured Spirochaetia bacterium
CATCAATAATCTCACTTTTTGCGGAATAGTCCCGCTGACAATATAATATTGCCAACTTACATTCATAGATGACGCTGTACTCTGATAACCACCATTTGAAGACGGTGTTATTATCTCAGCATCCCACGGCGCGTTAATAGAAGATGTTGCATTACCGGCTAAAGAACTTATAGATAAGTTTATTGCTGTACCGTCTGCAATATTTGACAATGTTGCGGTATAAGTGCCTGCAGAACTATTTGTTAGGACTGCAGCGCCTATGCTCACTGTTGCCCCCTGCACATACGCGCCAGAGGCATTACCATATCTAAGCACAACAGTTGCATTTGCATTACCAACTCCATGGGAGCTCTGCGCCTGTATAATTTCCGCACGTTCTACAAACAACCCTGTTTGAGTGGCAGTTGCGGTAGCAGTAAACGTATAAGTAAGAGTAGCTGTACTCGTAGAAGAAGGCACTGTATTTGTAGACGTCGGCGCAGGGCTTGTGGGATTTGTTTTTGAGCAACTTATTGCAATTGAAAGCACGAACAAGAACGAAAAAATCGTTAAAAGTGCTTTTTTCATGGATGTTTCCTCACTTGTTTAGTCTGACTAACCTTAAACAACAGTATAACCTTACTATAACCATAAGTCAAGTTTTATATCAATTTATGGTTTGTTCAATTATAAAACCAGTAATACTATGATTTATATTGTAATTCCCCACGAAAGGGTGTGATTGTCATGGAAATCTACAGGGAGATTGGGAAAAGAATACGTGATATCAGGACTCAGGCAGGAATAACCCAGGAAAAACTGGCTGAATTATCAGGTGTAAGCTCTAATTTCATAAGCCAAATCGAAAGAGGCCGTAACAAGTGCAGTCTTGAAACCATCAGCAACCTATCTTCTGCCTTAAACGTACCCCTCTATATGAGCTTTTCAACTTCAAAAAAGCAAACCCTACTGCCAAAGACTCTTTTGCCAAACGTATTGAAATCATGCTAAAAAACCTTTCCGACAAAGACAAAAACTTGGTTTTAGACATTACCACGGACGTCTTTAAGAAAATTAAATACCAGAGACGGAAATAGACAATGGCAATAATTTTTAAAAATGCATTCGCCCCTGTCGAGATTTTCTTTAACAAAAAAATAAAAAACTACCACATACGCGGCAAATCATTCATAACTTACGGCATAGTTTTTGAAAATCCCGGCGACCTTGGCAAATATATGGGTGTTTATGTGTTATCTTACTACGCACTGGTAAATGACAAGTATCTAAAAGACGCTGCCAGAGCGGATCCTTCTGATCCGTCTTTTCTTTTCGCACTTATAGGCGCAAACAAACGCGAATACGAAAAAACCATATCAGGCATTTTTCGCGGTATTATAACTGATAAAATCATAGCTTACGATCCTGATTATTTAAGCAAGAGTGGCTTTAATCCAGAAAAGCTGACTGCACAACAATTATTGAAATACGGAAACAAACCCGTCACCTTTCCTTCACTAAAAATTCAGGATAAAGAATATATAAAAGCCAAGATGACAGAGAATCTACCTATTATCCCTGCCGGTGTCTTTTTAGAACCGTGGTATATAAAAGACGTTGAAACGCAAAAACCGGCAAAACCATTCACACTCAAGCCCTATCATGTCTTTGCTGGTTATTTTACCCAAGCGTTAAAGCATTCCACACGGCCACTGTATCAAACATTTCACAGCTGGCTTGGATATATTTACGACCAGCTATCGTCTGTTTTCGGTTACCCCGTTATATCAAAGAATGATTTTGTAAATATCTCAAAACGTATAGCAGACTTAAGTTATGAATGGATAACAACCAAAACCGCCTTCAGGCCATTCCTTCAAAAAATCAACGCATATCTTGACACGCCAGATGTAGAGAGCTGCTACTTGTCCGAGTTCTGCGATACTGTCTTTTTCAGCCTTGTAGATGACATGCTGGAAACTGGCGCGGTTTCAGAATGCCAGTTCTGCGGCCTGCTTTTCCCTTTTGAGAAAGGAAAAAAGTATTGCAGCCCGAAGACCGATGGAAGAAAATGCGGGAAGACGGCAAGGAATAAGAAATATTATAAGAAAAATCGAATAATCCTTTTGCCTAAAATCAAAAAAGATATAACAGAAACCCGAAAATTATACAAAACGCTTAGAATCAAAAAGTAATCATTTCCTCTTGCCTTACATTGTATTTTCTTGCCACAATTTACACCCATACTGAAAAAACATTTTACAATCTCAATTCAGTATATCCTTAATTTAAGTTTTTTATGTCTTGTTTCAGCGTTCTATTCAGCCCCTGCCTATTCCGCTATACTTGCCTCAGAAACTCAAAAGGAGGCGGATATGGAAAGGCCGGGAAAAGAGCTTATAGAGAAGAAATTCAACCCCACTCCGGCGGAAGCCTACCCCTTTGGCAAAGGCGCGTATTCCAAAGAGCACCTTGATTATACCATAAAAACCTTCCAACCATACTATAAACACCCCCTGTCCTATCAGGAAGCGGCGGAAATCGTATATAACATCCTCGATTTATTAACGGTATTGAAAACACAATATAAAACAAAGGAAAAACTTAAAAATGACGACTAATACCGTCCTCCTCATCCCAACCCTCTCCCGCAAGGGGAGAGGGAGTGCTTTTTTACCTCAGAAAAAGATTAATTTGACTTACTTTATAACCCGCTATATAATTATATACATGAAAAAACTAATAGCTGATTTGAGGTTATACAGATTAAAGAACGGTTTATCCCAGGTAAAACTGGCCAAAAAGCTGGGTGTCACCTTTTGCTCTGTTAACCGCTGGCTAAACGGCAAACAAATACCAAGCGAACTGCAGGCATATAAGATTGAACAACTGATAAAAAAGAGGAAGTAGATGACAAAAGCACTTCTTTATGTAAGAGTATCAACAAAAGAACAAGAAGACGGCTATTCTCTGGACGCCCAGGAAAAACTTGGCCGTGATTATGCAGAAAAACGCGGGCTTGTAATAGAAAAGCTTTGGAAGGTATCTGAATCCGCTTACAAATTAGACCGCAAGTATTTTAACGAAATGATTGACTATGCAAAAAAGAACAGCATTAAAAATATCATTTTTGATGTCCCAGACAGAATGACCAGAAATATGTACGATTTTCTTAAAATAGACGAGCTTGCCAAAAAACAAGAAGTTACCATACATTTTTCACGCACAAATAAAACCTACGGCAAAGAAGCCAGGCCGGATGATGAGTTTGTGCTTGGTCTGGAAGCTCTGCTTGCGCGTAAATATTCAAGCGAAATTTCCGCAAGGGCAAAGATAGGCATGAACGCAAAGGTGGAATCAGGCGGATATTGCCATGTTGCGCCTGTAGGTTATCTAAACAACGTAATCACCCACAGGATAGAGCCCGACCCGGAAAAAGCACCTTTTGTAAAAAAAGCTTTTGAAATGCTGGCGTCCGGCCATTATTCAATGAATATGATTTGTGATACGCTTTATGAGCAGGGTTTCAGGAGCAAGCGCGGCCAGAAGATGCGTCGCGGCAGAATACAGGATATGTTTAAAAACCCTGTTTACTACGGGGCAATACGCTGGCATGGTAAAATATATCCCGGAGATCACACACCTATCATTTCAAAAGAACTCTTTGATAAAGTGCAGGAAATAACCAAAAAAAGACCCATGGTTACAAATAAACAAGAACATTTCCCTTTTAACAGCTTAATCCACTGCAAGCTCTGCGGATGCAAAGTAATAGGCGGCACTTATAAGAAGAAATACCGTTTCTACCACTGCACCTTTTCAAACGGCAAACACGCAGGCTACAAATACCTGCGCGAAGACAGGCTTGCCGAGCTCATGGGCAAATCACTTGAAAAAGCAATACCACCGGATATAATGCTGGATTATATCGCAGAAACAATCAGAAAAGATTCCGGCACATCACAGGAATATGCCGAAAACCGCCTTAAAAGCCTTTATCACGACAAAAAGACTCTTGAAGCCAGATTAAACCGCCTATATGACGATAAGCTTGATAACAAGATTACAGAGGCTTTCTGGCTGGCAAAGGATACGGATTTAAAAAGACAGCTATCTGCCATAGAGGCGGAAATACGGGAATTAAGCCCAAAAGACCCCAAATCAATGGAAAAGGGGCTGACAGCACTCGAACTCGTAAAAGGCCTTATATCACAATATAAAAACGGGGATTTGAAGAAAAAGGCGGAAATCTTAAAAACCGTACACTCGAACTTCACCTACGATGGAGAAAACCTTTATCCTATATACAAAAAGCCCTTCGACGTATTCGCCGAAGGGCTCGTTTGTAACGAATGGCGGGAGTGACGAGACTCGAACTCGCGGCCCCCTGCGTGACAGGCAGGTGCT
>CAYQIS010000041.1:0-3923 GCA_964417645.1 uncultured Spirochaetia bacterium
AAATGTTTTCTCCCACTCCGCGGCGTGTAATGGTGCGGCTGCCTTCTTTCTTTTTTATCACTATATTATAGCCTGCAGCCTCGGCCCTGTCTGACGGGTCCAAGCCCGCCAAATTTACATGGGATGTATAATCGTGTTTGGCCATGTCTTCGCTGTGTTTTTTGGCGATAGAAGCAAGTTTTATATCTTTTTTTAGAGGTCTAAGCCCTGCTTTAATG
Source organism: uncultured Spirochaetia bacterium (assembly GCA_964417645.1). GTDB lineage: Bacteria > Oederibacteriota > PGYV01 > PGYV01 > PGYV01 > CAYQIS01. The sequence continues at coordinate 219 of CAYQIS010000041.1, forward strand.
CGTTCGGCGTTGACCAGTTTAAAAACCTTGGCTTCAAGGACGGACAAATCCGCCTCCGCGGGAAAAATTGTTAAAGTAAAAGCAGCCAGGAAGATTAAGACAATCGTATTTTTTTTCATAGTGTATTTTACATAAATTTTTCTTGATTTGAAACCGTTGTTTTGATAATATTACCAGGATTTTAAAAACTGCATGTTTCCGGATTTTTCGGGAGGTCCCTTTTTCATAAGGGTCCCGAAGAGCGCGAAGGAAACAGACGCAAAAAACCTTAACGGAGGATTTATAAGCATGCCACAGATTACCATGAAAGCACTTCTTGAATCAGGGGTACATTTCGGCCATCAGACAAAAAGATGGAACCCCAAAATGAAGCCTTACATTTTTGCCGCAAGGAACGGAATTTACATTATTGATCTTCAGAAAACCCTTAAGTATACCAAGGAAGCTTCGCAATATCTTCGCAAAGTTATAAGAAACGGCGAGAAAGTTTTGTTTGTTGGAACCAAAAAACAGGCAAAAGAAGCGGTTAAGGAAGAAGCAATACGCTGCGGAATGCCTTATGTGGCAACAAGATGGCTGGGAGGTATTCTTACCAATTTTACCACGATACGTTCCAGAGTGGCCCGTTTAAATCAGCTTGAAACAATGGAAGCTACAGGCGAATTTGAACGCTACCCTGTTAAAGAAAGAATGTCAATGCAGAAGGAGCTTAAAAAACTTCAGGATAATCTTGGCGGCCTTAAAGAAATGGACGCTTTGCCCGGCGCAATTTTTGTAATAGACGTAAAGCGCGAAGAAAATGCTGTTCGTGAAGCGAACAAACTTGGAGTTGCAACGGTTGCGGTGGTTGACACCAATTGTGATCCGGACGGAATCGACAAAATAATTCCCGGAAATGATGATGCAATACGCGCCGTGCGTCTTATGTGCAAGATAATGGCGGATACAATAATAGAAGAAAAGATTGCCATGGAAAAAGAAAAAGAAACTGCGGTAAAACAAGAGGAAGCGGAGGCCGTGCAAAATGAAATAGCCGAAGACGCCGAAAACAGCTCTGAGGCTGCCGCAATAGCAAACGACACAACCGATTACTCAAAGGTTTTTGGCGTTGAAGAAGATGACGATGTTGATGATGAAATAGAATTTGAAAAACATAAGGCCCCAAAATTCAGGGAATCTTCGGAGGGATAATAATGGCTGAAATATCAAAAGACCTTGTTAAAGAATTAAGAGAAAAAACAGGCGCCGGAATTGGAGATTGCCGCAAAGCGCTTGAAGAAAATAACGGAGATATGGAAAAAGCTTCGGAATGGCTGCGCGAAAAAGGCATAGCGGGTGCGGCAAAAAGAAGCGGACGTTCCGCGAATCAAGGGCTTATTCATTCATACATTCACGGAAACGGAAAAGTCGGGGTTCTTGTTGAAATTAATTGTGAAACGGATTTTGTTGCAAGAACCGAAGATTTTCAGGAACTTGCAAAAGATGTTGCCATGCAGGTTGCTGCCATGAGCCCTCTTTATGTCAAAAGAGAAGATGTTCCTCTTGAAATAATAGAAAAAGAAAAAGAAATTTACAGAGCACAGCTTGCTGATCAAAAAAAGCCGCCGCAGGTGGTTGAAAAAATTATAGAAGGAAAGCTTGACAAATACTTTAAGGAAGTATGTCTTTTGGAGCAGCCGTTTATTAAAGAAGACTCAAAGACAATAGAAGACCTTGTTAAGGAAAAAATAGCCAAGATTGGAGAAAATATAGTAATAAAAAGATTTGCGAGGTTTGTCCTGGGAGAAAACTAAAATCAGGAGTGTGGCTGTGGCTAAGCAGAAAACCGCATATAAAAGGATAATGCTTAAACTGTCAGGCGAAGCGCTTGCAGGAGAGAAAAAATCAGGAATTGATTATGACACAGTTTACACTATTGCCAAAGAAATACAGCAGGTGCATAAAATGGGAGTTCAGGTTGGGGTTGTAATAGGAGGCGGCAATATATTCAGGGGCGGACGGGGTAAAAATTTTAAGATAGACCGCGTGGTTGGGGATTATATGGGAATGCTGGCCACCGTAATAAATGCAATGGCAATACAGGACATACTTGAACAAATGGGAGTGCCTACAAGAGTTTTATCCGCAATTGAAATGCAGGAAGTGGCCGAGCCTTTTATAAGGCGAAGGGCTATAAGACACCTTGAAAAAGGCCGTGTGGTTATATTCGGAGGGGGTACGGGCAATCCTTATTTTACAACAGATACGGCGGCGGCTCTTCGCGCAATTGAAATTGGGGCCGAGGTTGTAATGAAAGCAACAAAGGTTCCCGGGGTTTTTACCGGAGATCCTGAAACAGAAAAGAACGTAAAAAAATATAATCATCTTACTTACATGGAAGTGCTTAATAAAAATCTTAAAGTTATGGATTCCGCGGCGATTTCTCTTTGTATGGAAAATAAACTTCCGCTTATAATATTCAGCATGAAACAGGAAGGAAACATAAAAAAGGCCGTTCTTGGCGGCAATATTGGCACTATAATTAATTAAAAAAGGGGTGTAAGAAATGGATGCAGTTTTTGCTGATACCGAAAACAGAATGAAAAAAGCGGTTGAACATTTTTTAAAAGAACTCGCACAAATAAGAACAGGCAGAGCAAGCACAGCCGTGCTTGAAGGGATAAAGGTTCCATATTACGGCCAGGAAACTCCTATAAATCAGGTTGCAAGCGTATCAATAATAGAAGCAAAAACCATTGATATAAAACCTTGGGATAAAGGGTGTGTTGCGGAAATTGAAAAGGCCGTGCTTGCGGCCAATCTTGGCTTAAGCGTAACAAATACCGGAGATTCGGTTAAGGTAAGATTTCCTGACATGACAGAGGAAAACAGAAAGGAAATAGTTAAAAAAGTAAAAAAAATGGCGGAAGAAGCAAAGGTTGATATAAGAAATATAAGGCGCGACGGAAATGAAAAAATCAAGGAAAAAGAAAAGAACAAGCAGATATCTCAGGACGAATTAAAAGCCGCCGAAGGTAAAATACAGAAAATGACGGACAAGTATATTAAAGAAATAGACGATATAGTAAAAGACAAAGAAACAGAACTTATGAAAATCTGATAAGTTGGGAAAAATGGAAAAATTTTCGGCTGTGCCGTCACATATTGCAATAATAATGGATGGTAATGGCCGGTGGGCAAAAAAACGCGGCCTGCCAAGAATAATGGGGCACAGGGAAGGCGCAAAATCTGTTCGTGTAATAACCGAGGCCTGCGCTGAAGTCGGAGTGAAATATGTAACATTTTATGCTTTTTCAACGGAAAACTGGAAAAGGCCCGCGGATGAAGTGAAGTTTCTTATGGGGATGCTTGATACATATCTTAAGCAGGAAAGAAAAACAATAATGAAAAACAACATAAGGTTTAATGTTATTGGGGATATTGTTAAGCTGCCGCGCAATGTTGTTTTAAAAATTAAAAAATTGATAAAAGATTCGTCAAAAAATACCGGGCTTACCATGACGCTTGCTTTAAATTACGGTTCAAGGGATGAGATAACAAAAGCTGTCCGCAAAATAGCCGAAAAAGTGAAAAAAGGAAAATTAAAACTTTTTGATATAGATGAAAAATTAATAAGCTCATGTCTTTATACTGCCGGTATTCCGGATCCGGATTTAATGATAAGAACAAGCGGGGAAATGAGAATAAGCAATTTTCTTTTATGGC
>CAYQIS010000042.1:0-3056 GCA_964417645.1 uncultured Spirochaetia bacterium
TATTAAGGATGTCATCCAGTTTCTGATTTGCTTTCATCATGTCTTCCATATATGCTTTGACAAGATTATAAAGCTGGCTTATCTTTCCGGATAAATCAGCGTTTCCCTCAGATAAAGCGGCGTCGGCGTAAAGCACGTTATGAACACCGTTATTGATATATTCAACGGCTTCGGCCCGAGTAATTGTTTCTTTTTCAAGCGGTTTTGTAATAATGCCCGCATCAACAAGCGATTTAATATCCTGATAAGCCCAGTCATTTTTCCCTATTTCGCCTGAAGCCGCCAGCGCAATTACAGGTAAGGCCACAGCCAGCGAAAGCACTAAAGCCATTTTCTTAAGCATCAACAATACCTCCGACTTTTATATTATTAATTTATTATCAGAAGAAATTCTTTACTTCCATAAGCAGGAACCAGCCGTCAAAATCCTGTGTTCTCCACTCATTTCCAACCTTATATTTTCCGTAATAAAGATCCTGATGGAAGAACCTCTTTGCCCTTAAATATAACGCCGTTCTTGGCGCAAAATCATAATCGAATCCCAAGCCAAAACTGTTATCAAGATAATTAATTGGTTTGTATGTATATATAGGCTTGTCATTAGCATCCCTTGGAGGATTTCCGTTGTCATAGGCAACGGAATTATCCGAATACCATCGCTCAATACATGCTTCAAACATTATCCCCATTTTCCTTGTAATATTATAGTAAATAAAACTGCTTATCAAATTCTGTGTAAAAAGAGCTCCTTTGTCTCCGTATGTAACCATCAAGTCAGAACCCGGCCACACGCTTACAAGTTCAAAGTATCCCTGAAGGAAAAGGTTGTTCTGCAGTCCAAATATCTTGTTAAGCTGCAGTTTAAGCTCCGCTGATGCATTGTTTGTGAATTTTTTTGTCCTTACCGGCTTGCCTGTTACAGGGTCAGGACGCGGGTCCTGGTCCAATACTATCATTTCCTTGTTTGTAAGCCACTTTTGAGTAAAGATATATCTTTTACCTTTATATTGAGAGGATGTTATTGCACCCCTGAAAGGATAATCACCGTCATTATAAGCCGCGTAACCGTCCATGCCTCCCGCTGTAAGATCAGGATAACCGTAGCTGCTGAAGAACATATGCCACCACATAGGGCCGGTAAGCCTGTTCCCCACAACAAAATGGTCCACATATAAAAGATTGCTTGTTGGGTTAATCTGTGATGCCGAACCATAAGTTAAATTTAAGAATCCGGCAGGTATGGGAATACTGGTAAACAAATCCATTCTCTGGGTGTTATTATAAAGAAGTGTTGGGTCTCCTGAATATGAATCCCAGTCAACAATCCCGTGCCTTATATCTCCGCCGGGCGAAGTGTCTATTTTATAGAAAGCGGTGTCTATTATCGCGGAAGCATCCGCAATATAAGTGGGGTCAATTTTTGTATATTTACCGCTGATTGTAAATGGCTGCTTTGCTTTTATTTGGGCATAAGAGGCCGTGCCTATCATGTTAATTCTTGGCGCGTAATAATCAGGCGGAGGGAAAGGCCTCATAAAACCGTGATAATTTGATATTTCAAATTCTCCCGATGTTTCAAAAAGATTATATATATTAATCTTTGTATCGCCGCCGGCTATTGTCTGAGCTTTTATATATCCATAAGGCGCCTGGGGAAAATTATAGTCATTAACAGGCGGGGGATTCATTGTTATAATTTCAGCCAACTCGTTTGATGTGTGGAAGAAATTTGCGGCAAGAGCTATTTCAAGATCTTTGTCTATTGATATCGGCTGAAGATATCTTCCTGCATATTCATAAAGATAATATTTGTCATACATTTCATCAAATTTTTCGGCCTTTCCCGCCATTAATTTAAGCATGCCTTTGGTTCCAAAAAAGTCATTGTTATAAATTCCAACCCCCATAAAACCGTGTTTGGACCAAATATCCCCTCTTGCAACAAAAGAATGAAGAAATGCGTTTTCATAATGCCCCATTGAAGTTTCTTCAAGCGCGTACGGATCACGGTCAAACAATGCGGGACGGTTGGATAATATTGATTTTGCTATAAAGGGTGTTATATCTTCCCAGAAAAATCCTGAAGATAAAGACCATCCGTAAGCGCCTATATTTATAGTATATTTATCAAGAAATCTTTGGCCTGTGCCCCAAAATTCAGGAAAGCTGTAAGGTCCGGCTTTTTTTTCGGCTTCATTCCAAGGTTTCTCAAAAGTTATATTAAGCTTAAAATTAATGTCATTTGTTATAACCCCTTCTGTCCAAAGCTGCATAAAAGTTCCGCCAAGCGAAGTATGATGAACAGGCGCAACACCGAATGTTTCCACATCCTGCCATCTTGCGGTTAACATACCCTGCACTTTAAACGGCGGGATTCCGCGGTATGTCGTTTCCTTGTAACGGTCTTCTATATCATAAATATCAAGCGAGGCCTCTTCAATGTATGCCTTATATTCTTCCATACCCGGATCTTTCATGGCTTTCATTGCTCGGGCAAGTTTTTTCTTTGTTTCAACCGATTTGCCGTATATTTCAAAGGCTTTTTTGCGGTATGTTTCATAATACTTTTTAAGCGTTGCCGTATAATTATCCTGTACCTTTGGGCTTGCGGCCAGAAGATTGCCCGCAGCTTCAACAACATAAAAAGCGGCTTCATATGAACTTATGGGATTATATTTAAAATGAGAGGCTTCAACACTTGTTATCAATCCGTCATTTGCCATCATATAAAAATCTTCGTAAAAACTGTCCGTTCTGCTGATAATAAGACTTTCAGTTTGCGCATATAAAAACACGCAAAAAACAAAAAAAACAGCAATGGCAACAAGGCCTTTTTTCATTATTCGCTCCTTGATGTCTTATTTATGATATGGAAAATTTAAAAAATTATAACAGAACAAAAAATTATGGTCAAATCTTTTTTATTACCGCAAAATCCGCTTTAACGTTTAAAAACAATTTTATGCAAAATCGTTAAAATTTTATTTTTTACCTTGATTTTATAATTATTATTTTATCGGCTTTTAAGGTTTCTGTTTTTCTGCTGTCACCAAACT
>CAYQIS010000042.1:3076-3372 GCA_964417645.1 uncultured Spirochaetia bacterium
TAGGTTCCGTTGGCCAAATTCTTAAATTCATTGGACGAACAGCTTAAATATCCGGAAGACAAAATATTTGCAAGCGAAGCTCCTTCGTATTTTTTTGCCAATATAAGCCTGTATGCGGGCGTGTATACCTTAAGCATCACAAATGTTATACCCGGTTTTATTTTAACGGCTATCTTAAGCTCGCTTTCCTTATCCGGATTAAACGGGTTTGGATATGGAAAAGGCATGTCCGCAATAAGTGTTGCCTGAGTGGCCGAAGGAGTTGGCGTTGCCGTTTGAGGCGCCAAAGTCTGAGT
>CAYQIS010000043.1:0-3032 GCA_964417645.1 uncultured Spirochaetia bacterium
CCCTTATAGCGCCTTGTTTTTTGCTTGGAATTCTATATTTTCCCTTGATTTCTGCCTGTTTTGTAGAATAATATTCATATTAAGGAAGTACATAATAACCTTACTCAGTATTGTTACGGGAGGATTGCCTTGTTTTCGCCAAAAGAACTTTTTTATCTTATTTCCCTGGCTTGTAATGAGCGTTGTTCAAAATGCTCCCATTGGAAACATAAAACAACCGAGCCACTTATCGACATTAATCACGTTATAGGCTTAATTAACCACATTAAATCTCTAAGGGAAGTATGTCTGGTTGGCGGAGAGCCTTTGCTCCATAAAAGCAGAATTTTTTCAATCCTTAAGGCGATTGAATCCAACGGCATCAGAATTAATCTCGTTACAAATGGAACGCTAGCCGATACAGCCTTTTTAAAAAAAATAAAAGGCAAAAATATCCATATCGTTTTCTCCATAGATACCCTGGATGAAGATTTCTGGCAATTCGTGCGGGGAACCCGCTCTTATGAGACTGTTATGCGTAACTTAAATTCCGCGATAGAGCTGTTAGGCCCGTCAGGCCAATTAAGTATTCAGTCTGTATTATCCCAAGAAACCGAAAAACATATTGATGATGTCAGGTCGTTCGCCCAAAAAAATAATTTATTCCATTCCACGCAGGAATATTTGCATGATGGTTTTGAAGGCTCCTGGACGGCTTTAAAAAGCAAAGCTTTGGCTTTTGACACTCATGGTATTTGTTATTCCGCCGGAAAAAATATTTCCATAATGCCAAACGGGGATGTATTTACGTGTTTTCAACAAAACTTGATTTCAGGCTGCGCCAAACCTCTTGGAAATCTAAACCAAAATCCGCCTGCCGAAATACTTAATTCTGCGTATCTGAAAAATGTATTATCATCAATGAAATCCTGCAACTTGCCCTGCAAAACGCTGTCATGCAACAAAGAGAGACTTTCTTATGCATAGACTCAAGGAACTCATCATTGAATTAAGCGCCAACTGCAATCTTGCCTGTTCCATGTGCGGATACGGCAGGCAGCCTTACTCATCATCCAAATTTATGAAAAAAGAGCTTTTCCAACTTATTCTTGATAAATTCGGTGGCAATTCTGAAATTATACGCCTTAACGGTCGAGGTGAGAGCACGTTGCACCCGGAGTTTATATCCATGCTAAGCTACACGAAAGAAAGGTTCCCAAACGCAAATATCAATCTTTTTACTAATCTATGTTTTAATAATAAGGTATTATTAGACAGTTTTCTGGCCTCTGATATGCAGCTTTTTGTTTCAATTGACAGCCCTAACTCTGACGAACTGCACAAAATCCGTGTAAAATCTTCGTATACTCTGATAACTCAAAACCTCGATTATCTTAGGCAGGCGAAACGACGACCTTTCTTGGTTTTCACCCTGCAACCGGCTAATGCGCATAGAATAATAGATATTTCAAAATTTGCTAATTTGTATAATCTTGGACTTATCTACAATACAGTCAGATATGATCAGGGTATGGAAAATGTAATTGAATTTTTTCGCAACAAAAAGGACCAATTAATATCAGACTTTAAGGCGGCACTTGAAATTTATAAAAATAAAATTTCCTCGATACACATTCCGCAATCAATTGCCGGAATTGATATAAACTCATCTTATTCTAAGACATACGGGCAGGCCGATAAATGCCCGGCTGCACTTAACGAGCTATGCGTGCTTTATAATGGCGATATTACTCCCTGCAATATGTTTAATCCCTATGTATATACAAATATTGCGAAACTCAACGGAAATAACATAGATGAACTCCATTCATTCAGCTCATTTCAGTTAAAAAGAGAAAGCGATCCGTATTGTAAGAATTGTGCCTGTATCGGAGCTACATCATGAGCTTCATTGACGACTCGCCATATTTAAAGACTTTAAAATATTGGTCAAACAAACTTTCCAACAGGGAGCACAAAGGTGCCTTTCTTGTCACAAAATGTCTTGAATTCATCGCTTACAATTACGGTAAATATTTTCGCTCATATCAACCCCGCATAGACAATGACGCAACTATAGAAAACACAGAAAACTCTGCGACAGACTATTCAAAAATAGCGGTAATAATACCGTTTCACGTCACCGATTTAACAGGCAAAGATAAACTACAGCGTTTATTTAACTCAATAGCAAAACAAACTGTCCATCCATCTCTGGTAGTTGCAGTTGACGACTGTTCGCCATTGCAATTTGACACACCGAGCGAAATTATCAGGATCAGACTGAAATCTAAATCCGGAGCAGCCAAAGCCAGAAATACCGGACTCGATTACGCAATCCAAAATAAATGCGGTGTAATTGCATTCACGGATTCCGATTGCGTGGCAGATAACGGTTGGATAGAGGCAATCGGAAACTCTTTTTCTTCAGGCAATACCCACCTGCTGTCAGGAATGACAAAGTCCTTTGGCAAAACCTGGCTAGATAAATATCACGATATAAACGGCACTCTAAACGGCAGAAAATTTTCTGACAACACCCTATTGTATGGCCCTACATGCAACTTTGCCATATCAGCAGAACTTGCCGCATCCATCCGGTTCTCAGAGTCATTCCCTGCCGCTTCCGGCGAGGATATAGAATTTTGCATCCAGGCAATTTCTAAGGGATTTAAAATAACTTACAATAATAAGATGATTATATATCATGATTATGGATATAAAACCAAAGACCCGATTTATAATCTGTCACTGTTTTTCAGACAATTTTCGCGTTATGCCGGTTCACAGAAGATTCTTGTTGAAAAAGCACCACACTATTTTGATTTATTTAATCAGACACTGGAAATTACAGAAACGTAACAAACTCCGGGCGATGCAACTCATACCTACGATAAGCTAAATATAATATTCAATTTCGTTATTTTCATATGACGATGGTTTTTTCTTTCTCCCTTTACTGGATACGACTTTTTTATCGCTTGGTCTTGTCCTCGGCTTGCTCTTGGGTGTGTCCTTGGCCCCTTCTTGGGTCTTCCTTGGCTTTTCCTTGG
>CAYQIS010000044.1:0-2862 GCA_964417645.1 uncultured Spirochaetia bacterium
TATTCAAAGAACCAACATTTGAAAGTATTTCATTCATTGTTTTGGAAACACTTTCCACTGTAAATTCGTTAAAATTCAAAGAAAGCTGCTGCCAGTTGTTTGATTTATCCAAAACAATGCCGTTTTTTCTCAGTTTTTCATTTCCGTAAAGTAAAACAACATCAGTTAAAATATTGGTTGAAGAAGGCGCATTGGTTGAAACTTTATAATAAAATTTTAACTTATTATACCCCGAAAAATTGCTTCCGGTGCTTGAGGATACTTTGGTCGAAATATAAATCGCGAACCAAGCATTACCATTATCTTGAACTGTTGCTGTTATTCCATAAGCAAAAGAACCCAAATAAGCAGGTGCGCCGTTTAACGAATAGCAGCCCCGGATATAACCGGAAACCCCATCGGAATAAGCACCCACAATAAAATTTATACAATCGCTGCATTGTATCAGGATTATATTGTCATTATCTTCAAAATCATCTATAACCACAAGAACAGGTGTTGATGTTGCAGTAGGGGTAAAAGTTGCAGTATTGGTGAAAGTTACAGTTGCGGTTTCAGTATATGTATATATGTTTGTCGGTATGCTTTCAGGGTTTGTTGAATCTATCTTATTTTTACATGAAGAAATAAGAATTATTGTAAACAAAACAGCCGCAGTAATTAAAACTTTTCTCATTTTATCCTCCTAAATTTATAAAATCCAAATAAATAATAACGAATAGTAATTATACTACACCATATAAACTACGCAAATTAACAGCATAATTATATATTTTTTATATTTACTCACTCCACCATACACTGTTGGTGTCAGACACATCGTCGTAACCGCCTATGAGAAAAAGCTTATTATTAAAAATTGTGTACGCACAAAGAGATTTGGTTCCTGTACCATACATATTATCTGAAGCTTTTTTCCAGGTAACGCCGTCATCTTCAGAGTAATATACCTTGCGCTGATTTCCATCATAACCGCCGATTACCCAAAGTTTTCCGTTATATGACACGCATGTGGCGTCCGAACATGGTTCCCAGCCAGCATGCTCTGTTGCCTGTATCCACTGAGCTCCATCATATGAATACCAAACATCATTAACATATCCTGTATCACAGTTAAACCCTCCCATAATGTACATTCTGCCATTATGCACGGTGCCAAAAGCATTTGTCCTGGCTCCGTAAGGTACGGTAACTGAAACCTGTGTCCAATTTACGCCGTCCGTTGAATTCCAAACATCACCAAGACAATCACCATATTCTCCCCAACCTGACAACACCCACATTTTTCCATCAAAAACATAAGATTTGAAAGTTCTTCTTGCAGGGAATGCCGCTGATGTTGTTGCAGCAGTCCATAAAATCCCGTCATTTGAATACCAGACATCATTTTTAGGGATATCTCCCACTCGCCCTGCAATAACCCACATTTTGTTGTCATAAGTTAGCATTTCATGCGACCATTTTGCCGAAAACTCTGCGTTGAGCGTTTTTGCCGTCCAATCAATTCCGTCAACTGACGCCCAAACTTCTTTACCTCCATTGTTTCCGCCGCTTATAAACATCTGGCCGTTAAATACCGTGCCTCTTAAATGTGAACGGGCCGAAAATTCAGCCGCACCGGTGGCCTGATGCCAGACAGTAAAATTTTCTGTAATGGTTGCATTAGCCGTGGCTGTCATTGTTGAGGTCGCTGTAATTGTTGATGAATATACATATGTTGCAGTACCGGTGGAAGTATACGTGGCGGTAGCCGTATCGCTTGGAACATAAGTCGCGGTAGATGTATATGTTGCCGTATCCTGCACAGTAGGAGTCATTGTGGCAGAATTTGTGGATGTTACAGTACCTGTGAAAGAATACGTGGCGGTTGCGGTATCTGTTGATGTTGCTGTTTCTTGCTGCGAAGGGCTCTCCGGATTTTTTGATTTTGAACAGGCCCAAAATACAAAAACTATTGCGCAGGCAAAACATAAAAACTTAATAAATGTTTTTTTCATAATCCATCCCTCTTAAGTAATATATTATAGTTTTTTAAATTTTATTATTCAAAGCCGTATTTCCCGAACTTTATCCTCAATACTCAAATTTCTGTATCCTGTTATTACCCGTATCCGCAACATAAAAATTCTGTCTTCCGTTCATGGCAATATAAAAAGGCGAATTAAATTCACCGTTTCCCGAGCCATAACCCCCCCAGCTTCCAATAAAATTGCCTTCAGTGTCATAAATACAAATTCTGTTATTATCGGCGTCCGCAATATAAAGCAATCCGTCGGTTCCTTTAATAATGCCCGCCGGAAAACGGAATTGTCCGTTTCCCGTTCCCATTTCACCCCACATTTTTACAAATATACCGTTTACGGTAACTTTTTGTATTCTGTGATTACCGGTGTCAGAAATATAAATATATCCGTCATTTCCAACGGCAAGACTCTCCGGCGAATTAAATTCCAAAGGTCCGCTTCCGGCGGAACCAAATTCGGCTATAAAATTTCCGGCAGCGTCAAATTTTTGTATCCTGCCGTTTCCGGCATCGCATACATAAACCGCGCCAAATTTATCGGGAATTGCACAGGGCGCATAATTAAATTGGCCCGGCAAATTTCCATAACTTCCCCACTTTCTTTTAAAAACACCGTTTGAATCATATACAATTACCCTGTAATTGTTGATATCAGCCACATAAACATCGCCGTACGGGTCAACAGCCACGCTTCTGGGATAATCAAAATTATAATCTCCTGCACCCAAACTGCCCCACTTTGAAATAAAATTGCCTTCGGAATCATATTTAAGAATGCGGTTATTGGAAGTATCCGCCACATATACGGCGCCCTGGGAGTTAACCGCTATGCCGCAAGG
>CAYQIS010000045.1:0-2709 GCA_964417645.1 uncultured Spirochaetia bacterium
TGTATTTGTATTGGTTGGCGGCACGGGCGTGTTTGTACTTGTATGCGTATAAGTATTTGTGTTCGTGGGAGGTACAGGCGTGTTTGTTCGTGTTGCTGTATGGGTATTGGTTGGCGGCACGGGCGTGTTTGTACTTGTTGCTGTGTTTGTGGGCGGCACCGGGGTGTTTGTATTTGTATTGGTCGGCGGCACAGGTGTGTTCGTTCTTGTAGGAGTGTTTGTGGCCGCTCCGCCTGTCAGCGGGAACTTGCCCTTTGCGCAATAAGCCGCAACAGCTTTTCTTATATATCCTCCGTCATTATCGGCATCGGTTGATGTTGCCTGCCCCCACACATCAAAACTTACAGCGCCATTGGGATTTGCATCACTTGTCGGATTTGTAATTCCGTCATTAGGCCAGTCCCTCAAATGAGTAACCGTATTAAATGCCGTCTGATGCTGGTCATATCCGCCTTCGCCGAACAATACCGCTATAAAGCCTTTAGATGCCCAATATCCGGGGCCGCCCGAAGTCACTGTGTTCGAATAAGCGTCACCGGGCGTTCCAAAACTTCCGTTAATTGAAAGCGAAGGAATAAACGCCTGGGCAGAATTGTCTCTGTAATGGTAATCCGTATTATTGCATGTTTTAAAATATGTGTTGCCAACGGGTATCTGCCAGAACATCAGCTTTCTGTCAAGATTTGTAGAGACTCTGTCAAAAACATATCCCAATTTTCCCCAGCTTCTATTCATTGTAAAGCCGCTGTAATCAGGCGCTGTCCACCTTGTATTTCCCTCTCCTCCTTTTATTCTGAACCAATCCGCGTCCCTGTCTGACGGGTCAACAAAAATCAAATCATATTTCTTTCCGTTTTCAACAGCCGTTATAAAAGACGTTGTGTCATCGACATATGAATTAACGTCATTTTGCGACAATGTGTTGTCAACAAGAACGTCTTTTGAAGATGAATTGCCCCAATGGCTGAAATGATGCGCAAGCAAAACTCTTCCGCCGCCGTATTGATTTCTTATTCTGTATAATGCCTCGCTGAATCCCTGTATTGTATCAGGCAAGCTGTTTATGGCAACCCCGTCGCATGTTTCGCCAAAATTGGCGCTTCCAACTCTTACCACACCCGTGGTTGTTGCCGAGCGTCCGGCTTTTCTCCAAAACCCAAGAAGGTCCGGTTCTATATGAACTATTACCTTTTTCGTTGAATTGGCGGCAATAACCTGACACAAAAGTTTAAAATCTTTATAATATTGATTCATTTTTGTTGCATCGGTATAATTTGAAAGATTGTACGGGGTATAATAAAAAGTAAATACCTGTATCTGTCCCCTTGCTTCCCAATATTTAAGCTCGTTTGCAGGCCACTGCCCGCCTGCCACCCAGCCTGTCCAAGTGTTATATCCGCTGGCGCTGAAATCAGAAGTAAGATAAGCATAGCTGTAATCCCAGCAAGTCTGAACAGCGGTTCCTTTATAGAAATGAGGAGGGCTGGCAGCATATTGGTCTGCCTTATCTATTGCCCCAAAACCAAAATAACTTGGCAAACCTGCAGGTATTGTACCTCCTGCAGCAAATAAATTTACCGTAAAAACTAAACTGATAAGAAAAAAATAAAACGTTTTAATCACGATTTCCTCCTGGTATTTAATTCCTGTTGCATTTTAACATAAAATTAGACAACATTTAAGCGTTTAAGTTTCGATAAATTATACAAAAAAATGAGATTAAACAAAAGGTTTTTTATAAAGAAACTTCGTTTCGTTAATTACAGGTGGCTTCTTTTCTATTCCATTTAAACCACATTTTAATAAAAAGATTTGTCATTTTAATCATTTCATCATAATCGCCCGGCTTTTCAAGACAGCTGTTTGCCCCCAATTGATATGCCTCTTTTATCAAAGCAGGATTCTCGGATGAACTTATCATTATTACGGGAATATGTCTTGTATTATTGTCTTGTTTTAACTTCCCAAGCAGCTCCAATCCGGACGTTCCCGGAAGATTTGAATCAAGCAGTATCAAATCAGGCGTTTCCTTTTTATCGGATTCAAAAAGCGCTTTTTCCGCTTCTTTTACATTTTTTGCGGTTAATATTGATACATTTTCAGCGCATTCCTTCAGCGCATTTTTTTGAAGAATTATATGAGCTTCATTGTCATCAACAATAAGCAGACGTCCCATAATGCCCCCTTAATACGCTCTTTTATTGTAATTAAGCCAATAATACGCCACATCATTCATCATTTCCGTAAACGCTTCATAATCCACGGGTTTAACAATATATGCATTTGCATAATTCATATTTGCCGATCTTATGTCCTTCTCTGATTCAGATGTTGTCAGTATTATTATCGGAATATCAAAGGCTCTTGAATTTGCCTTAATTCGTTTCATTATTTCAATTCCGTTCATTCCCGGAAGTTTAAGATCCAAAAGTATCAGATCCGGCTTGTCTTCGTCTTTCATATTCTCAATAAAATTAAGGGCTCTTTCACCGTTTTCAAAATGTTTGACAACATTGGGTATTTTATTTTCCGATAAAGCCATCATCACAAGTTTTGCGTGTGCCCTGCTGTCTTCAACAAGAAGAATTCTTGCGGTTTTTTGGTCTTTCATTTTTGTCCTCCGGAATTATCTTCGGAATCCCGGAGTGTAAAATAAAACACAGTCCCCATATTATTTCCTTTTGATTCCGCCCATATTTTCCCGCCGTG
>CAYQIS010000046.1:0-1947 GCA_964417645.1 uncultured Spirochaetia bacterium
CCTTCACCCCAAGGCTCCAGCATATTAAGCAATTTTATATGCTCAACCGTGACCGGAGAATTAATTTCCGCATCTATAAAAAGCTCCTGTACCATATCCTGAGGCGAATATTTTTCCTTAAGATAATTGTTTATTGCTTCCCTGAACGCTCCAATATCCTCTTCTTTAAGCGTTATACCCGCAGCCAGACGATGCCCGCCGAAATGAGAAAGCATTGAACCGCTGTTTTTAAGGGCTTCATATATATTAACAGAACTTACGCTTCTGCCGCTGCCGTGAACCAATCCGTCTTCTCCCATTGTCAAGATAAAAGCCGGCCTGGAAAACTTTGATACCACCTTTGATGCTGCCAGCCCCACTATGCCCGCATTCCATTTTGGATCATAAAGCACTATTGCCATATGGTCTTCAGGCGAAAAATTTTCTTTTATCATTGCAACAGCCTGCTCTTCGGTTTTTTTCATAAGCCGTTTTCTCTCGTCATTTACAGCGTTAAGTTCGCCGGCTATATCCTGTATGGCGGCAATATCCGATGACATAAAAAGCTCCACCGCCTTATTCGCATGCTCTATCCTTCCGGCCGCGTTTATTCTTGGTCCTATTACAAATCCCACATGAAAGGTTGTAACAGGCGCCCCTTTTTTCATGCCCGAGACTTCCATTAATGCGCTTAAACCCGGATTGTTTGTCTTCTGCATGCGCTTTAATCCCCGTCTGATAAGTATCCTGTTTTCCATCGTCAAAGGCACTATATCCGCTATGGTTCCAAGAGCCACAAAATCAAGAAACTCATCGCCTATATTAATATTAAAACGCTCCGCAAGAGCGCACAAAAGTTTGTATGCCGTGCCAACTCCAGACAATTCCTTGTCAGGATATGTTAAGGAATGCTTTGGATTTATAACCGCAACCGCTTTTTGAGGAAAAAGATCTTCACTTGGCATATGGTGGTCCGTAACAATAACATCAACTCCGTGCGCGGCGCAATAATCAACTTCCTCTTTTGCCGTTATGCCGCAGTCAACCGTAATAATAAGCTTTGTTCCGGAGGTTTTTATCTGCTTTAAGGCGTCAAGATTCAGTCCGTATCCTTCATTATGCCTGTTTGGTATATAAAAACCGGCCTTGTCATACTTAAGATAATCTCTGAAAAAAGTATTAAGTATTATTATTGAGGTGACTCCGTCAACATCATAATCCCCGTATATTATAATCTTTTCACCCGTTTTAACGGCCTTTTCTATTCTATCAACCGCTTTTATCATTTGTTCAAATAAAAACGGGCTGTTTAAAGGAAGAGAATCCGTGTTAAATATTTCTCTTGCTTTTTCCGGCGTGTCTATACCCCGGTTAATAAATGCCGCGGCAATATAATCAGGAATATTTAACTCTTCCATCAACAGCTTTGCAGAAGAGGATTTTGTCTTATTCTCCGAAAATATCCATTTCATCTTATCCTCAATCAAATAATTCGGCGGTAAAGCGTTCCGCCGAAAAACGCTCTATATCATTTATTCCTTCCCCAAATGTCAAAAATCTTACAGGAAGCCCCAAGTCCGCTTTTATATGTATTATACTTCCCCCCTTGGACGAACTGTCAAATTTTGTAAGCACCACACCGGTCAAACCAAGAGCCGTGTTAAATTCTTTTGCCTGAACATATGCGTTTTTGCCTATATTTGCATCAACAACAATAAAAGAATCAACCGCTGTTTCGGGAACTTCTCTCAGAACAACCCTCTTTACCTTTTGAAGTTCCTGCATAAGATTGGCTTTTGTATGAAGCCTTCCTGCGGTGTCAATTATAAGAACATCCGCTTTCATTGCTTTTGCCTTGCGAACCGAATCAAAGGCGGCCGCGGCCGGATCTCCGTTTTCAATTCCTTTTACAGTAGGGATACCAAGTTTATCTCCCCAGGATGCAAGCTGCTCTATTGCCGCCGCCCT
>CAYQIS010000047.1:0-1806 GCA_964417645.1 uncultured Spirochaetia bacterium
ATTGCCGTATAAAAATTATCGGTTATTAGCGTCTTTGAAATATCAAAATTAATCGAAAAATTATTAAAACTTCCTTCATAATTTCTGTATGATAATCCCGCACATGCTTCAAGAGGAAGCATATCATTGACACCAAAAAGCATACCTGTATTTTTCAAAACAAAACCGGCATAAATTTTTTTATCAACGATTGCATAACTTAAACCCGCATCAAATGAAATCCCGCCTGTGTTTTCATCAAGCACGTTTTCATACAAAGCTTTTATCCCCGCCCCAATTTTCAGTTGTTCGGTAAGACTTTTTGACAATGCAAACGAAAACATTGCGTCCTTTGCGCTTACGGAAGGCATAAGACCGCCTGTAGAATCAAAGCTTCCAAAATCAAGCCAAAAAAGGCCCGCGCCAAAATATAAGCCGCTTCCCAAAGAAGCTGCATACGCCGCGTGGTACATGCTTAAACCCGTTATAAACCAGTTTATCTGGGTCAAAGAAAGCTCATTTCTGTCAATCAATGAAAGCCCGGCTGGATTATAATTAATGGCTGCCGTTCCGTCAGGAGCGGCTGTTGCAGCTTTACCCATACCTGCCTGGGCTGCTTCAGGATAAATTTTTAAGAATTCTCCGGATGTTGTCCCAAAATTATTGTAAGAAAAACTTTTTATCGGCAAAAAACAAAAAATTACAAATAAAATATAATATTTTATAGAATTACTCAAACAGCAATCAGAAACAAACCTCATTGCCGCCCCTTTTCGCATAAGCGTTTTAGTTAATTTCGTTAATATTTTACATTATACTTTTATTATGGTCAATTGTATTTTATACACAGCAATCCCACGAAAAGCGTTTAGTGATTTTTTCCGCACCTTAAACAAACAAATTCGCCTGATTTTGCATCCGCAATTTTAACTTCAATCTTTCCGCCGCATTCACAGGTCAGGCGTCTTGGCCCTTTTCTTCTGTCAACTTCCACATCCACTTTTTTCTTGCGCCTGTCATTTATTCTTTTTTCCATAAATTCCTCCTTTTACAATATCCTACCACATAAACAAAAAAGGCGGCATGCATAAAATACATGCCGCCTTTAATATTCCAAACACTTACTTTTTATTTTTAATAATAAGCAATACTCCTGATTTTGATTTTACGGTTTCACCTTTTTCGGTATTCGCGGAAATTACATAATAATATGTCCCGTTGGAAAGCTCCGAAAAAAGTTTTTCAGGAACATTAATGATTTTATTTCCCGCAAACAAATATCCCGGTTCTTTCATTTCTCTTATCAGTCTTGAACTTGCCGTATACAGTCTGAAAGAAATATCTTTTATGTTTTTTGTAAGCTTGAAATATATCACAAGCGAACCGCCATGATACGGGTTTTGTGACAGAACAACATCATATATTTCAGCTTTTACCGCTGCCGTAATAACAGGAGAAACGATCCCGCTTAAAGTTCCGGTAGGCGTCGGTGTTGCTGTAAATGTTGCCGTAAAAACCGGCGTATTGGTAAAAGTAAACGTACTGATTGACTGAAGAGTGCTTGTTGAAGTTGGATATGTTGTGTTTGTGTATGTTGCCGTTAATAAAACAGTTGCGGTATTGGTGCTTGTAAATATTGCCGTATTTGTTTTTGTTGCAGTAGGCTGAAATGCTGTATTTGTATGAGTCGGCGTAAAAGTGCTCTGAGCCTGTGTGCTTGTAGGAGTATTTATTGCCAAAGTCCATGTTGCAGTCGCGGTTGAAGACTGTATTGTATTTGTGGCGGTTGGCGGCAATGATGTGCTTGTGCCTGTTGCAGTGCTTGTA